>CANFPJ010000025.1 GCA_947448885.1 Comamonadaceae bacterium
CACAGGCATACGGCATGCGATGGGGACCCACCACCATCACCCATTGACGCGGTCTGCCACCACTGGTGACTTGATAAAACAGGCCCAGCAATCCCATTCCCATTTGCTGAACCATGGACCTCAATCGCCTTTGGCGAATGGCGATCAGCACCGCCAGCACGGCACCGGCCAAGGCGGTTAACAAGGCCACCGACAACACACCGGGATAGCCCACAAAGCTTCCTACGGCACCCATCAACTTGACATCGCCGGCGCCCAAAATGCGCAACAGGTACAAGGGCAAAAATGCGGCGATCCCGGCCGTAGCAGCCAGCAGTGATTCGCGCCAGCCCAGACCACCGTCAAACAGGGACAGTCCCGCGCCCATCAGCAAGCCTGCGCCGACCAATGGGTTGGGAATGCGATGTGATTGAACATCACACCATATGGCGAGCACCAACAAAGCGGCACCCGCACTGAGCCATGCCATCAGCGTGTATGGGTGCATCAAACCGTTGGGCAAAGCGTCCCTTTGGGTGTGGTCAGACAGTCAGCCACCATTTTGAAAATGGCTTTCAAGTTGGTGCCGATGGATGTGACCGCCACGATGATCACCACAGCGATCAATCCGGCCAACAGCCCATATTCAATGGCCGTGGCACCTTGTTCGTCTTGGAGGAAATGCCTTATGCCTGCGATGAGTGATTTCATGGATTGCCTTTCAAGGGTTGGTAGTGACACATGTCACAAGGCGCGAATTTAGGCCGATTCATTCCTGCGCGCTTATCAATGCGTCCAGAAATTCGCGTTCATTGAACTAATGTTGTTTTTAGTGATTTGTGTGTTTCATCGCACAGATGCAATACGCCATTTGCGGCACAGTCTTGGCTCAAGGAAGACCATGGTTGATTCATTTGCTGTGCGTGAAGGGCCCTTTGGCCGCGCTGAGGTGGTGCAAGTGCAAAACCACTTGGTGGCGCATTCACACCCTCATGTGCATTTCACCCTGTGGCTCAAGGGCGGCACAGCGCATGCGCACGTGGGCACACAACGGGTCGAGGTCTCGCAGCACTTGGCGCTCGCCGTCAATCCCCATGCTTCCCATGACTTGCGTTTGGATGAAAGCGAGCCCAGCACACTGCTGATGAATTTGTATCTGAATGCCGAATGGGTGCACAACACCGGGGCCAGCGATGCACACCCTTTGTTTTTTCCGCAATGCCAAATCACCGTGTCTGACGCCATCCGTTCGGCCAGCACCATCTTATTGGGGCATATGTCGTCACCGATGGAACAAGAAGACCTGCAGATCGAAACCGATGTGGCCCAACTGGTTCAGTCATTGATGCATGCCCCATCACCGAGTGAAGCGTCATCTGCTGTAGCACTTTGCAGAGCGGCGGTGGACCCGCGCTTGCACTTGGCCATGGCCCACATGCAGGCCCACTTGGAGCATCCGACCAAGGCATTGAACCTCGCCCACCAGGTGGGTTTGTCACGCAGTCGTTTGTTCGAGTTGTTTCAGTCTGAATTGGCCACCACGCCCCTTGTGTTTTGGAATGCCATGCGCACCGAGCAAGCCCGTTCGCGTTTGATGTCGGAATCAGAATCCCTGAGCCACATGGCTTTTGATTTGGGGTTTTCATCGCCAGGTAATTTCTCTCGGTTTTTCAAAGACCACTTGGGCGTGACCCCCTCGATTTACCGGCGTGTGTGCCATGCGACGTGACCAAGCTGGTGCCAGCGCGATTGAATTCGCCTTGGTGCTCCCGGTTTTGCTGATGCTTGTGTTCGCTATCGTGGAGTTCAGCATGGTGATGTACGACAAGGTGGTGATCACCCATGCGGCCCGCGAAGCGGTTCGGGCGGGTGCGGTGCTACGCAACCCCAAGTTGACCGCCGATGAAATCGCCCGGGTGGCCCAGCAATACTGCGGCACCCGCTTGATGACCATGGGCCCCGCGCAATCCGCCCGTGTGCAAGTCCATCAGACACCAGACCCGGTGTTCAATTCCCCACTGGAAGTCATTGTGGAATTCACTTATCACAGCTTGATGGCTGAATCGCTGCTGCATGCTTGGGGCTTGCCCATTGTGTTGAGTTCACGCGCTTCCGCCTTGAACGAGTGATCTATTCGTACAAGCCGATTCTTTGACTGCCTGCGCCACTGGTGCTGCCATACGCGTTGGACAGGCTGAATTTGGTGTTGCCCATCACCTTGACCCGATTCGCCACCACCGAGCCAATCGGAATGTCTGTGCCGGAATTTCCATTCAAGGTCAATGTGCTGGTTGGGAAGTACAAGTTACCCGCCAACTTGGCCCCCGCATTGCCCACAATGCTGCTTGGCTGCGTGTTCAAGGGGTCTTGTACAAACAGCATGCCGGCATATGAACCCAACAGTGGTGCGCTCAGATTCAAGGTCACATTGCCATTGATGTCCATGGATGCATAGGGATAACTGCCGCCATTGCCTGTGTTGTAAAAAGTGACGCCAGCACCCACAATGGGCGTGCTATTGCCTGTAAACCCCATGCCACCCCCATACAACACATAAAGCCCAGCCTCAAAGCTCACCGTGCGGTTGCCGCTGATCGATATACCGCCGCAATAGGTGCCTGGCGACAGTCTCACATTGCCATTGGCTGGTGCGACGTATGGGTTGTGGTCGCAGGCCGAAAACGGGGGCATTGGGAATGCGGTGAATGGATCAGCTTTGATGTCTGCACCCGTGGTCACTGTACTCACAGTCACGCTGCCAGTTTGGGTATACCCCCCCACCACTTGAATGGTATTGGCCACCACACTGACATTGCCGTTGAGCTGCATGGCGGTTGAGCTGTTGGAGTTGATGTAAATACCGCACGCATTGGCCGTAACGATCCCATTGCCGCCAACGGTGAAGGCAGCCGAACCCGAACCCGCCAACGATACCAAACAGGGGTTGCCGTTGCCTGCGGGGCCCGCTGTGGCAGTCGCAGAGGTATCGGTTTGAAACACACCAAATATCCACGCCAAATAGGCATTGACCGGCTGAGCAATGGTCACTCTGACGTATTGGTTATCTGCCGCAAAGCTTTGTGTGCCACCGGGCGGGATGGCCACCACGACCACCACACCCGTGACCCCATCCTCAAAGCCATTGGCCTGGGTGGCTTGCCGCGCCATGGCCATGGCCGTGTCCATGGGTTCGCCATGTTGCCGCGCATTGGCAGCCAGCATCGCGGCTGCATCGGCCGCCACCTGCATGGTGTTTCTTTTCAGCAAAACCTGACCCATGTCAATGGCCATCGATATCATGGCGATCAAGAGGGGCAACAGCATGGCGACCAGTATGGCGACGGCACCGGTTTGTTTTGGATGTTTCATTCGTTGTACATCACGGTTGAAGCCTGTAGCGTGGGATTGGATGTCAGCATGCCCCACCCACCCCCCATGATCAGCCCATTGAATTGGTACCGGATCGATACCCGCAAAGGGTTGGGATAGACCGCGTCGTTGGATTGCTCAACCTCCACCACGGGGGTGTTTTTTGCGCCCGGCGAGATGAGATTGTCCTGGCAGTAAGCGGTGGCCAAAGCGGTCATTTGCGCAACGCTGGGCTTGCCCACGCCCGCCGCAACGCCAGCCCGTGCGGCGATGCGGGTGGCACTGGTCAGCACCGATTGGTTGTGGAACATCAGCCCCAATTCCAAAACACCATCGATCATCAACAACAGCATGGGCAGCATCAATGCCAATTCGACCGATGCCACACCACTCTGAGCGCGTTCACTTGGATCACAGGTGCTTGTTGGATATGGGTACATCATCGGTGTATTTCGTTGGGGGAAATGTGTAGCGATTGACTTTGAAGACACGCACGCACACATCGACCACTTTTGTGTCGTAAATGGTTCCAGCCCCAGCCAACAGAGTATCGATCGCTTCATCGATGGTGAAAGCCGTCCGATAGGGCCTGGCGCCGACCATGGCATCCACCGTATCTGCAACCGCCAATATCCGCGCGTCCTCGGAGATGCTGTCACCCTTGAGGCCGTTGGGATAGCCCGTGCCGTCGATTCGCTCATGGTGCTGCAAGACGATTTGTGCCACCGGCCAGGGAAAGTGGATGTGCTTGAGCACGTCGTAACCCGCCTGGACATGGTTTTTGAGCATGGCAATCTCAAATGCATTGAGTTGGGTGGGCTTCATCAGCACTTGGGCCGGAATGGAAAATTTGCCAATGTCATGCACCAGTGCACTCAGCCGAATGCCCTCGATGTTGTGCGGCATCAATTGCATTTCTGTGGCCATGGCCACAGACAAATGGGCCACCCGGCTTTGATGGCCTGCCGTGTAGGGGTCGCGCTCTTCAATCATGGCGGACAAGACATCCACGATCTCTGACATCCCCAAGGCCACCAAATGCTGGTACTCCAACAGTTGGCGATCGGTTTGTTTGCGTTGGGTGATGTCGCGGATATTGCACTGGATCACCCGGTCACCATTCACGCCATAGGCGTTGCTGACGAATTCCACATTGATGATGCTCCCCGATTTGGTCAACAGAGGCAAATCTTCATAGCGGATATACCCTTTGTCTTGCAGCACCGCAAATGCTTCCAACGAGGATTTTTTATCCACGATGGCGCCAATTTCCCACAACCGTTTCCCAACCAATTCCTCCCGGGTGTAGCCCAAAATGGTGGTTATGAAGGGATTGGCATCTTCTATCATTCCGGTGGTGAAGTTCAAAATCAAAATGCCATCTTGCGCAGTCTCAAACAAGCGTCGATAACGCAATTCCGATGCCACTTGTGATGGTGTGTTGTCCATGCTGATCCTGAAAACGTGATGGCCAGGTGCGGCCATGGGGCTATCGCCAATTCAAGGTCTTGGGTCTCGGCTTGCCAAGCCGAAACGAGGATGATCCATTCCCAATGTTCGTGGGTCTGACCATCTTGGATGGGCATGTTCCATCAGAACCAGAACCATGATGAATGCATGGTTGATTTTTTCAATTTTTTGTTGGTTTGTCTGTGTGATGCCGCACCTTGCGGTGAACCTGCTTGCACCTTTGGGGCGCTGCGCATTCGCCCCGTGTGCCAGTTCAACCAGCCGGTTGTTGAAGCGCCCGCCATTTGTCTTTCTTGCTCGGTCGCTTGCCCTTGATGCCACCCACCCCCGCCGTTGGCGCTGGTGTTTCTGTGGGCTCGAAACCGGCCACCACGTCCAGCGGTAATTGCACCTGTGCGCGTTTTTGGATCAACTGCCAATGCGCAAAAGCGTCGGCGCTGATAAAACTCACGGCTTGCCCCTGCGCACCGGCGCGTGCGGTGCGCCCAATGCGGTGGGTGTAGTCGTTGGCCGAGCGCGGCAAGTCGTGGTTGACGACCACTGGCAACAGCGCAATGTCGATGCCGCGTGCGGCCAAATCGGTGGTGACCAACACGTCGATGCGGCTGTCTTTGAAGTCTTGCAGTGCTACTTGACGCGCCCCTTGGGACATGTCGCCATGCAAGGCGCTGGCCCGCACGCCGGCGGTGCACAGCTTGCTGGCCAGGTGCGCGCAGGCATAGCGCGTGGCCACAAACACCAACACCCGCTGCCAACCCTGGGTGGTGATCAAGTGACGCAATAAGGCGGTGCGTTTTTTGTCGTCCACCGCGATGGCACGTTGCTCGATCTGCGGTGCTTCAAACACCTCGGCGGCATCGCTTTCGATGCGCAGCGGATCGCGCAAGCCATGCTCGGCCCAGGCGGCCAACTCGGGTGTGGCGGTGGCCGACCAACACAGGGTTTGGTGCGCTTGCGTCAGCAAGGCCAAAACCGATTGCAGCTCGTCGGCAAAGCCCAACTCGAGCAAGCGGTCGGCCTCATCAAGCACCAGGTGCTGCACCTCCGACAAACGCAGGGCGTTGTGCGCCACCAAGTCGAGCAAACGCCCGGTGGTGGCCACCACCACGTCGGCGCCACCGCGCAAGGCCATCATTTGCGGGTTGATCGACACCCCGCCGTGGGCCACCACGGCTTTGAGCCCCAAGCTGTCCGCCACTTGGCGCAGCACTTGCCCCACTTGCAGCGCCAGCTCGCGGGTGGGGATCAGCACCAGGCAGCGGATGGGTCGGCGGAAATTGGTTTGCTTGGGCGCTTGCAATATTTTTTGCACCAGGGGCAAGACATAGGCCAAGGTTTTGCCCGACCCGGTGGGCGCACTGGCCCACACATCGCGGCCTTGCAACACGGCGGGAATGGCTTGGCCTTGTATCGGCGTGGGCAGATGCAAACCCATGCTGTCCACGGCGCGCATCAGCGCAGGGCTCAGGCCCAGTTCAGAGAAGTTCAAAGGGGGGGTCCAAGTGGGTCAGGTGGGGAGGATGGCTTTGGAACGGAATGTACAGCCCTGGGCTGCTGCGGATGTGGTCAAACTCCGAATGAGCCCACACCTCCATCGGCGCCGGTTGGGCGAATATTTGCCATTTGAAGCCAAAAGGCACACACTGCGTTAAACTCAATGTATGAAGCCATTTCGATGGAGCCCTGAAAAAAACGAGCAACTCCAGCTTGATCGGGGCATTTCATTCGAGAACATGGTGGTTGCCATTGAGTCGGGGGGCTTGTTGGACATCCTGGCTCACCCGAATTTGGCCAAGTACCCCAACCAAAAGATGCTTGTCGTTGCCAGTGACGGCTACGCGTACTTGGTCCCATTTGTCGAGGAAGATGACCATTTTTTTCTAAAAACAGTCATACCCAGCCGCAAGGCAACGCGTGACTATTTGAACCAAGGTGAAGCTGATGCCTAAAACTGATGCATACGAAACAGATATTCTTTCCGCATATGAGGATGGCAGGCTGAAGTCTGTGGCGACAAGGGCAGAACTTGCAAAGTTCAAGTCTGCAGCTCGGGCCACCGCCATCAAAGACCGCCGCGTCAATATCCGGCTGTCAACTGGCGACCTGCAAGACATACAGGCCAAGGCGCTTGCAGAGGGGCTGCCGTATCAAACGCTGATCGCGAGTGTTTTGCACAAATATGTGACAGGTCGCCTGTCAGAACGCGAGATCGGCGCTTCGGGAAAGTGATCCAACATTTGGCCCAGCCGACGCAAGGTCGAAGCCACCATGCCAGCGGCTCAATGCCTGAAGTGCCTAACCCCAGTGAACACCATGGCCACGCCGCGCTCGTTTGCGGCGTCAATCACTTCTGGGTCGCGCATTGAACCACCGGGTTGAATGACGCAGGTCGCGCCCTCGTCGACCACCACATCCAAGCCGTCGCGGAAGGGGAAGAAGGCGTCGCTGGCCACCGCCGTGCCTTGCAGGCTCAAGCTGGCGTGACCGGCTTTGATGGCGGCGATGCGGGCCGAGTCCAAGCGGCTCATTTGCCCAGCGCCCACGCCCATGGTCATGCCGTCGCGGCAAAACACGATGGCGTTGCTCTTCACAAACTTGGCCACCTTCCAGGCGAACAGCAGGTCTTCGATTTGCTGCGGCGTGGGTTGCTTGTGCGTCACCACCTTCAGGTCGGAAACTTGCAGCACGTGGTTGTCGGCGGTTTGCATCAGCACGCCTGAGCCAATGCGTTTGATGTCCACCGTGTTTTGGCCGCGCGCCCAATCGGTGTCGCCACCGGGCGGCAGGTCAATTTGCATGACCCGCACATTGGCCTTGGACTGCAACAAGGCCAGTGCTTCGGCGCTGTAAGAGGGCGCGATCAGCACTTCTACAAATTGTTTGTGCACCGCTTCGGCGGTGGCCAAGTCGACCGCGCAGTTGAAGGCAATGATGCCGCCAAAGGCCGAGGTGGGGTCGGTTTGAAACGCTTTGCGGTAAGCCTGCAAGGCATCTGCGCCCAAGGCCACGCCGCAAGGGTTGGCGTGTTTGACGATCACGCACGCGGGGGTGGCAAAGCTTTTCACACACTCCCAGGCCGCGTCGGCGTCGGCGATGTTGTTGTAGGACAGCTCTTTGCCTTGCAACTGCACGCCCATCACCAAAGAGCCGGGGGCGGGGTTCACATCGCGGTAGAACGCTGCGAGTTGGTGTGGGTTTTCGCCATAGCGCAGGTCTTGCAGTTTGACAAAGCGGCCATTCGCTTGCCAAGGGAACACGGTGAGCTTTCCGTCGACTTGGATGCGCGACAAATGGTCGCTGATGGCGCCGTCGTACTGGCTGATGCGGTTGAACGCGGCCACGGCCAATGCAAAGCGGGTGGTGTCGCTCCAGCTGCCGTTTTGGCGCAACTCGTCGACCACCGGGCCGTATTGCGTGGCGTCGGTGAGCACCGCCACGTGCTTCCAGTTTTTGGCGGCACTGCGCACCATGGCTGGGCCGCCAATGTCGATGTTCTCGATCGCATCTTCCAAGGTGCAACCGGGCTTGGCCACCGTGGCTTCAAAGGGATACAGGTTGACGACCAATAAATCGATGGTGTCAATGCCGTGCGTCTGCAAGGCCTGCATGTGGGCGGGCAGATCGCGGCGGGCCAGCAAGCCCCCGTGCACCATGGGGTGCAAGGTTTTGACGCGGCCGTCGAGCATCTCGGGAAAGCCGGTCACATCGGCCACCTCGCGCACGGGCAGGCCTTGGTCGCGCAACAACTGCGCCGTGCCACCGGTGGAGATCAGGCCCACGCCCAGCGCGTGCAAGGCCTGGGCAAGCTCAACAATGCCGCTCTTGTCGGAGACAGAAATCAATGCGTTCATGGGGGTCCTGGGTTGGCACGGCATGGCTCGGCGAGCCGCTGTGCGAGGGGTGAATCAAAGCAGATGGTGCTCGGTGAGTTTTTTGCGCAAGGTGTTGCGGTTCAAACCCAACCACTGCGCGGCACGCGACTGGTTGTCTTCGGCGTGCTTCATGACGATTTCAAGCAAAGGCTTTTCAACCGTGCGCACCACCATGTCGTGCAAGTTGCCAGGTTCGGTGCCGCGCAAATCGCGAAAGTAGGTTTCCAGACTGGATCGAACCACGTCTTCTATGTTTTTTTTGCTCATGCGAACTGTGTCTCTGTGGTTGGGGCGCTGGCCGCTTCAGCCATGGGCATGCGGTCTGAGGTTTGGGCCCATTGATCTAAAAACAGACCCAAGGCATCGGCCTGGGCCTGGGGGTCTTCCAAGGTGTTGATGTGCTGGCGGAACGCCTCGCCACCGGGCATGTGGCGCACATACCAGCCCAGGTGTTTGCGGGCCGTGCGCACACCGGTGTACTCGCCATACAAAGCGCAGTGCTCGTGCAAATGCGCCAACAGCGATCGGCGCACCTCGGCCACCAAGGGAGGGGCCAAGGTGTCACCGGTGGCCAGGTGGTGGGCGATTTCGCGAAAAATCCACGGCCGCCCTTGTGCCGCACGCCCCACCATCAAGGCGTCAGCGCCAGTGAGGTCCAGCACAGCCCGGGCTTTTTGCGGTGAGTCAATGTCGCCATTCACCACCACCGGGATGCGCAGGCGCGATTTGACCTCGGCCACGGTGAGGTACTCGGCCTGACCTTTGTAGCCTTGATCGCGGGTGCGGCCGTGGATGGTGAGCATTTGCACCCCCGCTTGCTCAGCGGCCAGTGCCATTGACAAAGCGTTTTTATTGGCTGCGTTCCAACCGGTGCGCATCTTCAAGGTGACGGGCACGCCCATGGGCGCACAGGCCTGGACCACCGCTTCCACAATGGCCAGTGCCAAGGGTGGGTTTTGCATCAGCGCCGAGCCGGCCCACACGTTGCACACTTTTTTGGCCGGGCAGCCCATGTTGATGTCGATGATTTGCGCGCCGCGGTCGATGTTGTGGCGCGCGGCGTCGGCCATCATCTGTGGGTCGGTGCCGGCAATTTGCACCGCGATCGGGCCGCTCTCGCCCCGGTGATCGGCACGGCGCATGGTTTTGGCGGTGTGCCACAAATCGCGCTTTGACGTGATCATCTCGCTCACCGCATAGCCCGCACCCCATTGCTTGCAGAGCTGCCGAAACGGCCTGTCGGTCACGCCCGCCATGGGAGCGACCATCAAGCGGTTGGTCAAAGCATAAGGTCCGATGTGCATTTGAAAAGGCAAAGCCTGCGAAAAGGGAGGGTGCTTAAAAAGGAGGCACGATTGTAACGGCGGGTTTTTTGCCGCCTCAAGCGTTGGAGAGCGATTTTTCATTCGGATAAACACCCATGGCGCATCACTGATTTGGTGCCCCACACCCTTGTGTGCACAGGCGCACATTACATTGGCAATGGCTTGAGCCGCAGTGATCCCTCACATGTTTCTATACTCAAGGCACGATGGATTGGATGCACCTGCTGTTGACCACCTTGGCGCTGCCGCGCTTTGGCCTGAGCACGGTGTTTGTGGTGTCGTTCATATCCGCCACCTTGTTGCCCATGGGCTCAGAGCCGGTGGTGTTTGGTTTGATCAAGCTCAACCCCGATTTGTTTTGGCCGACCATTTTGGTCGCCACGGCGGGCAACACCCTGGGTGGGGCGCTCGATTGGTGGATGGGCTGGGGCACGCAAAAGGTGGTGGACAAGGTGCGCGGCGACAGCGCCGTGCGCTTGCGCGCCTTGGCCTGGCTGCAAGCCTTGGGGCCCAAAGCCTGTTTGCTCAGCTGGTTGCCGGTGATCGGCGACCCTTTGTGTGCCGTGGCTGGCTATTTGCGCATGCCTTTTTGGCACTGCTTGATCTACATGGCGATCGGTAAATTTTTGCGCTACTTGGTGTTCACCAGTTTGTTGCTGTGGGTCTTTCCACAAGACTGGGCGGCTGCGCTGTAGCTGGGGTTTTCCAGCATGGGGCTGGTGTCGGGCATCTTCTACAGTGTTTGAAAGGAACCCCCACCATGAAAACAACCGCCCTGGTTGAACGCTTGTCAAAACTCTACACCGGCGCGGTGCACGATGTGCTGCGCGGCATGGGCCACGCCAATTGCGTGCTGCCCGCGCACCTGCGCCCCCTGGACCCAGCCCTCAAAGTGGCGGGGCCGGCTTGGACGGTGTCGGGCCACATGGACCACAGCATCAGCCGGCACGACAGCTTGCTGGGTTGGACCACCTTGCTGTCCAAAGCGCCCAGCGGCCATGTGGTGGTGTGCCAACCGCACAACCAAGAGATCGCTTTGATGGGTGAGTTGTCGGCCGAGACCTTGAAGAACAAAGGCGTGCTGGGCTATGTGGTCGATGGGGGTTGCCGCGACACCGACTTCATTTTGGAACTGGGCTTTCCGGTGGTGCACACGTTTTTCACGCCCTCCGACATCGTGGCGCGCTGGCAGCCCGATCGTTACGGCGAGCCAGTGACCATTGGCAGCGTGACCATCCACAGCGGCGACCATGTGCTGGGCGACCGCGATGGGGTGGTGGTCATCCCGCATGCCCTGGTGGCCGAGGTGGTGGAAAAAACCGAGGCCGTGGCCCTGACCGAAAACCAAGTGCGCGAAGCCATCCGCGGCGGCATGGACCCGGTCGAAGCTTATTTGACGTACGGCAAGTTTTAAAGCCCCCTGCTTTCACCGGCGCCCAACGGCCATGCGCATCAAAGCATGGGGCGGCGGCACCATGCGGTCGTTTCGGCCATGAAGTGGTGCGCCAAGCGCAGCAACAAACCCTCTTGAAACGGGTGCCCCACCAACTGAAAGCCCCAGGGCAGCCCAGCCGGGCAAAAGCCCGCCGGAATTTGAACCACGGGCAAGCCCAATAAATTGAAAGGCCGGGTGTACATGGTGATGCGGCCGATCAAGGCGCGCACCGCCTCCCCACTGCGATCCACATCCGAGTCTGCGATGGTGGGCAAGGCATAGGGCATGCACGGCAGGATCAGCACATCCACACCGCGCATGGTGGTGTCCATGAAATGGCGGCTGAGCGACGTGCGCCAGCGCAAGGCGTCGATGTATTGGGTGGCGGGAATCAAAAACCCGGCCTCGGTGCGCGAGCGAAACAAAGGCGTGTAGTCTTGCGGGCGCTCACGCAGCCAGGGCCCGTGGATGCTGGCCGCCTCCGACTTGATGATGGTCTCGGCGCAGCGAAACAAAGGCGTCATGTCTTCGATGGGCACCGCCTGAGACTGTGTTCCGCAATCGCGCAACACGTCCACAGCGGTCTCGAGCATGGCTTGCACGCCGGGCGCCACCCCGCCCAAGGCGCTGACATCGGGCACGCCGACCCGCACGCCGCGCACCGATGCCCCCAAGCCCGCTTCATCATCGGTCACCGGTTGATCGATGGATGTGGCGTCCAGCGGATCGTGTCCCGAAATCAAGCGCATCAAACGCGCTGCGTCCACAGCCGAGCGCGCCAGCACGCCCACATGATCGAGCGACCATGCGCGCGGCATCACCCCATAGCGGCTGACCCGACCATAGGTGGGCTTGAGCCCCAACACCCCATTGGCCGAAGCCGGCAAGCGAATCGACCCGCCGGTGTCGGTGCCCAGCGCGCCAAACACCAAGCCAGCGCCCACGGCCATGCCCGAACCGCTGGACGAACCGCCGGCGATGTGATCGGGGTGGAAAGCGCTGGCGCAGTGCCCGTGGTGAATGTTGTGCCCGGTGGGCCCGCCGGCAAACTCCGACATGTTCAAAGTGCCCAAGTCCAAGGCACCCGCCGCATCCAAGCGGCTCAAGCAAGTGGCCGTGGTGTCAGCGCGCCAATCGCGGCGAATCAAACTGCCGCAGGTGGACACCTGGCCGCTGCGGTAAAACAAATCTTTGTGGGCCAAGGGCACGCCGTGCAATGGGCCCGGTTGGAACGAGTGCTGGGCCAATTGGGCATCGGCCCGGCGCGCAGCGGCCAAAGCAGCTTCTTCATCGATGCGAATGAACGCTTTGCGCGAGGGCTGCCATTGCGCGATGCGCTGCAAACAGGTTTGGGTGACTTCCAGCGAAGAGAGTTTTCGCTGAACAATGGCCTGCGCCACTTGGGTCAAACCCATGAAGGCGATGTCGGTGTCAGCCACCTGTGGGCCCCGATTGGAGCCAAGCCGCATAAGCACTGGGTTCGTCATCCAACCGCAAGTGCGCAGCACCGGCCTGCACCGCTGCGTTGAGTTGCGCGAACTCGGTGGCCAATTCTTGTGCGCGCTGGGGGCTGACCGGGTAGCGCGCCCAGCGGTCCAAGCCCTGCGACAAAGCATCCACATCGGCTTGAGAAGGGTTTGGGTGGCTGGCAGTCGGCATAATGGTTCGAGGGACCTTCAACAACGAGGGCCTTATTGTGCACAACCCTTTTTGAGCCCACCCACCCCATGCAAATCGACATCAACAGCTTGCCCAACGACATTCAGTACAAGCTCATTTCATCGACCATCGTGCCGCGCCCGATTGCGCTGATCACCACCTACAACGACGACACCGGTGACAACGCAGCGCCCTTCAGCTTCTTCAATGCCATGGGCGAGAACCCGCCGGTGTTGGTGGTGGGCCTGGAGACCCGGCGCCACAGCCGCACACTCAAAGACACCACCCACAATGTGATGCACAACGGCCAATTTGTGGTGCATTTGGTGGACGAAGGCCTGGGCGAAGCCATGAATGTCTGCGCCATTGACTTTCCCAGCGATGTGAGCGAAACCGCCATGGCCGGGCTGAACTTGGTGCCCTCAACGGTGGTGAAACCCAAACGCATCACCGAAGCGCCGGTGGCCTTTGAGTGCGAAAAAATCAACTTTGTGCAAATCAGTCCTGACCGCCACATCTTGATTGGCAAGGTGGTGATGATGCATGTGCGCGAGGGTTTGTTCGACCCCGACACCTATTACATTGACCCAGAGAAGTACCACCCGATTGGGCGCATGTTTGGGCAGCTCTACACCCGCACCCGCGACCATTTCAAAATGACCGTTCCCGCTTACGAGGACTGGCAAAAAACCCACCCCAAGTGAGGGGGTGGATGGTTTCACTTCATGCGCCATGCAGTGAAACCGCTTGCCCAGTTATTTCCTAGGAACTGAACAAAAAGTTCATCACGTCGCCGTCTTTGACCACGTACTCTTTGCCCTCGGCGCGCATCTTGCCCGCGTCTTTCGCGCCCTGCTCACCTTTGAACTGGATGAAGTCGTCAAAGGCAATGGTTTGGGCGCGGATGTAGCCCTTTTCGAAATCGGTGTGGATCACGCCTGCGGCTTGGGGGCCGGTGTCGCCCACATGGATGGTCCAGGCCCGCACCTCTTTCACGCCGGCGGTGAAGTAGGTTTGCAAACCGAGCAAGGTGTAGGCCGAGCGGATCAAGCGGTTCAAGCCCGGCTCGGTTTGACCCAACTCGCTCAAGAACATATCGCGGTCTTCGTCGCTCATCTCGCTCATCTCGGCTTCGAGCTTGGCGCAAATCGCCACCACCGGCGCGTTTTGTGACTGGGCATAAGCGGTGAGTCGGTCCAGCAAGGGGTTGTTCTCAAAACCATCTTCCGACACATTGGCCACAAACATGGCGGGCTTGGCGGTGATCAAGAAAAACTGTTTCAACAGCGGCTTTTCTTCCTTGCTGAAATCGATGGTGCGCACCGGCTTGGTGTCGTTCAAAGCCAGTTGGCATTTCTCCAAAATGGCCACCAATTTGGCGGCCTCTTTGTCGCCCGAGCGAGCGGTTTTTTGCACCCGGTGCAAGGCTTTTTCCACGCTGTTCAAGTCGGCCAAGCACAACTCGGTTTGGATCACTTCGATGTCAGAGATCGGATCCACCTTGCCCGCCACGTGAATCACGTTGTCGTCTTCAAAGCAGCGCACCACATTCACAATCGCATCGGTCTCGCGGATGTGGGCCAAAAACTGGTTGCCCAAACCCTCGCCGGTGCTGGCACCTGCGACCAAGCCAGCGATGTCAACAAACTCCACGATGGCGGGCACGATGCGTTCGGGCTGAACAATGGTGGAGAGTTGCGCCAAACGCAGATCGGGCACCTCGACCACGCCGACATTGGGCTCGATGGTGCAAAACGGGTAGTTTTCTGCGGCGATGCCCGCCTTGGTCAGCGCATTGAACAGGGTGGATTTACCGACATTGGGCAGGCCGACGATGCCGCATTTCAAACTCATGGAAATTCCTCAACCCGCAGGCGCGGGGATGGTTGGGCGCACAGTCTCGCCAAAGGGGTGGGATTGTAGCCAGCGCCTCGCGCTGAAGGCGCACCCCATCAGCGCCCAACTCACAAGAGGTATTGGAGGTCCAGCACCTGACCCACGCGCAATACCGGCTCCACATCCTCACTGACGCCTTGGGTGGCAATGGCGTTCATGCCAAAGCTGATGGCCCCGTCCAAGCGGCGGTCTTGCCGATAGCTTTGCAGCACATCGCTGAGCAATGGGTTCACGGCGGCGGTGTCGGGATCGACATTGGGCATGGGGCAGCGCGAACACGGTTTGACCGGTTGCAACACGACTTGGCCTTCTTCGGCCTGCCACGACAAGCTGCGCAGGTGGTCTTCGTCATGTGCGGGGATGCCACTGAGCACGATGTTGGGCCGAAAGCGGCGCAAATCGACCGCGGCATGGCCTTGGGCGGCCAAGCGGGCATTGAGGTCTTCGACCGAGGCTTGGCTGCACACCAAGTAGGGGTAGCCATCGCTGAACTGATTTTTCGCGGCCACGGTGCCGGTCCATTGGGTGCTGCTCAGGCGCACATGGTCGGGGTCAAAACGCGCCAAGCGCAATCGGCCCAGGGCTTTGCCCTCGGGGGTTTGACCCAAAAAGTCGCTGAACCACTGCGCCGCGACGTCGCCCATGTCAAACGCGGGCATGGTTTGCCCCCACAGCTGAACCTTCACGGGTTCTTGCACCTCGAACAAAGCCAAATGCAAGGCCAACATGCCGGGCGCGCGCAACACCACCTCAGAGAGTCGCAAACTCGGCTGGATGAGGGCCATGTGGGGCACGTCGCGCTGGCTGACCAGCTCACCTTGCGCGTCGACCACCATCCAACAGCGGTCGTTCAACAAGCCCTGAGCGGTCAGGGTGGCTTCAGGCACCATCACACCGGCGCAAGATTTGACGGGGTATATCCACAATTGGGACACGGTGGCTTGGGCGTCGGTCATGGTTTCATCGGCAGGTCAATGAGGAGGGTTGAATTGTGCCTGGGCGGCTGGCTGGCGAGGGCCCACCTAGAATCGCCCACCATGAATCCTGCTTTCGATGTGTGTGTGCGCGGTGCCGGTGTGGTGGGGCAAAGCCTGGCCCTGCTGATGGCGGGCTTGCGCTTGCGGGTGGGCCTGGTCGACACCGCCCCCAAAGCCGCAGCCGACGTGCGCGCTTTTGCCCTGAATGCCGCATCCAAAACCCTGTTGCAAAGCCTGCGCTGTTGGCCCGATGCCGAGCACGCCACCCCCGTGCAACGGATGCGGGTGTGGGGCGATGGCGGCGCACAGGTGCAATTGCCCGCACCCACCGCCGAGGGCTTGAGTTGGATTGTGGATGTGCCTGTGCTCCAAGCCCAGTTGGCCCAAGCCATTCAATACCAACCCCTGATCACCGTGCTGACCGAGGCAGCCAGCGCCAGCCTCACCGTGGTGTGCGAAGGCCGCCACAGCAGCAGCCGCGAACAATGGGGTGTGGCGCATGACGTATTGCCCTATGACCAATACGCCTTGGCCGCACGGGTGCAATGCACGGTGCCCCACCATGGTCAGGCCTTCCAATGGTTCCACCAAGACAACGGCGAGCTCGACATCTTGGCGCTGTTGCCCATGGGCGGCGCGCAAGGCCAACAAGCCGCCTTGGTGTGGTCGCTCAGCCCGGCGCGGGCCGCCCAGTTGCAAGCCCTGCCGGTGGCCGAGTTTGAGCAGGCTTTGCACCACGCCAGCCACGACCAATTGGGCGCCTTGTCCCTCACCAGTGAGCGCCGCAGTTGGCCTTTGCAAATGGCCCGTGCCACGCACTGGTGTGGCAACGACCCCGACGGCACGGCTTGGGTGCTGGCCGGTGACGCCGCCCACAGCGTGCACCCGCTGGCGGGCTTGGGCCTGAACCTGGGCTTGGCCGATGCCCAAGCCCTGCACGATGTGCTGCAAACCCGCCAAGGCATCAACCATTGGCGGCCCTTGGGCGACCGCCATTTGCTGCGCCAATACGAGCGTCAGCGCAAAGCCGGCATGTGGCCCACTTGGGTGGCCTGCGACGGCTTGCAGCGGTTGTTTGCCCACCCCCATGCGCTGGCCAAAGACCTGCGCCAATGGGGCATGAAAAACTTTGACACCATCCCACCCTTGAAGCAATGGGTGATTCAACAGGCGATGCAATGATGATCTTCTCGAGCTTTCAACGCGGCACAGCTTTAGCCCAACGGGTGTGCTTTGGCGCCCTGCTGTTGGCCTTGACGGCCATGCCCAACCTGGTCATGGCCCAAGAGGCGACGATTCGCAAAACCCTCAAAGAGCGCATCCCCGATCTGCCCAAGATTGAAGCCATCAGCAAAACACCGATGAACGGGGTGTACGAAGTGCTGCTTGAAGACAACGAGATTTACTACACCGACGCCAATGGCCACTATCTGTTGCAAGGCAGCCTGATCGACACCCGCACCAAGCGCAATTTGACCGAAGAGCGCAGCGACAAACTCAACGCGATTGCCTTCTCCAGCCTGCCGCTGAAAGACGCCATCACCATCGTGCGTGGCAACGGGCAACGCAAATTGGCGGTGTTTGAGGACCCCAACTGCGGCTATTGCAAGCGTTTTGAGCGCGACTTGCAAAAGGTCGACAACATCACGGTGTACTTGTTTTTGTATCCCATTTTGGGCGCCGATTCCTTGGACAAATCGCGCCACATTTGGTGTGCCAAAGACCCGGCCAAGGCTTGGCAAGACTTGATGACCCGCGACACCACGCCTGCCCCCGCCAGTTGCGACACATCGGTGCTCTCCCGCAACGTGGAGTTTGGGCGCAAACACAAAATCACCGGCACCCCCACCTTGTTGGCGCAAGATGGCAGGCGCGTGCCAGGCGCCATCCCGCTGGCCCAAATTGAACAACTCGTTGCGGCCAAGCCCTGAGATGCAACACCCCGCCCCACAAGCGCAAGGCGACATCGCCACCCTGGTGCAACGGTTGGGTCACGCCGGCTTGATCCCGTTTGTCGGGCTGGCTGGCTTGATGTGGTTGGTCAGTGGCGATGTGCACGCCTTTGTGGCCATGGCCTTGAGCGCTTATGCCGCCACCATTGCCGCATTTTTGGGTGGCATCCACTGGGGCATGGGCCTGCCCCTGGATGCACCGGCACGGCGCTTTCACCTGGTGTGGGGCGTCGTCCCTTCGCTGGTGGCCTGGGTGGCCTTGCTCATGCCCGCCTATGCCGGCCTGCCGGTGTTGGCCTTGCTCTTGGTGGTTTGTTACGGCGTTGACCGACGCAGCTGGGCCCAATGGGGCTGGGCCGATTGGCTGCCCCTGCGTGCGCGCCTCACCGCTGTGTCTGTGTTGTCTTGTTTGCTCGGCGCTTCGGCCACCTGATCTGCCATGGCAGCCACCCGCAACCGCTCCAATCCCCAGATGGCCGTGCAGTTCGAGGTGAACGCCCATGCCTGGGCCGCCCATGTGTTTGACATCACCTGCACCATTGCCCAACCGGCCGCCCTGCAGCGCGTGCAACTACCGGTCTGGATTGCCGGCAGCTACATGGTGCGCGAATTTTCAAAACAATTGCTGGGTCTGCGCGCCACCCAATCGGGCCGGGCACGCGAGGTGGTGCAGATCGACAAAGCCACTTGGGACATCAGCGCCGACCCCCAACAAGCCTTGGTCTTGCACTACCGGGTGCATGCCCACGACAACTCGGTGCGCACCGCATGGCTGGATGGCACGCGGGGGTTTTTCAACGGCACCAGCGTGTTTCTGTGGGTGCACGGCCACCGCGATGCAACGCATGGCGTGTGCCTGAACCCCAAAGGCGTGCCTGCGCACTGGCGCGTGGCCACCGCCTTGCTTCCCACCCGCGTCAATGCCAAAGGCTGGGGCGACTACCAGGCCACTGATTACGACGAATTGGTCGACACCCCCGTGGAGATGGGTGCGTTTTGGTCGGGCAGTTTTGAGGCCTGCGGCGTACCACATCGCTTTGTGGTGGCAGGCACCCCGCCCAGCTTCGATGGCGAACGCTTGCTGCGCGACACCCAGCGCATTTGCGAAACTCAAATTCGCTTTTGGCATGGCGAAGGCAAAGCCGCTGGGCGCGTCGCCGCACCGGCGCACGACCGCTATGTGTTCATGCTGAACGCGGTTGACAGTGGTTATGGGGGCTTGGAGCACCGCCACAGCACGGCACTGATTGCGCAGCGCAGCGATTTGCCGCGCCTGGGCGAGGCCAAAACCAGCGAAGGCTATATGACCTTGCTGGGCCTGATCAGCCACGAGTACTTTCACACCTGGAACGTCAAACGCTTGCGCCCGCGAGAATTTGAACGCTATGACTGGGGCCGCGAAAACCACACCGAGCTGTTGTGGTTTTTTGAGGGCCTGACCAGCTATTACGACGATTTGCTGCTGCACCGCAGTGGCTTGATGGACAGCACGCGCTATGTGCAAGGCCTGAACAAAACCATCAACCAGGTGTTGCAAACGCCGGGGCGCCATGTGCATTCACTGGCCCAATCGAGTTTTGAAGCCTGGACCAAGTATTACCGGGCCGACGACAACACCCCCAACATCACGGTCAGCTATTACACCAAGGGGGCCTTGGTCGGCCTGTGCCTGGACTTGCGCTTGCGCCAAAGTGGCCACAGCCTGGACGCGGTGATGCGCGGCCTGTGGCAACGCTGCCATGGCGGGCCCATGGGTGAAGGCGATTTGCTGGCGGTGTTGCACAGTGTCAGTGGCCAAAACTGGCGCAAGACCTTGCAGCGATGGGTTCACAGCACCGCCGACTTGCCGCTGCAAGAATTGCTCAGTGCCCATGGCGTGAATGTGCACGTCGACCCGTCTGTCTGGGCCCAACGCCTGGGCCTGCGGGTGAGCGAAGACAAGGGCGTGCACCTGAAATTTGTGTTCACCGACGGCGCGGCCCAGCGCGCGGGCATGGCCCCAGGTGACGAGTGGCTGGGCCTGGAAGTGCCGGCGAGCAAAGGCCGTGCCGCCAGCGCCTGGCGCTTGCAAAAAATCGATGACTTGGGTTTGTACCTGGGTGCCGCCAAACGCTGCACGGCTTTGGTGGCGCGCGATCAGCAGTTGCTGCGCCTGCCCTTGGTGGTACCAGCGGCCACCGATCCGCGGGCGGGCACCTGGCGCTTGAGCGTGGCCGATGCTGCGGCGCTCAAACGCTGGCTGGATTAAGCCCTCACAACTGGCGCGTATCGACCACGCGCTTGGCCTTGCCCATGCTGCGCTCGACACCGCCTTCGGTGCGCAGTTCGATCTCGGCGCTGGTGCCCACATAGGCCTTGATGTCGTGCTGCAACTGCTGGGCGGCGGCCTGCGCGGCACTGCCTTGGGGGTCCACGCCCGCGCGGGTTTCGATCACCACCTTGAGTTCGTCCAGCGACCCCCGGCGGCTGAGCACACACTGGTAATGGGGTGACAAGGCCGCATGCTTGAGCAACAACTCTTCAATTTGGGTGGGAAACACATTCACCCCGCGCACGATCATCATGTCGTCGCTGCGCCCAGTGATTTTTTCCAGGCGGCGCATGGTGCGGGCTGAACCGGGCAACAAGCGCGTGAGGTCTCGGGTGCGGTAGCGGATGATGGGCAAGGCCTCTTTGGTCAAGCTGGTGAACACCAGCTCGCCAAACTCGCCATCGGCCACCGGTTGACCAGTGTCCGGGTTGATCACCTCAGGGTAAAAATGGTCCTCCCAAATGGTTGGGCCGTCTTTGGTCTCGACGCACTCACTGGCCACACCCGGGCCCATGACTTCGCTCAGACCATAAATGTCGACCGCGTCCAGTCCCATGCGCTGCTCAATGGCGCGGCGCATGTCGTTGGTCCAGGGCTCGGCGCCAAAAATGCCAATGCGCAAAGAGCTGTCGGCGGGAACCAAACCTTGGCGCTCAAACTCATCGGCAATCGCCAGCATGTAGCTGGGGGTGACCATGATGATGTCGGGTTTGAAGTCGGTGATGAGTTGCACCTGGCGCTCGGTCTGCCCGCCACCAAAGGGCACCACGGTGAGGCCAAGTTTTTCAGCGCCATAGTGCGCGCCCAGACCGCCGGTGAACAAACCATAGCCATAGCTCACATGCACCAGGTCGCCCGGTCGAGCGCCAGCCGCGCGGATGCTGCGCGCCACCAGGTGCGCCCAGGTGTCGATGTCGTTGCGGGTGTAACCGACCACCGTGGGTTTGCCGGTGGTGCCACTGGAGGCATGGATGCGGGCGCACTGCGCGCGCGGCACGGCAAACATGCCGTAGGGGTAGCTGTCGCGCAAATCGCTTTTGGTGGTGAAGGGAAACCGCGCCAAGTCGGCCAGGCTTTGGCAGTCGCTGGGGTGCACACCAGCCGCGTCAAATTTGGCTTTGTAAACCGGCGAATTGGCATAGGCGTGCTGCAAGGTCGACTGCAAGCGCTTGAGTTGCAAGCTGCGCAACTCGTCCACGCTGGCGTGTTCGATGGGCTCATGGGCAAAGGCGTGTTGGGTGTTCATGGGTTCACCACCATTCCAGGTATTTGCGCGCTTTTGCCGCGAAACAGGGCCACGGTCTCGCCACGCTGGTTGATCACTTTGACGTCGTAAATGCCGTGCCGACCCGACAGAACCTGCTCCACCCCTTCGCTGTGCAACACATCCCCCAAATGGGCGGGCTTTAAAAACTCAATGCTGCAAGCCGCTGCCACCGCATTGTGGTTGTGGCTGTTGCAGGCAAAGGCAAAGGTGGAGTCGGCCAGGGTGAAGATAAAACCCCCATGGCAGGTTTGGTGGCCATTGAGGTGCTTGTCTTGCACCCGCATGCGCATGCTGGCGCGCCCGGGCTCGCAGCTGAGCAAATCCATGCCCACGGTTTCGCGGGTGGCGCGGTCGTTGGCAAACATCACTTGCCCGACCTGCTGGGCCAGCGCTGTCTCGTCCATGGCTTTAATTCCCGGTGAATTGCGCAGGGCGTTTTTGCAAAAAGGCGCTCACCCCTTCGATGTAATCGTGGGTGCGGCCCAATTGCGACTGGGTGTCGCGCTCCACATCCAAGTGGGCGCTCAAAGTGCGTTGGCTGGCGTCGCGCAACAAAGCGCGGGTGGCCACCAAGGCCTGGGTGGGCATGGTGGCCAAGCGCTCGGCCATGGCCCAGGCAGCGGCCAGGCAATCGGCGTCGACCTGCCACACCAAGCCCCACTGTTGGGCCTGCTCGGCGCCGAGTTTGTCGCCCGTCATGGCCAAGGCCATGGCCCGCGCCAAGCCCAAACGCTCGACCAAAAACCAGCTGCCACCGGCGTCTGGGATGAGGCCAATTTTGCTGAAGGCCTGGATGAAGCTGGCCGTGGGCGCGGCAATCGCGATGTCGCAAGTCATGGCCAAAGAGGCGCCGGCACCAGCGGCCACGCCGTTGACGGCGGCCACCACCGGCATGCGCAGTTGCTGCAAGCGCCGCACCGTGGGGTTGAAATACTGGTCGATCAAGGGGCCGGGGTCGGCCCGCTCCACCATATCGGGGCCTGGGGTGAAGTCAAACTCGGACAAATCGGCACCGGCACAAAAGCCGCGCCCAGCGCCGGTGATGACCAAGGCGCGGATGTGGGGGTTGCCCTCGGCGCGGTCCAACGCCGCCCACAACTCGCTGTGCATGGTGCGGGTGAAACTGTTCAAGGCCTGGGGCCGGTTCAGGGTGATGCAGGCCACGGCGGCACGCTCTTCATACAACACTTGGGGTTCAGACATGGGGCTCTCCTTGGGGCGCAATTTAACATTACCCGACCCGCCAGTTGGTGAATGTTTTCCCTTGGGTATAGTCGTGCACCCCAACCCTTTCGGTCTTTTTTGCTGGAGCCTCCATGACCTATCAAAACATCCAAATCGCCACCCACGCCGACAAAGTCGGGGTGATCACCCTGAACCGGCCCAAGCAGTTGAATGCGCTCAATGGCGAGTTGATGGACGAGCTGGGTGCCGCGCTCAAGGCCTACGACGCCGACCCCGGTATTGGCTGCATGGTCATCACCGGCAGTGAAAAAGCCTTTGCCGCTGGGGCCGACATTGGCGCCATGGCCAGCTACAACTTTGCTGACGTATATGCGCAAGATTTCATCACCCGCAACTGGGAAACCATCCGCTCGGTGCGCAAACCGGTGATTGCGGCGGTCAGCGGTTTTGCCCTGGGTGGGGGTTGCGAGTTGGCGATGATGTGCGACTTCATCATCGCCGCCGACAACGCCAAGTTCGGCCAGCCCGAGATCAAGCTGGGCATCATCCCCGGTGCCGGCGGCACCCAACGCTTGCCGCGTGCGGTGGGCAAGGCCAAGGCGATGGATTTGGCCTTGACCGGGCGCATGATGGATGCCACCGAGGCCGAGCGCTCGGGCCTGGTGAGCCGGGTGGTGGCTTTGGACAAATTGATGGACGAAACCCTGGCCGCCGCCTTGATGATTTGCGATCACTCACAGCTGGCCACCATGGCGGCCAAAGAATCGGTCAACCGCGCCTTTGAAAGCGGCTTGGCCGATGGCGTGATGTTTGAGCGGCGCATGTTCCACGCCTTGTTTGCCACCAGCGATCAAAAAGAAGGCATGGCCGCTTTTGTGGGCAAGCGCAAGGCACAGTTCACCAACCGTTGATCCGACGCGGGTGAACCCCTGCCCGGCCCCATGGCCCCTGGGGCCGGTGTGTGGACCGATGTGGGGGCCATGCAGGTTTACTTTTTGCCCAAACCCAGGCGCGCCGCCCCCTCGGTGTAGAGCTGGGTGCGCTCTTTCATGAACGCGTCCATTTGCTCCAGCCCCACGTTGATCAACTCGAAACCGTTTTTGGCGGCCAAGTCTTTCATCTCCGGGTCGTTGTTCAAGGCCATCCACAGGTCTGACAAACGTTTGCGTTGCTCAGGTGGTGTGGATTTGGGCACGCCAATGCCCCGGTAAGCGCCGTCCACCCAGTTGACACCCAGCTCTTTGAAAGTGGGCACATCGGGAATCAGCGGGTGGCGCTTGTCCATCGCCACCGCCAATGGCCGCACCCGGGTTTTGTTGGCCACCACAAAGGGCACATAGGTCATGGCACCGTCCACCTGCCCGCCCAGCACCGAGGTGGTCATGTCGCCCGTGCCTTTGAAGGGGACATAAATGGTTTTGATGCCAAAGGCGGCATTGAGCCGCTCGTGCGCGGCGTGGTTGGCCGAATTCAAGCCGGAACCGCCCAAAGAAAGTTTGCCGGGTTCTTTTTTGGCAGCCTCAATGAACTCGGCAAAGTTTTTGATGCCGCTGCTGGTGGGCACGACCAAGGTGTCGGGGGTGTAGTGAAACCAAAACACCGGCGTGATGTCGGCGGTTTTGTACTGCACCTGGCCCTCGATGGGCTGGAACACGATGTGTGGCAGGTTGATGCCCACCACGTTGAAGCCATCACCGGGCAAACTGTTCATTTGCGACCACATCAAGGCGCCACCGGCACCGGCCTTGTACTGAACAATGGTTTCAATGGCAGCGCATTTTTTGCGCAACACCGCTTGCTGATGGCGGGCCGATAAATCCGACTCACCGCCCGGCGGAAAGGCCTGCCAGTACTGCAGGTTTTTCTCCAGGCAAGGTTGGGCCAAAGCCGCTGTCGCGAACAGACTTATGGCGGCCAGTCCGGAACGAATGCACAAACCAAAGGTCATGGGGCTCTCCTCATTGAAGCGACGCGCACACGGCGCGGGTGACTTGCTCGGTGCTGGCCTGCCCGCCCAAATCGCGGGTGTGCAAGGCGGGGTTGGCGGTGGCTTGCTCAATGGCATCCATCAAGCTGCGGGCCGCGGGCACCTCGCCCAGGTGCTCCAGAAGCATGACACAACTCCAGAAAGTGCCAATAGGGTTTGCCAACCCCTGGCCCATGATGTCAAAGGCCGAGCCGTGGATGGGCTCGAACATGCTGGGGTAGCGCCGCTCGGGGTCGATATTGCCCGTGGGGGCGATGCCCAAGCTGCCGGCCAAAGCGGCAGCCAGGTCGCTCAAGATGTCGGCGTGCAAATTGGTCGCCACCAAGGTGTCCAAGGTGGCAGGCCGGTTGACCATGCGGGCGGTGGCCGCGTCCACCAGTTCTTTGTCCCAACGCACATCGGGAAATTCCAACGCAATTTGCGCGGCAATTTCGTCCCACATCACCATCGCATGGCGCTGGGCATTGGACTTGGTGACCACGGTCAGCAGCTTGCGCGGGCGTGACTGCGCCAAGCGAAATGCATAGCGCATGATGCGCTCCACACCGGCACGGGTCATCATGGACACATCGGTGGCCACCTCAATCGGATGGCCTTGATGGGCACGACCGCCCACACCCGCGTATTCGCCCTCGGAGTTTTCGCGCACGATGACCCAGTCCAGGTCTTGGGGGCCGCAGCGTTTGAGGGGCGCATCGATGCCGGGCAGGATGCGGGTGGGGCGCACATTGGCGTATTGGTCAAAGCCCTGGCAAATCTTCAGGCGCAAGCCCCACAAGGTGATGTGATCGGGGATGTGCGGGTCGCCAGCCGAGCCAAACAAAATGGCGTCCATGCCGCGCAAGGCGTCCAAGCCGTCGGCGGGCATCATCTCGCCATGGGCGCGGTACCAGTCGCCGCCCCAATCGAAGGATGTGAATTCAAACGCAAACTGGCCCCGGGCCTGGGCCAATGCGGTCAACACCTGTTGACCGGCGGGGATCACCTCTTTGCCAATGCCGTCTCCAGGGATGCAAGCGATGCGGTAGGTTTTCATGCGGTTCCTCATCAATGGGCCAAGAAAGCCGCTTTATACCCTGAGGCAACAGCACGACGTCCAGACCACTGCGATGAAAGCAAAAAGCAGTCGTTGGTCCTGGAGGGGCTTGGCCACTGCATCGCGATGTTGGATGGCGTCTGATTTGCCTTTGCGCCAAGCGCAGGTGAACCACTGCTTTTGTCAGCTCATGCCCAGAGCCGCTCAGCCAACCAATACAAGCCCGCGGCCAATGCCAATACGGAGACCCATCGCTCAAGGGCGAGGCCGCCCGTGCGCTGCCGCCAGCCCTGGGTCAAAACCCAAGCGTCAAACCCTTTGGTCACCGCCAAGAACGCCAGCAAAAACAGCATTTGCCCCAACTCAATGCCCACATTGAAGCCCACAATGCTGGTCCATTGATAAATTCCGTGCAAACCCAGGTCAGAAATGGCCGATGCAAAGCCCATGCCGTGCAGCAATCCGCAGGCAAACACCATCAGCAAGCGCTGACGGATCACGGCCTGGTGCTGCAGCACATTGAGCACAGCCATCCACACAATGCTGGCCGCGATCAACGGCTCCACCACAGTGGCGGGCACTTGTAAAAAGCCGAGCAAGGTGGCCGTCAAGGTGATGCTGTGCGCCAGCGTGAAGCCCGTCAGCACGCGCCACCAATAAGGCAAACCGCTGGCCGCGACGAGCACGGTGATCAAAAAGGTCAAGTGGTCCCAACCCAACAAAATGTGTTCCACGCCCAGCAGGGTGTAGTCCGCCAAGACATGCCATGCCGAGCGAAAAAAGCGGTGGGTCGTTTGCAAAGGCGTCAACACCACGGCCTCGGTGTCTGGCCCCAGGCTGGCCTTGAGCGAGAGTTGGCGCTCCAGCGGTGCCGAGCCAAAAAAATCAGCGACCAAGCGCAGGTATTCGGGGGGGCTGTCAAAACTGACTTTCATCAGCATCAAAAAATGGGCGGCGCCCGCACTGGGGCTCAGGGGCGCTGGTCGGTTGGGTGGGGACGAAACCCGCTCATCCTCTTCGGCCAAAATTTGCAACTGGTCCAAGCGCCCGGGCGTGTCGCCATTGAACAAGCGAAATTGGGTTTGCACCTGTTGTTTGATGCGATCCAAGTGCTGTTGCACCTCGCGATCGGACAAGCGGCCATCGCCATCATCGTCCACCTGGGTGAGGGCCGACACCGGCAGCGCCACCATGGCCAGCACAGAGGACCCTTGCACATGCAGGGCACCTTGCTGCGCAGGCATCAAGTGCGCGCCCGCATGGGGTGGCCACCACAGCAAGCTCATCATCAGGGCAAGACCCAGGATGGCTCGGCGGATAACCCCCCCTCTTGAACCCAGTGCAACAGGGCTTTGGAACAAAACCTTCATTCGAAATTCACAATGGCCATCGGAATTTGGTCGGTGAGCCAAAACTGGTCTTGCGGCTGGATCACCCACAGCGGGTGCAGCGCTTTGTGCACTTGCAATTGGGCTCGGCTGAATGGGGATTTGCTGTGCCCCTGCGCCTGCACCCGCATCGGTGGCACATGAACCGGTATGGCTGAGGGCATTTCGAGCAAAAAGGCATGGGCCTTCAGGGCTTCGCGCAGGGCGACCAAAGGCGGCAACTGCCATTGGCGAATCGACACCTTGCCGCCCGTTGGCAGCAACATGAAGGATTTGTCGCCCAACTGACTGCTGGCCTTGTCGACGGCGGTTTGCAGCGCTTTGTCGGAAAGTTCTGCATGCAGCTTCAAAAAATCAGCCAATGGGGTTTGTGGCGCCAACACCTGGTGCAAGAGGTGGGTCAAATTCAAGCTCATCGAGAAAACAAGCTTGTCACGCCCATCGCGCTGAATGTCCATTTGGTTGTGATGCACATCGCCAGCAAGCGTCCACAAGGGGCAGGCGAGCGCCAAGACCATCAGCCAGGGGCGCAAGGAAAGCGGTGTGAATGTCATGGATGCCTCACGCCGCCGATCTCAGAAAAGGCTTGGTGAAACCACACGATCGGTCTCAACCCAGCCAAATCACTGAACCGTGCCGCCCATGTACTTATTGGTGCCAAAAGTGGTTCTGGCTCGGAAGTAAGGCACTGTGGTGACCTTGCCAATGTAGGCGCCCTTCATCAACACATACATGTCTGTTTTGTAGGTTTGTCCCACCGGCGTGTGGTCTGTGACTTTGTGGGCATGGTAGTGATATCCAATGCCGTCGTGGTCGTGGCCTCCAAATTCGCCCAAGCTGGTGGCATAACCCAACATGGTGGCGTCGGTGGTTTCCCGGTATTTGCCAAACAAGGCAATGCCATCGTAGCCAAAGCCAATCAAGGGCGGGTGTGATTTGTTCCAATAGTCGCCGTCGTTGTACAAGGCCAGGCCAAAACCCGCCTGATACCCATCGCTGTGGCAATGCGGGCCACCGCCACCTTGCCCCACATGGCAACCGCTGGCCGACAATTCACCGGCCAAATGCGAAGGCACCAGGGTGTTGTTGTAAGCCGGAAACATGACCGAGCCGTCGATCAAAATGCCGTTGTCGGCCTCGTCCGCATAGGTGTAGACATTCGCGGCCAGGGAGGTTCCCTTTTGCTCCGTCCACAGGTTTTTGGTGATGGTCGGCGAACCATTCTCCGTCACCACACTGACCTGGCCGTAGTCGCGCATGGGGATCATTTGCACGTAGTTTTCCAGGTTGGAGAACCGCGTGACTTTGGAGTCGGGGTATGAGCCAGTGCCATAGCCCGGTGGGTGCGGCACATCCACCAGCCCGTTGGGCGAGGCTTGGTTGCCATAGCTGACCACCACCATGAAGGGGTGGTAGACATTGGTGCTGTCTTTTTCGTTGGTGAAGTAGACGTAGGGCACCAGGTTTTGCCCAGGTGTGCCGTCCGAAATCGAGTCGCTGACCAACTTGGTGGCCAAGGCCGCATCGCGGTAAGCCGTGTACACGGCAGGCGCATAACGCAGCTTGCCACCATTGGCTTCCACCGCGGTTTTGATGGTGGCCAGCATGTTGTCAGCAGCGGTTTTGGTGTTGGCATCGGTCCCCGCTGTGGCCACTTGGGCTTTGTAGGTGCTGTTCACCGATCGGTAAATGTCGCCGTTGGCCCCCTCAATTTGGCTGATGGTCACCTTGGACATGAACGGGGCGGGGCCGTTGTCGACGAAAGCCACACCTTTGGGGTTCATGAAGGTGGGAATGCCCAAATCAATCGGTGAGTTGTACAAATACAGCGCGGTGGCCGCCGCCGTTGTGCTGACCAATGAGTACACGCCGTTGGTGTGATTCACGTAGTAATTGGCGGCGCTGAAGTTGGTGTCTTCGGTCCAACTGGGGGTATTGATGGTCGCGCCAGTGCCGCTGCTGGCCGATGTGTAGCTGTAGGTGTAGCGCTTTTTGGCTTGCAGCAGCTTGCTGTTCATGTCATACGAAAAAGTCAGGTAGCCATACAGCGTCGAGGCTTTGCCAAAATTGTTGCGAAACTTCAGTTTGTTGCCATCGTTGGCATCAAAGTCCAAGGAATTATTGGGGTGCAAATGCGAGTCAATCCGGTGGTAGCCGGTGGTGCCCTGGGCCACCAACAGAAATAACTTGGGCAGGTAACTGGCATAGGTGGTTGATGTGGGCAAGGTGGCCGACTCTGCCGCATAGCCAGCGCTGGCGCTGTAACTGCTGCCCATCGACAAGTATTTGGCATCAGGGCTGGCGCTGGCCAAGGTGGAGATCATGTAGCGCGAGCGGTTGGTCACCGCGCTGGCCAAAACCATATTGCCGGGAAAACTGCGCGTCATGGCCGTGGCGAAATTGGCGGGCGTGGCATAAGCAATGGACGCCGGGGTCACCGACATGGCGGTGGATGATGGGCTGGAGCCCGCTGAATTGACCGCTTTGACCGCACACGAGTAACTGGTGCCATTGACCAAGCCCGTGACTGAAATGGGGCTGGTGCTGCCGTCCAAGATGACGGCTGTGCCATTGGCGGGCGTGCAAGCCGCACTGAAACTGGTTGCCGTGGAACCCGTGCTGGCGGCGGTGAAGTTCACACTGGCGACGGTATTGCCCGCCGAAACACTGGAGAGGGTCGGGGCCAAGGGAACCGTTGTCGTGGTTTCCCCAGTGTTGCTGCCAGACCCCGAAGCCGACGCCGTCAACGTGACCGAACTGGTGGCCACATTGCTGCTGCCATCAGTGATGGTCATGGTGGCCACATAAGAACCCGCCACATCGGCTTTGAAGCTGGGGTTGGCAGCGGTGGTGCTGGCCAGCGCGGTCGTGCTGCCCGCTGGCACTGTCAATGCCCATGAATAGGTGTAGGCGCTGCTGCTCACCACATCCCCGCGCAGCACCGCCGTCATGCTCACATTGCTG
>CANFPJ010000026.1 GCA_947448885.1 Comamonadaceae bacterium
GCAGGCTGTTCAATATCGCCAACAAAGTGGTGGGGCCAGCCAAGGTGACGCGGTAATCGCGCTGCAAGCTGTCCATGAGACCTGGGCGGCGCAGCACCTCGGCATACAAACCTTCCACCGGCAAAAACAAAATTGCAAAGTCGGTGGTGTGGGGCGGCGCCAAGTAACTCTCGGCGATGCTCTTGGCTTCTTGGCGGATGCGTGACTCCATGGCCTTGGCCGAGGCTTCGGCGGCCAAAGGGTCAGCACGGTCTTGGGCATCGAGCAGCCGCTCGTAATCTTCACGCGGAAACTTGGCGTCAATGGGCAGCCACACCGCAGCGCCATCATCACTGCGACCGGGCAGCTTGATGGCAAAGTCCACCCGCTGGTTGCTGCGCGGTTTGGTCTCCACTTGCTTGCCGTACTGCTCGATGGTCAGCACCTGTTCCAGCAAAGCTTCCAGCTGCACCTCACCAAAAATGCCACGGGTTTTCACATTGCTTAAAACCCGCTGCAAATCGCCCACGCCTTGGGCCAAGGTTTTCATCTGGCCCAAACCTTGGTGCACTTGCTCCAAACGCTCGGCCACTTGTTTAAAGCTTTCGCTCAAACGCGCTTCCAAGGTGGTTTGCAGTTTTTCATCCACCGTTTGGCGCATCTCATCGAGCTTGGCGGCATTGGTTTTTTGCAACTGCTGCAGCTGCTGGTCCAAGGTGTCGCGCACCTCGGCCATGCGCCGCGCATTGCCCTCGCTGAGCGCCAGCAGTTGGGTGCTCAAGGTGTCCCCCAGGTTTTTTTGCAACAAGCCCAATTGCTCGGTTTGGGCTTGCTGAAACTGCGCCAAGTTGAGCGACAGTTCTTGGCGTGCACCGCGCGCGGATTCGCCCACCTCCAAGCGCATGTCGCGCTCCAAGCGGTTCAGTCGCTCGTGCAGTTGTTCCCATGCGGCGCTTTGGGCGGGATCAGGCGCCGGGGTGGTGCGGCGCCACAGCAACAGCGCCAGCATGGCGCACACGGCCAGCGCAGCCAGGGCCACCCAGGTGGGGGTATCGATCAACGGGTTGCCCCGATCACTTCAGGGTTGAGTGGCGTGCGCGCTTGGCCTTCGGTGAGGTAGCCAATCAGGTTGTCGGCGGCCAAATGCGCCATGGCCAATCGGGTGGCGACGGTGGAGCTGGCAATGTGCGGCGTGAGAACCACATTCTTCAAGCCCAAAAAGCCAGGGTTGAGTGCCGGCTCGCCTTCGAACACATCCAGGCCAGCCGCTGCGATGCGGCCCTCGCGCAAGGCCACGATCAAAGCCCCATCGTCAACGATGCCGCCTCGGGCAATGTTGGTCAGGGTGGCGGTGGGTTTCATGCGCGCGATCTCGGCCGCGCCAATGGTGTGATGCGCTTCTTTGGAATACGGCACCACCAACACCAGGTGATCGGCTTGCGCCAGCAACTCGTCTTTGCCCACATAACGGGCCCCGCAAGCGGCCTCCACCTCAGGGCTCAAGCGGCTGCGGTTGTGATAAATCACTTGCATACCAAAGCCAAGCGCGCCTCGGCGCGCAATGGCCTGGCCAATGCGCCCCATGCCCATGATGCCCAAGGTGCTGCCGTGCACCTCGGCGCCAGCGAACAAGTCGTAACGCCATTGCTTCCACTGGCCGGCGCGCAAAAAGTGTTCGCTTTCGGTGACGCGCCGGGCCGCCGCCATCATCAAGGCAAAGCCAAAGTCGGCGGTGGTCTCGGTCAGCACATCTGGGGCATTGGTGGCCAAGACCCCATGGCGGGTCATGGCGGGCACATCCAAATTGTTGTAGCCCACCGACATGTTGGCGCAAATTTTGAGTTGCGGGCAGGCTTGCAGGACCGACTCATCGATCGGGTCAATGCCCATGCTGAAAGCGCCCACGTGTTGGCTCAAACGCTCGGTCCACTCGGCCTTGCTCCAAGCGACATCGGCTTGGTTGTCGGTGACGTCAAAGTGCTGGCGCAGCCGGGCCACCACTTCGGGAAACACGGTGCGGGCGATGATGATTTTGGGTTTCATGGTTCGCGAATGGGATGGATGGTGAAAAGGGACAGGGGTGGGGTCTCAATGGGTGAGTTGGTATTGCAAGACGTACAACGCCGCGCCGGTCAAGTAACCGAGCAAGGCATACCCGCTGATTTTTCGCAGGTACCAAATGAAGTCAATCCGCTCCAGGCCCATGGCGGCCACACCCGCCGCCGAGCCAATGATGAGGATGGAGCCCCCGGTTCCCGCACAGTAGGCCATGAATTCCCACAAAAAGCTGTCCGTGGGGTATTGGCTCAAGCTGTACATGCCCATGGATGCGGCCACCAGGGGAACGTTGTCCACCACGGCACTGACCAAGCCAATGAGCATGACAATGATGTCCAAGCGCCCCACCACCTCATCCAGCCATTGGGCAATGCCCGACAACACGTGGGTGTGCTCCAAGGTGGCCACGGCCAGCAAAATACCGATGAAAAAAGTGATCGACCCCATGTCGATGCGCGAGAGCGCGCGCACCAAGGTCAGGTGTTCTTTGTCCTCGTCATCTTTTTCGCGGTGCACCAAGTCGCCCACCAACCACAGCAAGCCCAAGCCCAACAAAATGCCCATGTAGGGCGGCAGGTGGGTCCAGGTTTTGAAGGCCGGCACGGCCACCAGCACGCCCAGGCCCAGGAAGAACATCAAGTTGCGCTCAAAGGCGGAGGTCTGGTGGCCTTCCCCCTCACCCACCGCACGGGGCGGTGCCACCACCGTTTGACCACGCACCACATGAGCCATCACCGCCAAAGGCACCAACAAATTGGCCATGGACGCGATGAACACCGCTTTCATGATCGCCACGGTGGTGATTTGCCCCCCAATCCACAGCATGGTGGTGGTCACGTCGCCAATGGGCGTCCATGCACCACCGGCATTGGCGGCGATGACGATGATGCCGGCAAAAAACAAACGGTCTTCGCGTTGGTCCAGCAACTTTTTCATCAGCGAGACCATGACGATGGCGGTGGTCAGGTTGTCCAAAATAGAACTGAGGAAAAAAGTCACCAAGCCCACCAACCACATCAGGCTGGACAAGCGTGTGGTGCGGATGCGGTCGGTGATGACCGCAAAACCATTGTGCGCGTCCACCACTTCCACAATGGTCATGGCCCCAATGAGGAAAAACACAATTTGCGCGGTGCCCAGCAACGATTCAGCCAATTGGGTCGCCACGGCATCGGGTTGGTCTGCGCTCAAGGCATACACCGTCCACAGCAAACCGGCCCCCAACAAGGCCGAGGCCGATTTGTTCACCTTGAGTGGGTGCTCCAAGGCAATCGCCGCATAGCACAGCACAAATATCACCAGCAGCACAGTCAACATGGATGGGCTTTCAAAGAAATGGGGGCTGCGAGGTGGCTCAGCATGGGCTCAAGGGGGCTGCTCAATGTCGAACACCTGGCGCAAATAAGCCAAATACTTTTCGTCTTCGCACATGTTTTTCGACGGCGTGTCCGACAACTTGGCGACGGGCTGGCCATTGCAGCGCACCATTTTGATGACGATTTGCAGCGGCTCATAGCCCAGGTCATTGGTGAGGTTGGTGCCGATGCCAAAGGCCAGTTGGCAGCGTCCGCGAAACCGTTGGTACAGCTCGATGGTGCGTGGCACCGTCAGACCGTCGCTGAAGATCAAGGTCTTGGTCAGCGGGTCGACGCGGTTGTTCTTGTAATGCTCGATCATGCGCTCGCCCCAGGTGAAGGGGTCGCCGCTGTCGTGGCGTGCGCCATCAAAGAGCTTGCAAAAGTACATGTCAAAGTCGCGCAAAAAAGGCTCGATGCCGTACACATCGCTCAAAGCAATGCCCAGGTCGCCCCGGTATTCGCGCGCCCAGGTCTCGAAGCCAAACACCTGGCTGTCGCGCAAGCGTGGCCCCAAGGCTTGGCAGGCTTGCAGGTATTCGTGCGCCATGGTGCCCAAAGGGGTCAGGCCCAGCTTCATGGCAAACAAGGCATTGCTGGTTCCGGCAAATTGACCGCTGGGGCCGGTGCCCAGGCGATCGGCCAACACCCGCAGGACTTCTTCGTGCCAGGCTTTGGAAAAACGCCGGCGGGTGCCGTAGTCAGCGATCTTCAATTCGCGCAGACCTTCCGCCTGGAGTTGCCCGATTTTGCGGTCCAAGCGCTCGCGGCCTTGCAAAAAATCCGGCAGGCGTTGGGTGTGGCGGAAAAACACCTCGTTGACGATGGCCAGCACCGGGATTTCAAACAAGATGGTGTGCAACCAGGGGCCGCGGATGGCGATGTCAATTTCGCCCGATGGCAAGGCTTCGATCTCGATGTATTTTTCGTTGAGTTTGAAGAGCCCCAAAAAATCCACAAAGTCGCTTTTGATGAAGCGCATGCTGCGCAGCCACAGCAATTCGGGGTCTTGAAACTTTAAGCTGCACAAGGAGCGCACTTCGGTGCGGATTTCGTGCACCAAGGGCCCCAACTGCACCCCGGGGTTGCGGCACTTGAAGCGGTATTCCACCTGCGCCCCCGGAAACTGATGCAGCACCGCCTGCATCATGGTGAACTTGTACAGATCGGTGTCGAGCAGACTGGTGATGATCATGGTGCGGAATCACACCAATGGGTGAAGCTGGCCACATCCTCGCGGGGGGTGAAGAAGGTGTTGACCGGCTCGCCGGCTTTGATCCACCCCAAGGACATGCCGCACACCAGCATCTCGCTGTCAGCGGCACCGATGTGGGGCAAGATGATGTTGGCAAAGTTGTTCCAGGCCGCTTGGGGGCAGGTGTGCAAACCGCGGGCGCGGGCGGCGACCATGATGTTTTGCAAAAACATGCCGTAGTCGAGCAAGGAACCGCGGCCCATGACCTTGTCGATGGTGAACATCAAACCCACGGGCGCATCAAAAAAGCAATAGTTGCGCTGGTGTTGGGCGTGCATTTTGTCTTTTTCACCTTTGACAATGCCCAGCAGGTTGTACAAGCCCCAGCCGTTTTCGCGCCGCCGATCAATATAAGGGCTGACCCATTTTTCCGGGTAGTAGTCGTAGGCTTCTTGGTAGTCGGCGGCCTTTTCAGGGTGGGCGCGCAAGTCATCGTGCGCCGCGCACACTTTTTGCACCAAGCCATCGCGGCTGGCGCCTTGCAAGACATACACCTTCCACGGCTGGGTGTTGGTGCCCGATGGGGCCCGGCTCGCCACACGCAAAATGGCTTCGATGGTGTCACGCGGCACCGCTTGGTCACTGAAAGCGCGCATGGACATGCGGCTGGTGATGGCCTCGTCCACGGCTTGGGTGCGTTCGCTGGGGGTCATGTCAAGGTCTCCAATAATTGTTTGAGGGGTTGCGGCAGGCTGACGGGACGGCGGCTCACGCGGTCCACATACACGTGCACAAAATGACCGCGTGCGGCGCACAGGTCTTGGTCTTGGGCAAACAAAGCCACTTCGTAACGCACGCTGGAACTGCCCAATCGCGCCACCCGCAGCCCGGCTTCGACAGTTTGCGGAAACGCCAGGGGCGAGAAATAGTTGCACTGGGTTTCGACCACCAAACCAATCGCCTCGCCGTGGTGGATGTCGAGCACCCCGTGTTCGATCAAGTAGGCGTTGACCGCAGTATCAAACCAGCTGTAATAAACCACGTTGTTGACGTGTCCATACGCGTCGTTGTCCATCCAGCGCGTGCCAATGCTGCGAAAGGCCTTGTAGGCGCTGCGCGGCTCGGGTTCGATGCGGGCTGGGGCTGGCGTGCTCATGGGCGCCGATTCTGCCAGCGTTGCCAATGGGCGGCCGCCACGGCAAAGGTGTTGATTTGCACTTGCACCGTGTCCTCGATGTCCACCCCATAACCGCCCGCCATGGCCATGGCCAAGGGCAGGCCACGCGCATGCGCCCAGCCCAGGACGCGCCGATCGCGCGCCTCCAACCCATCAAAGCTGAGTTTGAGCCGGCCCAAGCGGTCCCCCTCATGGGGGTCAGCGCCAGCCAAATAAATCACCAGCCCAGGGTCAAAGCGCTCGCCCAGTTGCTGCAAAGCCAGTTCCAGGGCGGCCAGATACTCATCGTCGCCACAGCCGTCGGGCAACTCCACGTCCAGGTCGCTGGCCTCTTTGCGAAAGGGGAAATTTTTGGCCCCATGCAGCGACAAGGTGAACACGCTGGGGTCGCCTTGGAAAATCCGTGCCGTGCCATTGCCTTGGTGCACGTCCAAATCGATGATCGCCACGGCCAATGGCTGGCGATGGCTGCGCGACCATTCGGCCTGCATCAGCCGGGCACACACGGCGGCGTCGTTGAAGACACAAAAACCGCTGCCTTTGTCGGGATAGGCATGGTGGGTGCCGCCAGCCAAGTTGGCCGCCACACCCTCGCGCATGGCGCTGCGCGCGGCCATCACCGTCGCGCCACAGGAGCGGCGGGCCCGCTCGACCATGCCTGGCGTCCAGGGAAAGCCGATTTCGCGCTGTTGGGCCGGGCTCAGGCTGCCGCTGACCACCGCCTCGATGTAGGCCGGGGTGTGGACCAGGGCCAGCTCGCCATCGCTCACGGGTTCAGCCAGGGACAAGCGCAACTCGGGTAACGCGTCCCCCAGCCGGGTGCGCAGGCGCTCGTACTTGCCCATGGGAAAGCGATGCCCAGGGGGGAGTTGCTGCACATGGGGGGTGGCGTAATAAATGTTCACGGCGGGTGATTGTCCCGGTTTGAAGCCGGTTTAGAACAGCCACTCTAATATGTTGCATCGCAGCAAAAATAGCTTGAAAACACCCGGGGTAACCCTATACTTCATCCCATGCTGCAACGCAACAAATCAACAGCGACGCAGTGAAACCCAACTTAAAGGAAACACCATGATCACCGTTGACCAAATTGCCGCCACCCAAAAAGCCAACCTCGAAACCTTCTACGGCCTGACCCACTCAGCCTTTGCCGGTTTCGAAAAAATGGTGGAACTCAACCTGACCGCTGCCAAAGCCGCTTTGTCGGAAACCATGGGCCACGCTCACGCCGCCATGGGTGTCAAAGACGCACAAGAACTGATGGCCCTGCAAGCCGGCATGATCCAGCCTTTGGCTGAAAAAACCGTTTCTTACAGCCGCCACCTGTATGACATCGCCACCAGCACCGGCGCTCAATTCGGCAAAGCCATGGAAGAGAAATCTGTCGAAGCCCAAAAGTCTTTGACCAACCTGATTGACGCCGCCGCCAAAAACGCCCCCGCCGGTTCTGAGACCGCCGTGTCGATGGTCAAAAGCGCCGTGTCTGCCAGCCAAAACGCCATGGAATCCATGCAAAAAGCAGTCAAGCAAGCCACTGACATGGCTGAAGCCAACTTCAATGCCGTGACCGCTTCTGCCGTCACCGCCGTCAAGACCGCCAGCAAAAAGCGCTGAGCTTGAGGGGCTGATGGCCCCCCAAGGCGAACCCTTGTCTCCTCGGATCCTGTCGCAACCTTACGGTTCCGGGATCCCTTATAGGCCCTGTTGCAAAACAGGGCCTCTTTTTTGGCGTGGACCCACCGGGATCAACGTGGGGATGCCAAAGCCGCCCTCAAAGCGGGCAAAGCGGCCAGCATGGCGGCACGACCGGCTTCAATGGCGCGCAAACGGGCATTGAAGTCAGCGCTGCTCACCCCGGCCAAATTGGGGCGCACCACCACCTGTGCTTCTTTGAGTTCCAGGTTTTTGATGCTTTTGCCCATGATGTTGAAGGTTTGCAGCAGGATTTGCAGCATCGACTCGGCCTGGCTGCCCTCGGGGGTGGTGGAAATGTCCACCGCCAGCACCACTTCCGCCCCCATTTCCCGGGCATAACGCACCGGCACCGGCGCCACCAAACCGCCATCCACATAGTCACGGTTGTTGATGCGCACCGGCAAAAACACCGAGGGCACGGCACTGGAGGCGCGCACCGCCGTCGCGGTGTCTCCCCTTTGGAACAGGACCCCCTCGCCCAGGTTCAGGTCGGTGGCCACGATGCCCAAACGGATGGGCAACTCTTCAATCTTGCGCCCTTGGGTCTGGGCCGTGACATAGCGGGCCAAGGCCTCTCCACGCAACACACCCCGGTTCAAAAAGGGCAAGGCCCAATCGGTGATGGTGGACTCCTCCATCGTCTCTGCGATGCGCTGCAACTGGGCGCCGGTTTTGCCGCTGGCGTGCAAGGCACCGACCAAACTGCCCGCCGAAGTGCCCACCACCAAGTCGGGCTTGATACCGGCCTCTTCCAGCACCTGCAACACGCCCACATGGGCAAAGCCGCGCGCGCCCCCACCCCCCAAAGCCAGACCCAAGCGTTTGGGCTTGGGGGCGGGTACCTCAGCGGCGGGCGCCGGCGCTGGTTCGCCCTTGGGCGGGGCTGGGGGTGTGGCGCAGCCCACCAACCCCAGCAAGGCGATCAGCGTGGCCCAGGCCTGGACGCGGCGCGAATAAAAGATGAATGACATGGCGAGGTTTCTCGTTGAATGTGGTCTGAGCCAACGCACAAACGCCATTGTCGGTGCTGATGCACCCGCCAGGATGGGCCCTGGCCGATAATTGGGCTTCAAACGATTCAACCAGGAGCTCAAAATGGACATTTCCGGCAAAGTTTTCATCGTCACCGGCGGCGCTTCGGGGCTGGGCGAGGGCACGGCCCGCATGCTCGCGGCCAAGGGCGGCAAGGTGGTGATTGCCGACATGCAGGTCGAAAAAGGCGAGGCCATTGCCAAAGAAATCGGTGGCGCCTTCATGCGCTGCGACGTCAGCAGCGAGGCCGATGGCCAGGCCGTGGTGGCCAAGGCGGTCTCCATGGGCAAGCTGATGGGCTTGGTCAACTGCGCGGGCATTGCACCGGCTGAAAAAACCGTGGGCAAAAACGGCGCGCACTCCCTGGCGGTGTTCACCAAGACCGTCACCGTCAACCTGATTGGCACCTTCAACATGATCCGCTTGGCCGCTGAAGCCATGTGCAAAAACGACCCCGAACCCACCGCCGAGCGCGGGGCCATCATCAACACCGCGTCGGTGGCGGCCTATGACGGCCAAATTGGTCAGGCCGCTTACTCAGCCACCAAGGGCGGCGTGGTCGGCATGACCTTGCCCATTGCCCGCGACCTGGCCCGCAACGGCATTCGCAACATGACGATTGCCCCGGGCATCTTTGGCACCCCCATGATGTTTGGCATGCCCAAAGATGTGCAAGACGCTTTGGCCGCCAGTGTGCCCTTCCCTTCCCGCTTGGGCACCCCCCAAGACTATGCGCGCTTGGCGGTGCACATCTTTGAAAACGAGATGCTCAATGGCGAGGTGATTCGCTTGGATGGCGCCATCCGCATGGCACCGAAGTGACCCCCTGGCCCCGGCGCTCATGAAGGCTGAGCCCCAGCCGGCCGCAGGCTGCCGGTTCCGCCAGCGCGCCAAGGCGCGCTGGGTCCTCCACCTGTGGTGGGGCTTTTGCGCCCCTCTCGCCTGGGCACAAGCCGACCAAGCGCTGCAACCCGAGGCGGCCACGGGCTTGGTGGCCCAAAACAGCGTTCGGTTTGCGCGCCAAGGGGTGAGTGCCGCCCATCCCTTGGCCAGCCAGGCGGGCTTGGACATCATGCGCCAAGGCGGGTCGGCGCTGGACGCGGCCATCGCCGTGCAAATGGTGCTCACCTTGGTCGAGCCGCAATCGAGTGGCATCGGTGGCGGGGCTTTTTTGCTCTACCACGACGGCCAACGCGTGCGGGCCTACGACGGGCGCGAAACCGCCCCTGCGGCCGCCACCGAAAACCTGTTCATGCGTGAAGGCCGCGCCATGGACCTGCGCGCAGCGGTCAACAGCGGCTTATCGGTGGGTGTGCCGGGCGTGTTGCGCATGATGGAACTGGCCCACCGCAGCCATGGCCGCCTGCCTTGGGCCCGATTGTTCGAACCGGCCATCGCCTTGGCCCAGAACGGGTTTCCGATGGGGCACCGGCTGCATCAGTTGCTGCGCAGTGCCACCGATTTGCAACAAGACCCCCAGGCGCGGGCCTATTTTTACCAAGCCAATGGCCAGCCCTGGCCTGTCGGTCACCGCTTGCAAAACCCCGGTTTGGCCCAGGTGTTGCAACGCATCGCCGATGGCGGGGCGGATGCTTTTCACCAAGGCGCTGTCGCACAAGCCATGGTGCAAAAGGTACAAAACCACCCCGACAATCCCGGTTGGATGCGCCTGGAGGACTTGCGCCAATACCGCGCCATCGAACGCCTACCGCTGTGCTTTGACCACGCCGCCCAAGGCGTGGTGCACCAGGTGTGCGGCTTTCCCCCGCCCAGCTCGGGCGCAGTGGCCATGGCCCAAATCTTGGGCATGTTGGCCAGCGCTCTGCCCCGCACCGCGAACGGCCCGTCCTTGCGCGCCACGTCAGCGGCCAATCCAGGGCAGCTCAACTGGGTCTGGGACGAGGCCTGGCTGCACACATATACCGAAGCGGCGCGTCTGGCCTATGCCGACCGTGCTCAGTATCTGGCCGACCCCGACTTTGTCGCGGCACCCGGGGGCGATTGGCGCAGCCTGATCGCGCCGGCTTATGTGGCGCAACGCGCCCAACTGATCGGACCACGCCGCATGGCCAACGCGCCCGCCGGTTTGCCCGGCGCTGGGCCGCTGGCCCTCGCCCCCATGCCCGAGCAAACCGAGCGGGGCACGAGCCACCTGAGCATCACCGACGCCTGGGGCCACACCCTGGCCATGACCACCAGCATTGAGTCGGCTTTTGGCGCCCACATCATGGTCAGCTTGGGCGATGTGGGCGGGTTTTTGCTCAACAACCAACTCACCGATTTCAGCTTTGTGCCGCGCAACGAACAAGGCCTGCCGGTGGCCAACCGGGTCGAGGCCGGCAAGCGCCCGCGCTCGTCCATGTCGCCCACCTTGGTGCTGCGCCGCTCAAGCACCGACCAGCCACCCCAAGTGCACATCAGCTTGGGCAGCCCCGGGGGTGCGGCCATCATCCACTACACCACCCAAGCCCTGTGGGGCCTGCTGCATGCGGGCCTCAACCCGCAGCAAGCCTTTGACCTGCCCCACCTCGCGCTGTTTTCGGCCCAAGGCCCGCTGTGGCTGGAAACCGGCCGCTTTGGACCAGCCACCCAAGACGCATTGACGCAGCGCGGTCACCCGCTGCGCCAAACCGACTTGACCAGCGGCCTGCATGGCTTGCAACGGGTGCCCGGTGGTTGGTTGGGTGGGGCCGATGCGCGCCGCGAAGGGGCGGTGCGCGGCGACTGAGCAGCCTTCAAGTCCAGCACTAAAGCTTGGTATGAACCAGTTTGCACCCTTGAATTAAATTTTTTGGGCTGCATGGTGCAAGCGCAATATTTCAATGTCACTACCTCGCAAGCGGTAAATGGCAATGTAATTCTTGTGCAAAATCAGTTCTCGTGTGCCAAGAACTCGGCCTGCCCTGCCCAGTCCAGGATGATCTTGTAATTTGTTCACCGAATTTCGCAACTCCAGCACAAAAGTAGTCGCACGTGCAGGGTTGTCATTTGCAATGTAGCCAGCCACTTCATCCAAAGTTCGAAGTGCTGTGCGAGTCCATTTGATCGACATGCTTCAAATGCCATATTTTCCAAACACGTCCTTGACCTGCTGATCGGTGGCGAATTCACCTGCATCGGCTTCCTTGACGGCTTTGTGAATATCTTCGATTTGCCAAGATTCGCTTTGAACGTATTGGGTCAATGCATCCACAGCCAAAAAACTTTTGGTCCTGTCGGTGGCTTTGGCCAGCTCTTCAATTTGTTTGTACAGCGCTTCGGGCAAGCGAACATTGATGGTTTTAGCTGTCATGGTTTCAACACTCCTGCGCATGTGAACGACCACGCATTGTCCACATCACAGGTACAAAATCAAGGTGATTGACATGGCGCTCAAAGCCGGCATGGTCTATGGGCCTGCCTACAATGACCGCTCCACCCGACGCACCCATGGCCATTCCCCAATCCTTTATCCAAGAGCTGTTGGCGCGCGCCGATGTGGTGGACATCGTGGGTCGCTATGTGCAGCTGAAAAAAGGTGGCGCCAATTACATGGGACTGTGCCCTTTCCACGGCGAAAAGTCCCCCTCCTTTTCGGTCAGCCCGACCAAGCAGTTTTTCCATTGTTTTGGATGTGGCAAAAACGGCAACGCCATTGGTTTTTTGATGGAACACGCCGGCATGAACTTTGTCGAGGCCGTCAAGGACCTGGCCCAAACCTATGGCATGCCCGTGCCCGAAGACGATGCCTCGCCCCAAGATCGTGAACGAGCCGCGCGGGCTCGCGAGCGCCAAGCCACCTTGAGCGATGTGCTGGAAAAAGCCGCCGAAGCTTACCGCAAGCACCTGAAAAACACCCCCCCAGCGGTGGAATACCTCAAAGGCCGCGGCCTGTCGGGCGAAATCGCCAAAGCTTACGGCCTGGGCTACGCCCCTGAAGGCTGGCGCAGCCTGGCGAGCGTCTTCCCCAACTACCAAGACCCTTTGCTGGTCGACAGCGGTTTGGTGATTCACCACGCCGAGGACGGCAACGAAGACAAGCGCTACGACCGCTTTCGCGACCGCATCATGTTCCCCATCCGCAACATCAAAGGCGAGTGCATCGGCTTTGGCGGACGGGTGTTGGGCGAGGGCACGCCCAAGTACCTGAACTCACCAGAAACCCCGGTGTTCAGCAAGGGGCGCGAACTCTACGGTTTGTTTGAAGCGCGCCAAGCCTTGCGCGATTCGGGCTATGTGCTGGTGACCGAAGGCTATATGGATGTGGTGGCCCTGGCCCAATGGGGCTTTCCCCAGGCCGTGGCCACGCTGGGCACCGCCTGCACCCCCGAGCATGTGCAAAAACTGTTTCGCTTCAGCGATGCCGTGGTATTCAGCTTTGACGGCGATGCCGCCGGTCGGCGCGCGGCGCGCAAGGCCTTGGACGTGGCCCTGCCCTTTGCCACCGATGTGCGCAGCGTGAAGTTTTTGTTCTTGCCCGCCGAACACGACCCCGACAGCTACATCCGCGCCTTTGGTCCCGAGGCATTTGCACGTTGCGTGAGCGAGGCCATGCCCCTGAGCCGGTTCTTGATCGATGCCGCCCGCGAAGGCTGCGACCTGAGCAGCGCCGAAGGCCGTGCCCATTTGGCCAGCAACGCCCGCGACCTGTGGCTGACCCTGCCCGACGGTGCGCTCAAACGCCAACTCCTGGCCGAATTTGCCGATTTGATCCAACTCGGTCTGCACGAGTTGCAGTCGCTGTGGCAGCCACCCCACCCCCAAGCCACGAAGTGGCCGCGGCGCAACAACGCAGAAGCCGCACCGGGGAACGGCGCCAGCGCGGCGCCCTACCCCAGGCGTTTCAGCACCGACAAGCCGCCACGCGGCATGGGCCGCCAGTTGCCGGCGAGCCGTGCTGACCATGCCGTGCGTTTGCTGCTGGCCGACATGCGCCAGTGGCAAGACTTGAGCAGCGAAGAACACCTGATGCTGTGCGAACTGCCCGCCCCGCATGGCCCCTTGTTCACCTGGCTCGATGGCCAACACCAAGAGCACGGCAGCCTACCCTGGGGGGCTTTGCGCGAAGGCCTGCGCGAGCACCCCAGCGAAGCCCTGGCGTTGAAAGTCATGGACACCGGCTTCGAGGTCACCCCCATGACCCACACCGACGAGCCCAGCCCCCAGGCCATGAGCGCGCAAGCCTTGGCCTTGGAAAGCGCGGCCGAGCTCAAGGCCTTGCTGCAGCGTTTGCTGATTGAACGGCTCAAGGCCCAAGAGACACAGGCGATTGCCAGCGCACAAATTGACCCCGGCGCCCTGGAGCGCTACCGCGCCTTGCAAGCGCGCCGCCGCTCGTTGGAAACCCCGCCAGAGGTATAATCCACTTCACCTCAACGCAAGCGCGACAGCAGCACCTCCGAATTTGGCCAACCCAGGGCAAGCGCCCGCACCGGCCAGCCACCCGCCAGGACTGCACACCAAATGTTCGCCCTCACCCTTGCGCAGGCCCCCCAGCCCAGCCCACGCGCCCTTCGGGTGTTGGGCGTTTTTTTGTCTCTCAATGGAGGATGAGTTCCATGCCTGCTCAAAAACCCAAAAAGACCGCTCAGCCCGCCGCCAAAGGTGGAAAAGCCGCTGCGCCACTCAAGAAAACGGCCCCACCCCCATTGAGCGCCAAGACCGCCAAGAAAGCCCCCCCTGTGACATCTGCCAAAGCCAGCGCCAAATCGCCCCCGAAACCTGCGGCCAAACCCACCGCCAAACCTGCCGCCAAGTCTGCTGCCAAACCTGTGGCCAAAGCCCCTGCCAAGGCGGCGGTCAAAGTGGCCGCCAAGCCTGTGACCGTGGCCAAAGCCCCGGCCAAGGCCCCAGTGAAAGCCCCGGTCAAAGCGGTGGCAGCCAAGCCGGCCACAAAACCGGCGGCCAAAACGGCGGCGCCAGCCGCCAAAGGCAAGGCCGCCGCCAAAGCCAAGGGCAAAGGCCCGGGCTTGGAAGACGACTTACCCGATTTGGAAGCCGAATTTGCCGAAGAAACCCCTGCGGCCGCAGGCGAAAAGGTCAAGCCCCTGCGCATGAAGATCAGCAAGGCGAAAGAACGCGCCTTGATGAAAGAGTTTGGCCTGGACGAGACCGTCCTGTCGGAAGAAGACTTGGCCAAGCGCCGCCTGCGCCTGAAAACCCTGATCAAGATGGGTAAAACCCGGGGTTACCTGACCCACGGCGAGATTTCTGACCACTTGCCCGACAAATTGGTCGATGCCGAAACCATGGAAGTGGTCATCACCATGTTGAACGACATGGGTGTGGCGGTGTACGAACAAACGCCCGACGCAGAAACCCTGCTGATCACCAACACCGGCCCCACCGTGGCCAGCGAAGAGGAAGCCGAAGAAGAAGCCGAAGCCGCGTTGTCCACCGTGGACAGCGAGTTTGGCCGCACCACCGACCCGGTGCGCATGTACATGCGTGAAATGGGCACGGTGGAGTTGCTGACCCGCGAAGGCGAAATCGAAATCGCCAAGCGCATCGAAGGCGGTTTGATGGACATGATGGCCGCCATCAGCGCCTCGCCGGCCACCATTGCCGAAATCCTCCGCCTGGCCACGGACATCCGTGAAGACAAGGTGGTCATCTCCACCATTGTGGACGGCTTCAGCAACGCCAACGAAGCCGACGACTACGTGGCCGAGGAAGACTTTGACGAGTTCGACGAAGCCGATGACGACGACGGCAAAGGCGGCTCCAAGGCGCTGACCAAAAAGCTCGAAGAGCTCAAGCGCGAAGCCCTGGAGCGTTTTGACCGCATCGCCAGTTTGTTTGAAAAGGTCCACAAGGCCTACGACAAAGAAGGCTACGGCACGCCCAATTACATGAAGGCGCAAAAGGCCTTGAGCGAAGAGCTCATGACCATTCGCTTCACCGCCCGCACCATCGAGCGCTTGTGCGAAATGGTGCGCGCCCAGGTCGAAGACGTGCGCAAGAAAGAGCGCCAACTGCGCCGCATCATTGTCGACAAATGCGGCATGCCGCAAGACGTGTTCGTCAAAGACTTTCCGGCCAACCTGCTCAACCTCAAGTGGGTGGAAAAGCAAGCCGCTGCGGGCAAGCCCTGGTCGGCCACCATGGCACGCAACATCCCGCCGGTGCAAGAACTGCAACAACGCCTGATCGAGCTGCAAACCCGCGTGGTCGTGCCCTTGGCCGAGCTCAAAGACATCAACAAGCGCATGAACCAAGGCGAGGCCAATTCACGCCACGCCAAGAAAGAGATGATCGAGGCCAACCTGCGCTTGGTCATCTCGATTGCCAAAAAATACACCAACCGTGGCTTGCAGTTCTTGGATTTGATCCAAGAGGGCAACATCGGTTTGATGAAGGCCGTGGACAAGTTCGAATACCGCCGGGGCTACAAGTTCTCGACCTATGCCACCTGGTGGATTCGCCAGGCCATCACCCGCTCGATCGCCGATCAGGCCCGCACCATCCGCATCCCGGTGCACATGATCGAGACCATCAACAAGATGAACCGCATCAGCCGCCAACACTTGCAAGAGTTTGGTTTTGAGCCCGATGCCTCCATCCTGGCCGAGAAGATGGAAATTCCTGAGGACAAGATCCGCAAGATCATGAAGATCGCCAAGGAGCCCATCTCCATGGAAACGCCCATCGGTGACGACGACGACTCGCACCTGGGCGACTTCATCGAAGACAGCGCCAACACCGCCCCGATCGAGGCGGCGATGCAAGCGGGCTTGCGCGATGTGGTCAAAGACATCCTCGACGGCCTCACCCCGCGCGAAGCCAAGGTGCTGCGCATGCGCTTTGGCATTGAAATGTCCACCGACCATACTTTGGAAGAAGTGGGCAAACAGTTTGACGTGACGCGCGAGCGCATCCGCCAAATCGAAGCCAAGGCTTTGCGCAAGTTGAAGCACCCCAGCCGCAGCGACAAACTGCGCAGCTTCATCGACACCATCTGATCATCGAACAGCCATGAAAAAGGACGCCCACGGGCGTCCTTTTTTTGGGGGTCTGGCTAGAGAAGTGGGTCGGCAGGCTCCGGCTGCAACTTTGGCATTCACCAAGTGAGTGGGTCAACAGCTCGGTGTTCACATCGTCTTGTGTGCAAACACGCTGGTGTCCACCTCGGCGTTTAGGCAAACACCTCGGTGTCCACCTCTGAGTTGGCCTGGTCGTTGTAGCGGTTACCCACCACGTTGTGCTGGCCAATCATGGCTTCCAGTTGCTGCATGTGGGCGGGGCTGAGCTTCACATCCAAGGCACCCAAATCGTCGTGCAAATGGTCGATGGACGTGGTGCCGGGGATGGCAACGATGTGCGGGGCTTTGTGCAGCAGCCAAGCGATGGCCAGTTGCGAGGGGCTGCAGCCGAGTTCTTGCGCCAGGGCCAAGTACGGCGGCAGCAATTGCAAATTGCGTGGGAAGTTCTCGGCGTTGAAGCGCGGCATGCCGCGGCGGATGTCTTTGGCGTCCAACTTGTTGATGTCAATCGGCTTTCCGCACAAAAACCCACGCGCCACGGGGCTGAAGGCCACAAAGGTGGTGCCCAACTCACGGCAAGCGTCGAGCACTGCGATTTCGGGGTTGCGCGTCCACAGCGAATATTCGGTTTGCACCGCCGCGATGGGGTGCACCGCATGGGCTTTGCGCAAGGTGTTGGCCGAAACCTCGGACAAACCAATGCTGCGAATCTTGCCGGCGCGCACCAAGTCGCTCAAGCCGCCCACGCTGTCTTCGATGGGCACTTTTTTGTCCCAGCGGTGCAGGTAGTAGAGGTCAATCACATCGGTTTTCAGACGCCGCAGCGCGTCTTCGCAGGTTTGGCGCAAGGTGGCCGGTCGGCCATCGATGACGCGCACCAATTTGCCGTCGCCTTGCACGTCCACGCCTTGCATGCCGCACTTGCTGGCCAGGGTGAAGCGTTGGCGATGGGGCGACAAAGCCTTGCCCACCAATTGTTCGCTCACGCCAAAGCCGTACAAGGCAGCGGTATCAAAGTGGGTGACACCGGCATCCAAAGCGGTGAGCAACAAGCGCTCGGCCTGCTCGGGCGGCGTTGGGTTGCCATAGGCATGGCAAATGTTCATGCAGCCCAGGCCAATGGGCGAGACTTGAAACGGGCCGAGGGCGCGGGTACTCATGAGAATTGTTGCTCCAAGTCGTGCAGCACCTGGTAGCAAGGCAACACTTGGGCCACGCTGGCATTGGGCTCGCGGCCCTCTTGAATGGCGGCAAAAAACTCGCGGTCTTGCAGCTCAATGCCGTTCATCGACACCGCCACTTTGGACACATCAATTTGCTCCTCTTTGCCGGTGAACAAGTCGTCATACCGGGCCAAGTAAGTGGCGGTGTCCCCGATGTAGCGGAAGTAGGTGCCCAAGGGGCCGTCGTTGTTGAAGCTCAGGCTCAAGGTGCAAATGGCGCCATTGGCGGCCTGGAGCTGAATGCTCATGTCCATGGCAATGCCCAGCGCGGGGTGAATCGGGCCTTGCACCGCATTGGCTTTGACAATCGGGCTGCCCGCCTGGTAGGCAAACAAATCCACCGTGTGCGCCGCGTGGTGCCACAACAAGTGGTCGGTCCAGCTGCGCGGCTGGCCCAAGGCATTCATGTTGGTGCGCCGAAAGAAATAAGTTTGCACGTCCAGTTGCTGGATGTTGAATGCGCCGGCCTTGATTTTTTGATTCACATACTGGTGGCTGGGATTGAAGCGCCGGGTGTGGCCGCACATCGCCACTTTGCCGCTGGACTTGGCCAGGTCGACCACGGCCTTGGCGTCCTTCCAGCTGTCGGCCAGGGGGATTTCCACTTGCACATGCTTGCCCGCTTGCAAACACGCCAGCGACTGCGAGGCGTGCATTTGGGTGGGTGTGCACAAAATCACCGCGTCCACCTCTTTGATTTTCAAGCTGTCGTTCAAATCAGTGCTGACATGGGCGATGCCGTACTTTTGGGCCACTTCTTGGGTTTTGGCCAGCTCACGCCCGACCAATGAAATGACTTCAACGCCTGCGATGTTTTTGATGCCGTCCAAATGCTTGGTGCCAAAGGCACCCGCGCCGGCCAGGGCCACTTTGATGGTCATATTGCTTCCTGTTTGATGAAAGTGAAAAGGTAGAACTGAGTTTAAGCAAGGATAAATTTACCCCACTGACAGCCCACTCAGCGGGCTGGATTCTCCAAAATCATGTGGCCCACGGCCGTGTTGCTGGCGGGCACGTGGTAGAAGCGGTGGCGCATGTTGAGCTTGGGCTGGGCCACACCTGGTGCGCGTTTGGCCACATCCTCCATGGCGCCGCGTGCAATCAACCACATGACCAACTCGATGCCCTCGCTGCCGGCTTCGCGCACGTAATCGATGTGCGGGATGTTGACAGCGGCTTCGGGGTCGTTGACCAAATGGTCCAAAAATGCATTGTCAAAGTCTTTGTTGATCAGGCCTGCACGGGGGCCTTGCAACTGGTGGCTCATGCCACCCGTGCCCCAGATTTGCACATTCAAATCTTGGTCAAAGGTGTTGATCGCGTTGCGGATGGCCCGGCCCAATTCAAAGCAGCGCCGACCACTGGGCACCGGGTACTGCACCACATTCACCGCAAACGGAATCACCGGGCATGGCCAGGCCTGGGGTTGGCCACACATCAGCGACAAGGGCACGGTCAAGCCATGGTCCACATCCATTTTGTTGACGATGGTGAGGTCGAAGTCTTGTTGGATGACCGAATGGGCAATGTGCGAGGCCAATTCAGGGTGCCCATGCACCAGGGGCACGGGCCGTGGGCCCCAGCCTTCATCGGCCGGCTGAAACTGCGCTGCGGTGCCAATGGCAAAGGTCGGGATGATGTCCAAGCTGAAGGCGGTGGCATGGTCGTTGTAAACCAAAAACACCACGTCGGGCGGGTTGTCCTGGAGCCACTGCTTGGAATACTCGTAGCCCTTGAACACCGGTTGCCAATAGGGTTCGGCGGTTTTGCCCAGGTCCAGCGCGGCGCCAATGGCCGGCACGTGCGAGGTGTAAACGGAAGCGGAGATGTGTGCCATGGTCAAGCCTTTGCATTTTGGCCAGCGCGGCCTTGGGGTTGTCGGTGGGCTTGGGCGTCGCCGTCTTCGCCGACCACGCGGTTGCCGTTGGCGGAGCGCCCGCCAGCGACCATCATGTTGCGGTATTCCTCTTCGGTCATGCCAGTCATGCTGCCCGCCATTTGCTGAAAGCTTTTGCCATCGGTGGCCCCAATTTTGGCGAGGAAGTAAATATTGCCGCCGGTGCGGATGCACCAGTTGAGGTCACGTGCGATCACCGCATCTTTTTGCTCTTCGGTCATGTCCCACTCATCGAGATAGGCACGCTCATTGGCCTTGAAGCGCTCGCGGTTGTCGGCCTTCATCAAGGACATGCAAAACTGGTTCAACCAGTAGCCACGGCGCGACTGCTCCGCGTCAAAAATGGTGGTGCCTGGGACGTCCAGGTAGGGTTTGTCCAGTGCCATGGTTCAGCCTTTCCAAAGTTCGGGCCAATAAAGCCGGGTGGGGTTATCGACCAATAAGCGGCGCTGCAAATCAGCGGTGGTCGCAATGTGGGGGATGAAGTCGACCAACAAACCGTCATCGGGCATGTGGTCTTTCAAGTTGGGGTGCGGCCAATCGGTGCCCCAAAGCACGCGATCGGGGAAGGTCTCCACCACGTGGCGGGCAAAGGGCACCACATCGCGGTAAGCCAGGCGTTCGCCTTTGAGCGCCGCTGGCCCCGCCAGAGACAAGCGTTCGGGGCAAGTGACCTTGCTCCACACGTTCTCGTGCTCGCGCATGAACTTCATGAACAACGCAAACTCGGGGCCATCGACAGGCTGGTCCACATTGGGGCGGCCCATGTGGTCGACCACCACGGTGGTGGGCAGCGCGGTGAAAAAGTCCCACAGTTCGGGCAAGTCCACGGCCTCAAAATAAATCACCACATGCCAGCCCCAGGCTTTGATGCGGGTGGCAATTTCCAACAGCTCGTCTTTGGGGGTGAAGTCCACCAAGCGTTTGACAAAGTTAAAGCGCACACCGCGCACACCGGCGTCGTGCATGGCCTGCAACTCGGCATCGGTGACGCTGCGCTTGACCGTGGCCACGCCACGTGCTTTGCCGCCGGAATGCAGCAAGGCGTCGACCATGGCGCGGTTGTCAGCACCGTGGCAGGTGGCTTGCACCACCACGTTTTTGGCAAAGCCCAAGTGGTCGCGCAGCGCATACAACTGGTGCTTGGAGGCGTCGCAAGGCGTGTATTTGCGCTCAGGTGCGAAGGGGAACTCCGCGCCCGGACCAAACACATGGCAATGGGCATCGACCGCGCCTGCGGGCAACACAAATTGAGGTTGGCTGGGGCCGGCGTACCAGTCGAGCCAGCCGGGTGTTTTTTCAAAATTCATGAACTCGGGCTTTCTTCAATCGGGTTTGATGTTGGCTTGACGCACCAAGGCGGTGTAGCGTTGCCGTTCGCTGCGGATGAGCTGGGCCAATGCCTCTGTCGGGCCGGGGGTCACGTCACCGCCCACTGCGGTGAGCTTATCGCGCACCTCTTTGCTGTGCAGCCCTTTTTGCACCGCTTCATGCAATTGCCGCAACACCGCCGGTGGCGTGCCAGTCGGGGCCAACAAGCCGTACCAGACCGATGCCTCAAATCCAGGGTAGCCAGACTCGGCAATGGTGGGCACATCGGGGAAGATGGCGCTGCGCTGGGGGCTGAGCACGGCCAGGACCTTGAGCTTGGCGCTTTTGACATGGGGCCAAACCTCCAAGGCATTGACCGCGACCAAGGGCAATTGCCCCCCCAACACGTCGGTGATGGCGGGCGCACCACCCCGGTAGGGGATGTGCAGCAAAGACATGCCCGCCGCATGCGCAAACAACTCCACCGCCAAATGCGGTGTGGAGCCGTTGCCTGGTGAGCCATAGGCAATGCTTTTGGGCTGCGCTTTGGCGGCCGACACCAATGCACCTATGCCATCGAAAGGGGCCTGGGCCTGCGCGGCCAAAACCACGGGGACACGGCCAATCAAGGCGATGGGGGCGAGGTCGCGTTCGGCATCAAAGGGCGGGGGCTGGAACAAGGCCATGTTGGCGGCCAGGGCGTTGGCCGCCAGCATCAAGGTGTGGCCATCGGGCTCGGCCGCGATGACCGCCTTGACAGCGATGTTGGTGCTGGCCCCGGGCTTGTGCTCGATCACCACCGCTTGACCCAAGGCGGTCGAGAGGCTTTGGCCGATGGTGCGGGCCACCACGTCCACCGCCCCACCCGGGGGGTAGCCAATCACGATCTTGATGGGCTTGCTCGGGAAGGCTTGCGCCATGAGCGCAGGGGCCCACAGGCCAACCAGCACCAGGGCCGTGCAACGCCAAAAAATGCGCATCAGTCGACGTAGACCAAACCGGCCTTTTCCAGCGGCGCACGCATGTTGTACATGTCCAAGCCCAACTCACCGGCCGCCAGTTTGATGCGCTTATCACCTTCGTTGGCCTCGCGGGCTGCTGCAGCGTCCGCAGCTTGCGCCGCAAACTCAGCGGGCACCACCACCACGCCGTCATCGTCGGCGACGATGGCGTCACCGGGGTTGACCAGGGCGCCGGCGCAGACCACGGGGAAATTGACATAGCCCAGGGTGGACTTGACCGTGCCCTTGGCACTGATGCATTTGCTCCACACCGGAAAACCCATGGCGGTCAACTCAGACACATCGCGCACACCCGCGTCGATGACAAATCCATGCGCCCCACGCGCTTTGAAGGAGGTGGCAATCAGGTCACCAAAGTAGCCATCGGTACACGGCGCGCTGATGGCCGCGACCACGATGTCACCGGGTTGCACCTGCTCACAGGCCACGTGCAGCATCCAGTTGTCCCCCGGGTGCAGCAACACGGTGATCGCCGTGCCGGCGACCCGGGCACCGGGGTACACCGGGCGCATGTAGGTGTGCATCATGCCCACCCGACCCATGGCCTCGTGCACGGTGGCGACACCGTATTTGGCCAGGCGTTCCACCGCCGATTTGTCGGCGCGTTGGATGTTGCGTTTGACTTTGCCCATGTTGTTCATGTCAGTGACCTTTCTGTTTTAACAAGCTGTCCAAGCGGGGGAACACGCGGCGCACATTGCCCTCGTAAATGGCGTGCCGATCGGCATCGCTCAAAATTTTGCTGGCCTGGATGTAGCGCTTGGTGTCATCAAAGTAATGGCCAGTTTGTGGGTCGATGCCACGCACCGCGCCAATCATCTCGGAGGCGAACAACACGTTTTTCACGGGGATCACGGTGTTGAGCAAATCGATGCCGGGCTGGTGGTAGACGCAGGTGTCAAAGAAAATGTTGTTGAGCAAATGCTCCTCGAGCAAAGGCTTTTTCAGCTCTTGCGCCAAACCGCGAAAACGGCCCCAGTGGTAGGGCACGGCGCCGCCGCCATGGGGGATCAAAAACTTCAGCGTCGGAAAGTCTTTGAACAAATCGCTGTTGAGGCATTGCATGAAGGCCGTGGTGTCGGCGTTCAAATAATGCGCGCCAGTGGTGTGAAAGCAGGCATTGCAACTGGTGGACACGTGGATCATGGCGGGCAGGTTGTGCTCGACCATTTTTTCGTAAATGGGGTACCAGTGGCGGTCGTTCAAGGGCGGGCTGGTCCAATGGCCACCTGATGGGTCGGGGTTCAAGTTGATGCCCACCGCGCCGTATTCTTTGACACAGCGCTCCAGTTCGGGGATGCAGGTGGCCGGGTCCACGCCGGGTGACTGGGGCAGCATGGCCACGGGCACAAAGTTGTCGGGAAAAAGCTTGGACACCCGAAAGCACAGCTCGTTGCAAATCGCCGCCCAGGTGCTGGACACCTGGAAGTCGCCAATGTGGTGGGCCATGAACGAAGCGCGGGGCGAAAACAAGGTGATGTCGCTGCCGCGCTCTTTCATCAGCTTGAGTTGGTTGGTCTCGATGCTGTGGCGCAGGTCGTCGTCGCTGATCTTCAAATCAGCCGCTTTGGGCATCTTGGCCGGGTCTTGGATGCCTGCGATTTGCTGGTTGCGCCAATCGTCCAGCGCTTTGGGCGCGGTCGTGTAATGGCCGTGGCAGTCGATGATGAGAGACATGGTTTTCCTCTGAGTTGAAAATCAAAACGGGCTCAAGCCCAATGCATGCCGTGGCGGCGCTTGATGGCCTCCACCTCGGCACTGGCCAAAAAATCCATCCAAGCGCGCACCGCTGGCGCACGCTGTGCATCGGCTGCGGCGGCCTGACCCATGCCGGTGGAAAACACGCTGATGTAGGCCACATCGGGGGACAACTCACCCAGCAAGGTGATGCCCTGCAGGGACATCAATTCGCTGAGTTGCTGAAAGCCCAAACTGGCCTCGCCCCGGGCCAACAAGGCCCCCACAGGCACACCCGGCGGGGCCTGCAACAAACGCCCTTGCATGGCCGCGGTGATGCCCCACTGGTCAAACAATTTCTCCAAATACACGCCACTGGGCCCGGTGGAAAAAGCCACTTTGGTTGCCGACAGCACAGCCGCCTTGAGTGCTGCCGCGCTGCCAATGTCGGGGCGTGGCGCACCTTGGGGCACGGCCACGGCCACGGGCGATCGCACCCAGTCCACCCGCGAGCCTGCCAACACGTGACCAGCGGCGATCAAGCGGTCGATGGCGTCGTTGGCCAAGATCACCGCATCGAACACCTCACCCGCTTGAACCCGGCGGGCCGCGTCCACACCACCCACGGCCTCCACCTGCCACCGCACACCGGTTTGGGCTTGATAGGCCTGGGTCAGGTCGACCAACACGGCTTGGGTGGCTTTGGAGGAAATGGCGCTGAACGTTTGGGGGGGTGTGGAACTGGACATGGCCCCATTGTGAAGCTTGACGACCCGGTCTCTGACCCCATGGGCTCACTATCTGATATTCGTTTTTTTCATATCAGATAATTGGTTATAGCCAAAACATTGATATGGACCTCAAACAACTCCAATCCTTCGTGACCGTTGCCGAGCAATCCAGCTTTACCCGGGCCGCCCAGGTGCTGGGCCTGGCGCAGCCCGCTTTGAGCCGCCATATTCGCGGTTTGGAGGTCGAGTTGCGCCAAACCTTGTTGCTGCGCAATGGGCGCGGGGCGATCGCCACCGATGCCGGCAAATTGCTGCTCGAGCACGCCCGAGGCATCTTGCACCAGGTGGCCCGCGCCCATGAAGACTTGGATCAACTGCGTGGAGGCATGAGCGGCCGCGTGGCCCTGGGCCTGCCGCCCAGCGTGGCACGGGTGCTCACCGTGCCGCTGACCCGCGCCTTCAGGGCCGAGTTGCCGCATGCGCAATTGAGCATCCGCGAAGGGCTTTCGGCCGATTTGGCCGAGAGCTTGCTCAATGGGCGCTTGGACATTGCGGTGCTCTACAACGCCCAAGCCACCGATGGCTTGCAGCGCCAAGCCCTGATCGATGAGGCGTTGGTGCTGGTGCAGGCGCGCCCGCCCGGGCTGGCCGAAGAGCCTCCCCCGCCGCCCATGGCCTTGCGCGAGGTGGCCGACTTGGCTTTGGTGATGCCCAGCCGCCCCAATGCCATTCGCATGCACCTGGAGGCCGAAATGGCCCGCCTCGACTGTCGACCGCAGGTGGTGCTGGAAATCGATGGGGTGTCGGCCATCCTGGACCTGGTGGCCGATGGGGTGGGCAGCGCATTGCTCAGCCGCCAAGCGGTGGCCCGCTCGACCAAGCCTTCAGCCTACCGTTTGCGTCCATTGGGTGACCCGCCCTTGACCATCCCCTTGTCCTTGGTCAGCAGCGACCGGCGCGCCACCACCCCCACCCAACAACACACGGCGGCCTTGGTCAGCCACATGGTTCGCACCCATCTGGGCAGAGATTGAGGCCAGAAAAGGCGGGAATGTCATGTTTGTCTGACACAAAAGTGAAAATGATGTATGCTTTTGCAAGTTTAAAAATATTTCGAGACCAACCCCAGCATTTGGAGAACGTCATCAATCACTACCTCAATTTTGTGAATTTGGTCAGAACCTTGGCCAACGAACAAAGCATTCCCGACCTGGATGCCAGCACCAAACAACTCCTGGATGAGATTGCGTTGTTTGAATTGCGTGAAAAAGACATGACCGTCACAGAGTTGATGAACTTGGCCCACATTGCCTCGCCCGCCACCTTGCACCGCAAGTTCACCCAACTGCTCAACCTGGGGCTGGTGGACGCGGTGTTCAAAGACCGCAACCGGCGCACCAAATATGTGGTGCTGACCGCCCAAGGCCACACCTACTTCAAGGCCATTGAGCGGGCATTCGAGCAAGCCATGAAAGCCGCTTGACCAGGCATTGACCGCTTTTGGTCGGTGTCCGGACATCCCATGCAACTGGAGGCCATTGAAGGGCCATGCCCTGGGTCACACCAGGCCCACGGCGCCTGGCTGCCAGATCGCCAGCACAGCACCGGCCAAGGCCAGTGAGGGGCCCAGCGGAATGTGTTGGTCTTTTTGGTACCGGCCCCGAAGCATGAAGACCGCGGCCAACACCAAACCCATCACCGAAGCGCCCAGCACCAACCACGGCAACACCTGCCACCCCAGCCAAGCGCCCAAAGCAGCCAGCAACTTGAAGTCGCCGCCACCCAGGCCGTGCTTGCCCGTGAGGCGCAAAAACACCTGGTAAACCACCCACAAACTGAGGTAACCCGCCACCGCACCCCACACGGCATCGGCCAGGGGCAGCCCAATCCAGCCCAAATTGGCGGCGATCAATCCGGCCCACATCAACGGCAACGTCAGCGCGTCGGGCAGCAACAGGGTGTCGGCATCGATCAAAGCCAAGGCCAGCAAGGTGGTGAAAAAGCCGGCCCAAGCCAGCGCCGTCAGGCTGACTCCCCAGCGCCACGCGCACAGGCCCCAGAGCAACCCCACCGCCAACTCCACCAGCGGGTAACGCGCAGAAATCGGGGTGTCACAGTGGGCGCACCGACCACGCAGGCACAGGAAACTGAGCACCGGCACCAAATCACGCCATCGCAAAGGCGTTTGGCAATGCGGGCAATGCGAGCGGGGTGAGGACAGGTTGAACACCGCCTCGCCCTTGGGGCCCACGGCAGTGCTGGCCGCTTGCCATTCGCGCTCCAACATGCGCGGCAAGCGCCACACCAGCACATTCAGAAAACTGCCGAATTGCAAGCCCACCAAGGCCGCTGCCCAGATGCTGAACGCTGGCTCGAAGGGCATGGGCTCAGGCGTAGCGCGGGTCAGGCGCGCGTCGGGTCGGTTTGCAGCGCGATCAATCGGTCCGCATAGTCTTGCCAAACCGGCTTGGCGGGCATGTCTTTGAACACGCCTTGCGCAGCCAAACCCGCCACCCAATCTTGTTTGGTGGCGATGGCCGCCGCCATGGTGGGCGCCACACCGGTTTCTTGCACCGTGACAGCCGACTCGCGCATTTCTTCCGCGCGGCGTTTGCCATGCTGAACCACCCGGCTGAAAAAGTAAGCGCCCTGCTTTTCCCAATCAATCGTCGGAAAGGTCTCCGCCATGGTGGCCAGCATCTGCGCTTCCACGCCGTGCTGGCGGGCGGTGGTGTAGCTCTCGACCACCAAGGCCTCCAAGCCCTTGATCATGATGCTGCGGCACATCTTGATGGCGCTGGCCACGCCCACGGTGTCGTCAGCAACTTGGGCGTCACAGCCCCAGGCGAGCAAATGGGGCAACAGGTATTGTGCATGTGGCCCCCCGAGCAACATGGGGGTGCGGATGCCGTGCGGCGGCACCGAGGTCATGACACCGGCCTCCACATAGCGCCCACCGGCGGCGCTGATGACGTCGCTGCAATGCTGCTTGGTGCCCGGCGAAGCAGAGTTCAAATCCAGAAAAAACGCACCAGGGCGGATGTGTGGGGCCACAGCTTGGGTCACTGCGGCCGCGTTGGAGGCCGTGACTGCCGATACCACCAAGTCCACTTGCTGAGCCAGCTCCTCAGCCGAGGTGCAGGGATGCACCCCATTTTTTTGGGCATGCTCCAGCATGGCCGGGCCGCGAATGGGGTCGACAAAGCCCAGGTCCCAAGTGCCGGTCCACGACAGATGGGGTTGGAACCCCAGGGCGAAGGTTTTGCCGACCTCACCGTAACCCACCACCCCCCAACGTGCGATGCCCATGTTCAGCCCCTTGTGGCGGTCATTGTTTTTCGATTTTGGCGCGGGCAATCACCTCGGCCCAACGGCGAATGTCGGCGTTCAAGATATCTGCCGCGCCTTCGGGCGTGCTGCCCTGGGCAATCACATTGAGGTCGCTCAAGCGCTTTTTCACATCGGGCGCATTGAGGATGGTTTGAATCTCTCGGTTGAGTTTGAGCACCACCTCGCGCGGGGTTTTGGCCGGCACCGCCAAGCCGTTCCAAGAAGCCACGTTGAAGTTGGCCAAGGTGGCACCGCTTTCACGCAACACCGGCACATCGGGCAAGCCTGGGAAGCGCTTGTCGCCCATCAACGCCAATGGCCGCAAGGCCTTGGACTGCACCTGGGGCATGAGCGGACCCAATATGTCCACCATGGCATCGATTTCGCCGCCACGCAAGGCGTTGATCACTGGCGGCGTGCCGTTGAAGGGCACGATTTGGATGCTCAAACCCGCCGTGGTGGCAAACAACTCGGCGGCCAGGTTTTGGGTCGTGCCAATTTGCGGCGTGCCCACATTGAGCTTGCCAGGGTTGGCGCGGGCATAAGCCAATAGCTCGGCAATGGTTTTGAAGCGCCCCGTCTCCGACACGGCCAGCACCAGGTCAAAGCTGGCCAACTTGGACACGGGGGTGAAGTCTTTGATGGTGTCAAAGGGCAAGGCTTTGAACAACGACGCGCTCACCGCCGTGCCGCTGGAGATCAGCAACAGGGTGTGGCCATCGGCCTCGGAGCGCGCCACTTGCTCGCCCGCCACCACGCCACCAGCGCTGGGTTTGTTCTCAATCACCACCGACTGACCCAAAGCTTCGCTGAGCTTTTGCCCCACCGTGCGCGCCGTGATGTCGGCGGCGCCACCAGCCGCATTGGGCACCACGATCTTGAGGGCTTTGGTGGGAAAGTTTTGCGCCCCTGCGCCTGATGCGAGAACAAGCGAGCTGACCACCACACAAAGGGCTTTGGCCAAATTTCGACGAAGCAAGGGCAAAGGCAACATGGGTGACTCCAAAAAAACAGCGCTGGCAAAAACCCAGCGCACTGGCAATGGGCATGGACTATAACGCGAGCGACTGTGGGGCACAGACCCGGCTGGCACATCGTCTAACATCTCGCACCTAACCACGGAGTAAGCCCCATGTCTTTGCCTTTTTTGCCCGCCCGCTATGACCACGTTGGCAGTTTTTTACGCCCTGACTATTTGCTGCAAGCCCGCGCCCAAAAGGCCAAGGGCGAGATCAGCGCCGAGCAACTGCGCGCGGTCGAAGACAAAGCCATCACCGAGATCGTGCGCTTTCAAGAGAGCGTGGGCCTGAAAGCCATCACCGACGGCGAGTTTCGCCGCACCTACTTTCACATCGACTTTTTGGACCAATTGGGTGGCGTGAAAACCGACATCCCCGTCACCATCAAAAAGCCCGATGGCAGCGAAGAATTGGCCCCGCCGGCCATCCGCGTGATCGACAAGGTCACCCATGTGCGCGACATCCAATTGGCCGATTACCAGTATTTGAAAAGCCAAGTCAGCGCCGGCAACACGCCCAAGGTCACCATCCCCTCGCCCACCATGCTTCACTTTCGCGGCGGGCGCGGCGGCATCAGCAAAACCGCTTACCCCGAGCTCGACCCGGTGTTCTACGACGACGTGGCCAAAGCCTATGGCGACGAACTGCGCTCGCTGGCCGCTGCCGGTTGCACCTACGTGCAAATGGACGACACCAACCTCGCCTACCTGTGCGACGACAAAATGCGCGAAGCCGCACGCCAACGCGGTGACGACCCCAATGAGTTGCCGCACCGCTACGCCGCCTTCATCAACAAAGTGGTGGCGCAAAAGCCCGCTGGCATGACCTTGGCCATGCACCTGTGCCGGGGCAACTTCAAGAGC
>CANFPJ010000027.1 GCA_947448885.1 Comamonadaceae bacterium
CGCCATCAATTTGGCCAGATGAACCCCGAGCAGCGTGCGCTGGCGGTGGGTCAGTGGTCGCGCGACATGCTCAAAGCCCTGGGGGTGGCGGTGCAGTGGCATGGCGATGTGCCCAGCCAGGGCCCGGTGTTGATCGTTTGCAACCATGTGACTTGGCTCGACATATTGGTCTTGCATGCCAGTGCGCATGCGCGTTTTGTGTCCAAGTCCGAAGTGCACCATTGGCCCTTGATCGGCCCCATGGCCGCTGCCGCTGGCACCTTGTTCATTGAGCGCGCTTCGCGCCGCGACGCCATGCGGGTGGTGCACCAAATGGTCGCCGCTTTGCAAGCGGGTGATGTGTTTGCGGTGTTTCCAGAGGGCACCACCAGCGACGGGTTGCAACTGCTGCCGTTCCATGCCAATTTGATCCAGGCGGCCATCAGCGCCAACGCGCCCGTGCTGCCGGCGGCGCTGCGCTATGTCGATGCCCACAGCGGACAAACCAGCCAAGCGGTGAGCTTTGTGGGAGATGAGAGTTTGTTGGCGTCCTTGTGGGGCACAGTTTGCGCCGATGGCTTGCAAGTGCGCTTGGCCTGGGGCGAGCCAGACTGGGATGCGGGCCGCGACCGGCGCGCCTGGGCCAAAGACTTGCAGCAGCAGGTGCAAACGCTGTGGCTGGGTTTGGGCGCGAGCCCATCGGTGCTGAACCCCCCGAGGCCACCGATCAAGCCCAAGGCTTGATGCAAAATCGCCACCTCGATCCCGCCCGAGCCCCTGTCGCCCATGCCCAATTTAGACACCACCCCCCACCAAACCGCCACTGCCCCGCCAGTGCCGACCGATGGTTCGGTGTGGTCGCCGTCGGACCAGGTGTTTCACGACGCCGCCAAAACCTTTCGTGTCATGGCCGCGCCCTTGCGACTGAAAATCATCAGCGCCCTGTGCCAAGGCGAAAAAAACGTCGGCGAGTTGCTGCAACGCATCGACACCACCCAACCCAATATGTCGCAGCATTTGCACACCTTGCACCGGGCGGGGATTTTGGGTCGCCGCCGTGAAGGGGTGCAAATTTACTACCGCATCGTCAATGAAAGCGTGGTCGGCATGTGCCGAGCCATGTGCACCCAACTGGCCATCGATGCCCTCGACGATTGATCGGCACTGCATGGTGTTGTAGAGGGTTTCTACCTTGCCAACCGTGAAAGTGCTGCGGCTACCATTTGTCCATTGGCGCATCCCACCCATGAACCGCGCCCACAGCGCCTCTGTTTTTTGAAATCTTGAAGGAGCATTGATGAAACCAACCATGATCGCCTGTCTGGCTGCGGGGCTGATGGCCACCAGCTTTGGCGCTGCAGCCCAAACCGCCCCCACGCACGTGCGCAGTTGGGCCGCTGGCTGCGCCAATTGCCATGGCACCAATGGCCAGGCCCAGCCCGGCATGGCGGCCCTGGCGGGCGCACCTGCTGCGGCCACGGTGGCCAAAATGCAAGCCTTCAAATCGGGTGCGTTGCCCGCGACCTTGATGCATCAAATTGCCAAGGGCTATTCGGACGAGCAAATCCAAGCCATTGCAGCGTATTTCGCTGCCCAGAAAAACTGATCGGGAGCCACCATGAAACGTCGTCAATGGATACAAACCGCATCCGCGGGTTCGGTGCTGGGCGCTTTGGGCCTGTTCTCAGGCTGTGCCACGCCCGGTGCTGCGGGCCCCAAAGTGGTGGTGGTTGGCGGTGGCTATGGCGGTGCCACGGCCGCCAAATATGTGCGCATGTGGTCAGAGTACGGCATCGATGTCACCTTGGTCGAGCCCAATGCGGCTTTTGTGTCGTGCCCCATTTCCAACTTGGTGGTTGGTGGCAGCAAGACCATGGCCGACATCACCACCCCGTATGACAACTTGACGCGCCGCCATGGTGTCAAGGTGGTGCAAGACCGCGTCACCCAAATTGACCCCGACAAACGCATCGTCACTTTGGCCTCGGGCGCGACCTTGCCTTACGACCGGTTGATCCTGTCACCAGGTGTGGATTTCATGCCAGGCGGCGCACCCGGCATGGCCAAGCCTGGCGCTGCAGATAAGGTCTTGCACGCTTGGAAGGCGGGTCCGCAAACTTTGGCCCTGCGCCAGCAATTGCAAGCCATGCCCGATGGCGGCGTGTTCGCCATCAATGTGCCCTTGGCCCCGTACCGCTGCCCCCCGGGCCCTTACGAGCGGGCTTGCCAAGTGGCGCATTATTTCAGCCAAGCCAAGCCCAAGAGCAAGGTGCTGATCCTGGACGAAAACGAAGACGTCACCTCCAAAGGCCCCTTGTTCAAAAAAGCCTGGGCCGATCGCTACAAGGGCATGATTGAATACCGCCCGCGCCACAAGGTGATCGATGTCGATGCCGCCACCAACACCTTGAAATTCGACTTCAATGATGACGTGAAAGCCGATGTCCTCAATTACCTGCCCGCCATGCGTGCTGGCGAGATTGCGGTCAAAACCGGTTTGGCCACCGCCAACCAACGCTGGTGCGAGGTGGACTTTTTGACCTTTGAATCGGTGGCGGTCAAAAACATCCACGTGCTGGGCGACTCGATTCAAATCGCCCCGGCCATGCCCAAGTCCGGCCACATGGCCAACCAGCATGGCAAAACCTGCGCGGCAGCGGTGGTGGCCTTGCTCACGGGCAAAGAGATCAACCCCATGCCCATCTACAACAACACCTGCTACAGCTTTGTCAGCGACCAAGATGTGATCCACGTGGCCAGCGTGCACCGCTACGACGCCGACAAGAAAACCATGCTCACCGTGCCCGGCTCGGGCGGGGTGTCGGCCGCAGCGAATGCCTTGGAAGGCCAATACGCCTTGGCCTGGGCGCGCAACATTTGGGCCGATAGCTTGGCCTGAAGCGGTGATGTCGCCTTGGCCCCTTCTCCGTTTGGCGCTGCCTGGGCGCGCGCAGCGCCTGGGCGCTGTGGCACCCAGGCCATTGGTTCGGCATGGCCGATCCGATTGGCGCAGCCTGGGCTTGGGGATCGCTGGGCTGTGGCTGCTGTTTTTGGCGATGGGTGGCCCCGCCCCAGCGCACAGCCAAAACCGCGTGGTCTTGCCCAGCGCCACCGATTTGCCCCAGGCTTTGGCGCAAGCCTTGGCCCAAGGCCAACCCCTGGTGGTGATGGTCAGCTTGGACAACTGCCCCTATTGCCGCCAAGTGCGGCAAAGCCATTTGGGCCCGCTGTGGCGCGGCGGCCAAGTGGTGGTGCAAATTGACATGCGGCACCCAGAAACCTTGGTCGATTGGGACGGCCAAACCCGCAGCCACGGCGACTGGGTGAAAAGCCGCCGCATCTCGGTGGCCCCCACGGTGCTGTTTTTTGGCCCCGATGGGCGCGAAGTGGCGGACCGTTTGGAGGGGGCTTCATTGCCCGACTTTTACGGTGCTTATTTGGACCAGCGCTTGGCGCAGTCCCGACAGCGTTTGCAACCGCGCGCGGGAGCGCTCTCAGGTCCCATGTGAAAAATGACGGATGTTGAAATAGAAAGGTCGAAAATGCGTCAACGGATGAGCTTGGTTTTGACGGCGGTTGTGATGGCCACACCCGCTTGGGCCAATATGGATTTGGCCCAAAAGAATGCCTGCATGTCGTGCCATGCCGTGGCCAAAAAACTGGTCGGGCCCTCGTATGCCGATGTGGCGAAAAAATACGCTGGCCAAAAAGACGCTGCGGCCACCTTGGCCCAAAGCATCAAAGCCGGTGGTGCCGGCAAATGGGGCCCGGTGCCCATGCCGTCCCAGCCGGGCTTGAGCGAGGCCGATGCATTCACATTGGCCAACTGGGTGCTGGCGGGTGCCAAATAAACCCCCACTGACCCGCTGGGCGCTGGCCATTTTGTTGGCCGCGCCAGTGGCACTGGCGTGGGCGCAAAGCCAAATTTTTGTGGGGGCTGATTTGGGCCTGGGCCGACAGCTGATGGCCGAGCACAAATGCGAAGCCTGCCATGCGCGCCATGTGGGCGGTGACGGCACCGATGTGTACAACCCGGCAGGCCGCCTGAAAACGCCGGGCTTGTTGCGCGGCATGGTCGAGGCTTGCAACACCCAGCTCAATTTGGGCTTGTTCCCCGAAGAGGTGACGGCGGTGGCGGCGGTGCTCAACCGTGACCACTACCGTTTCAAGTGACTTTTTTTGCCCCAAACATCAGTCTTTATTGATATAAACATGAACCCACCCACCACCCATGGCCGCTTGCGCAAAGCGCCTGAAAACTTTTTGGACGCGCCAGCCTTGCAAACCGCCCGCAGCGAGTTGCGCCAGGGTCGGCGTGGCTTCATTGAAAAAGCGTTTGCCGCAGCGGTGGCGGCCACGGGTGGGGCGACTCTGGCCCAAACCAACCCGGTGAGCCAAGATGGGGGCGACCCCCATATCTTGAACCTGCCCGAGCACGCCAAGGGTTTGGGTTTGGGCGTGGCCACCGATGGCTACGGCAAGCCCTCGCGCTTCGAGGCCAATGTGCAGCGCCGCCAAAGCCCGGGCTTGACGCAAACCACCCAGGCTTCGGTGTCGTTTGCACCTTTGCAATCCTTGTTTGGCATCGTCACCCCCAGCGGTTTGCATTTCGAGCGGCATCACCAAGGTTGGTGGGACATCGACCCGTCCAAGCACCGCTTCATGGTCAATGGTTTGGTGAAAAAACCGATGGTGTTCACCGTGGATGAAATCATGCGCCTGCCTTCGGTGTCGCGCTTTCACTTCATCGAGTGTGGTGCCAACACCGCGGTGGAATGGGCGCAGGTGGCGGTGCCCACGGTGCAATACACCCACGGCATGATCTCGTGCAGCGAATTCACCGGCGTGCCCCTGATCACCTTGCTCGAGATGGCTGGGGCCGATTTGAAAACCGGCCGCTTTGTGCTGGCCGAGGGCGGCGAAGGCTCGTCCATGACCCGCACCATCCCGATGTCGCTGATCACCTCGGGCGAGGTGTTGGTGGCCTATGGCCAAAACGGCGAAATGCTGCGGCCTGAAAACGGCTACCCCTTGCGCTTGGTGGTGCCCGGTGTGCAAGGGGTGAGTTGGATCAAATACCTGCGCCGGGTCGAGGTGGGCGATCAGCCCTATGCCACCAAGGACGAAGCCATCCACTACATGGACCTGATGCCCAACGGCATGCACCGCCAGTACACCAGCATCCAAGAATGCAAGAGCGTGGTCACCACGCCCTCTGGCGGTCAGGTGTTGTTGGACAAAGGCTTCTACAACATATCCGGTCTGGCGTGGTCGGGCCGGGGCCAAGTCAAGCGGGTGGATGTGTCGGTGGACGGCGGTCGCAACTGGCGCAGTGCACGCTTGCAAACCCCGGTGCTGTCCAAAGCGCTGACGCGGTTCAACATCGATTGGGTGTGGAATGGCCAGCCCGCCATCATCCAAAGCCGGGCCATCGACGACACCGGTTTTGTTCAGCCCACCTATGCCCAGTTGCGCAAGGTGCGCGGCAGCCGATCCATTTATCACAACAACGCCATTCAATCGTGGTTGGTGCAAGAAAGCGGCGAGGTGAAAAATGTCCAAGTGGCTTGAATCAACCCTGGCCCTGCTGTGGGGCATGGTGTTTTTGACCTGCAACACATGGGCCCAAACCGCCACATCGGTTTACCCTGGCTTGGGTCGTGCCGCCACGGCGCGCGAAATCGCCGCTTGGGACATCGATGTGCGCGCCGATTTCAAAGGCCTGCCCAAGGGCGCTGGGTCGGTGGCCCAAGGCCAAGACGTGTGGGAGGCCAAGTGCGCGTCTTGCCATGGGGTGTTTGGCGAGTCCAATGAAGTCTTCAACCCGGTGATCGGCGGCGTCACCGCGAAAGATGTGGCCAACGGTCGGGTGGCCAACTTGGCGCGTGACGACTACCCCAGCCGCACCACCATGATGAAGCTGGCCACTTTGTCCACGCTGTGGGACTACATCAACCGCGCCATGCCCTGGAACACACCCAAGTCGCTCCAAACCGATGAGGTGTATGCGGTGGTGGCCTTCATGCTCCACCTGTCGGAGGTGGTGCCCGACACCTTTGTGCTGTCGGACCAAAACATCGCCCAGGTGCAGCAGCGCATGCCCAACCGCTTGGGCATGCGCACCGACCATGCGCTGTGGCCTGGGCGCGAATGGGGCTCCAAAACAACCCGCCCTGACACCGCCAACACCGCTTGCATGCAAAACTGCGCCACCGACCCGCATGTCGCCTCCTTGTTGCCCGACTTTGCGCGCAATGCCCACGGCAATTTGCGCGATCAAAACCGCTTGGTCGGGCCCCAGCGGGGGGCCAACACCTTGGTTGCCGATGCCAACACTGCCGCCACTGCGGTGGGCGCAGCCCCCCCCAGCGCCAATGCGTCCATTTCTGCCGCCGCCCCGGGCAATGCCAAGGCCGTGCTGGCCTTGCTGGGCAAACACAATTGCACCGCTTGCCATGGCGTGGAGCGCAAGATCGTGGGGCCCGCACTGACCGATGTGGCGAAAAAATACCCAGGTCAGGCCGATGCGCTGGCGCAAAAAATCAAAAACGGTGGCGCTGGCGTGTGGGGACCGATTCCCATGCCAGCGCAAAACCTGCCCGACGCGGACGCCCAAGCCATTGCCGCTTGGTTGGCGCGGGGGGCACCGCGTTGAAACCCCTCACTCTCTGGGGCAGACCAATTGAGGTTCTAATAGAGGGCAAACATGTTTAGGAGGTTACCCATGCAAAATCGTCGCCAAGCGATCCAACATTCGGCGGTCGTGGCCAGCTTGCTGAGCGCCGCCGGCTGGCTGCCCACAGCGGCCCAAGCGGCACCCAACAAGGCCGCCTTTGATGCCAAAACCGTGCAAGACGCCGTCAAAGCCTCGGGCGGGGGCAACATCAGCGAGAGCAAAGACGTCACCCTGACCGCACCCGACATCGCCGAAAACGGCGCAGTGGTGCCCTTGGGCGTGAGCACGGCCATGAGCGGCGTCAAGCACTTGCTGATCTTGGTCGAGAAAAACCCATCTGTTTTGGTGGCCGTGTTCAACGTCACCGATGCGGTGGATGCCAACTTCGCCACCCGCTCCAAAATGGGTCAATCCTCAGACGTGTACGCGGTGGCCATCATGAATGACGGCCGCGCCTTGTTCGCCAAAAAAGAAGTCAAGGTCACCTTGGGTGGTTGCGGCGGCTAAAGCCCAGCCACTGAGACCGTCACCACACACATATATATAGGAGAGAAATCATGGCAGATCCCATGCGCATCCGCGCCCAAGCCAGCGGCGACAAAGCCACTGTGCGCGTCCTCATGAGCCACGAAATGGAGTCCGGCCAGCGCAAAGACGCGGCCGGCAAAATCGTCCCCGCCTGGTTCATCCAAGAAATCACCGCCAGCCACAACGGCAAGGTCGTCATGACCGCTGAATGGGGTCCCGCCGTGTCCAAAAACCCTTACCTGCAGTTCAGCGTCAAGGGCGCCAAGGCCGGCGACAAGGTGTCCATCAAATGGGTGGACAACCGCGGCGACACCCGCACCGACGAAGCGACCATCAGTTGATCTCCCCACACGCAGAGGTTCGCATGCGACCAACATTGATCACCGTGGCCTTGGCCATGGCTTTGGGGGCAGCACCGGTGCTGGCTCAAAAAACCACCAGCCAAGGCATTGACGAATACCGGGCCATGTTGCAAGACGGCAACCCGGCCGATTTGTTCGAGGCCAAAGGTGAAGACCTGTGGAAGCAAAAACGCGGCCCCAAAAACGCCAGCCTCGAGGCTTGCGATTTGGGCCAAGGACCGGGCGTCATCAAGGGCGTGTTTGTCAGCTTGCCCAAATTCTTTGCCGACACTGGCAAGGTGCAAGACCTGGAGTCGCGCTTGCTCACCTGCATGCAAACCTTGCAAGGCTTTGACCCGCAGGTCATCGCCAAAACCAACTTCGGCAGCGGTGAAATGGCCAACGTGACCGCCATGGCCACCTGGATCGCGGCCGAGTCCAAGGGCATGAAGTTCAATTTGTCGCAGTCGCACGCCCAAGAGCGGGTGATGTACGAGGTGGGCAAACGGCTGTTTTTCATGCGCGGGGGCACCCACGACTTTTCTTGTGCCTCGTGCCATGGTGAAGAAGGCAAGCGCATCCGCTTGCAAGACCTGCCCATGCTGACCAAGAACCCGGGTGACGGCGTCGGATTTGCCGCTTGGCCGGCCTACCGCGTCTCCAACGGACAGATGTGGGGCATGCAGCAGCGCTTGAACGATTGCTATCGCCAACAGCGCTTTCCCTTCCCCGGCTTTGCCAGCGACGCCACCGTGGCCCTGGGTGTGTACTTGGGGGTCAACGCCAAAGGCGCGGCCTCGATTGCCCCGGCCATCAAGCGCTGAATTGAGAGACCCCATGAACCACAAAACCCGCCTGACCGGTTTGGCCGTTGCTGCTGTGGCACTGGTTGGCTGTGCCAACTTGCCCAGCGTGGCTGAGCTGAACCAAATCACCGACCAAATCGTCAAAGCCTCGTTTCGCACCGAATCCCATGTGAATGTGGAGCGCTTGACCCAAACCGACGAGACCAACCGCCTGTGTGGTGAGGCCGACGCCCTGGGCAAGCCACTGGACGACAAAGTGGCCAAAGCGATTGAAGAAACCAACCTCAAAACCATCCGCTGGCCCAGCAATGGCCAGTTCATCGGTGATTGGAAGCGCGGTGAAGCCATTGCCCAAAGCGGCCGCGGCCTGACCTGGACCGACGACCCCAAGATGGCCAACGGCGGTAATTGCTACAACTGCCATCAGATGGACAAAGCCGAAATCTCCTACGGCACGATTGGCCCCAGCCTCTACAACTACGGCAAGATCCGTGGCGTCAGCGACCCCAGCAGTGCGGCTTCCAAACCCATCGTGGAATACACCTGGGGCAAGATTTGGAATGCCAAGGCCTACAACGCCTGCTCCAACATGCCCCGCGCTGGGCACATGGGCATCTTGACCGAAGCCCAGGTGCGCGACATCGTCGGCCTGTTGCTAGACCCCAAGTCTCCCGTCAACCAGTGATGGCCACCACCGGGCTGCGGCCCGGTTTTTTTAAACCCTATATATCAGTGAAGGCTTAACCATGAACCTCCACAAGCGCGAATTCATGCAAGTCCTGGGTGCTGGCGCGGTGGCGGGCATGGCCATGGGCCGCTATGCCGAGGCCGATGCGGCCACCGCCAGCGAGGGCTTGTACGACGCGCCGCGTTTTGGTCAGGTGTCGTTTTTGCACATGACCGATTGCCATGCGCAGCTGTTGCCCATCCACTTTCGCGAACCCAGCATCAACCTGGGCGTGGGCAGCATGCGCGGGCAGTTGCCGCATTTGGTGGGTGAGCACCTGCTCAAGGCCGCCGGCTTGCGCCCCGGCACAGCCCAGGCCCATGCGCTGACCCATCTGGACTTTGACCAAGCCGCCCGCCGCTATGGCAAGGTGGGGGGCTTTGCCCACTTGGCCACCTTGGTCAAGCGCCTCAAGGCCAGCCGTCCGGGGGCTTTGCTGCTTGACGGCGGCGACACCTGGCAGGGCTCGGGCACGGCGCTGTGGACGCGCGGCCAAGACATGGTCGAGGCGTGCAAATGGCTCGGTGTGGACGTGATGACCGGTCACTGGGAATTCACCCTGGGCATGGAGCGGGTGAAAGAAATTGTCGACAAAGACTTTGCCGGCCAGATTGAGTTCATCGCCCAAAACATCCAGACCCAAGACTTTGGCGACCCGGTGTTCAAGCCCTATGTGATGCGCGAAATCAACGGCGTGCCCTGCGCCATCATTGGCCAGGCCTTTCCCTACACGCCCATCGCCAACCCGCGCTATCTGGTGGCCGACTGGGCGTTTGGCATCCAAGACACACGCATGCAAAGCATGGTCGACGAGGTGCGGGCCAAAGGCGCCCAAGTGGTGCTGGTGCTCAGCCACAACGGCATGGACGTGGACTTGAAGATGGCCTCGCGGGTGCGCGGCATCGACGCCATCATGGGCGGGCACACCCACGACGGCATGCCCGTGGCCACTTTGGTGTCCAACCCGGGCGGCAAGACCATCGTCACCAACGCCGGATCGAACGGTAAATTTTTAGCGGTGTTGGACTTGGACATTCGTCAACAGCGCGTGGCCGACTTTCGCTACAAACTGATGCCGGTGTTTGCCAACATGCTGCCCGCCGACAAACCCATGCAGGCTTTGATCGACCGGGTGCGCGCCCCCTATGCCCAGCAACTGAGCGAGACCTTGGCGGTGACCGAAGGCAGCTTGTACCGGCGCGGCAACTTCAACGGCAGCGGCGACCAATTGCTGGTGGACGCCTTGATGGATGTGCAAGGCGCGGAGATCGCTTTCTCGCCCGGCTTTCGCTGGGGCACCAGTTTGCTGCCCGGCCAGGCCATCACCCGTGAATGGTTGATGGACATGACCGCCACCACATACTCGTTTGCCACCGTCAGCCAGATGAGCGGCGCGACCATCAAAACCATTTTGGAAGACGTGGCCGACAACTTGTTCAACCCCGACCCCTACTACCAACAAGGCGGCGACATGGTGCGCGTGGGTGGCATGCAGTTCAGCCTGGACCCGCTGGCCAAAATGGGTTCGCGCATTGGCGACATGCGCCTCAAAGGCCAACCGATCCAGGCCGACAAAAACTACAAGGTGGCGGGATGGGCCCCAGTCGCCGAAGAGGCGCGCAGCCAAGGCAACCCGCAGGTGTGGACGGTGGTCGAGCAGTGGCTCAAGGCTCAAGGTGGGCGCGTCAAACCGCGCCAGATCAACACGCCCACCTTGACCAGTGGCTTGCCCAACCCCGGCCACGCTTGAGCCCAAGCTGTCAGTCACACATCGCCAAACCGCAAGCAGCACCATGGCCAATCGAACCAGCCCACCGCACATGATGTCACGCCGGCGCTGGTTGAGCGCAGCGGCCCTGGCTTTGCCCGTGGCCGGTTTGTGGCCGGATGTGCACCTGTTGGCGCAGCAAGCGCAAGACTTCATCACCGGTGCACCGGTGCCCGACATCGCCCCGCAACGCGTCTCGCCCCGGGTGTGGATGATTTATGCGCCCGATGGCTTTCCCACCCCCGAAAACCGCGGCATGATGTCCAACGTCTGCTTTGTCGTCACCTCGGCCGGGGTGGTGATTTTGGATTCGGGCAGCTCTTTGCAAATTGGCCAAATGGCTTTGCGGGTGATCCGCAGCGTCACCCCCTTGCCGGTGGTGGCGGTGTTCAACAGCCACTTCCACGGCGACCATTGGCTGGGCAACCATGCGTTTGCCTTGGCGCAGGGGCCGGATTTGCCCATTTACGCCCTGCCCAAAACCATCGAGGCCATCCAGGGTGTTGAGGGCAATGCCTGGCGCGCTTTGATGGCGCGCTGGACCAACCAGTCCACCGCCGGCACGCAAATCGTGCCGCCCAACCGCAGCGTCACGCCGGGGCAAGTGATGGCCATTGGCGACGTGCATTTCAAAATGCACCACCACGGGCCAGCCCACACGGCGGCCGATTTGTCGGTGCAAGTCATGGAGGAGGGCGTCACCGCCGTGGGCGATGTGGTGATGGGCAACCGCATTGCCAACATGGACGACGGCACCTATGTGGGCAGCTTTGCCTATTGCCAAGCCTTGGCCGCGCAAGCGGGCGATCAGCTGTGGCTGCCCGGCCACGGCCAACCCGCGCGCGACTTGCTGGCGCGCTACACGCGTTTTTTGGCCGGCATTTGGGAGCCGTGTTTGCAAGCCGTCAAAGACAACCAAACCGAGGCCCAAGCCCGCGCCCTGGTGCTGGCCGACCCGCGCGTGGCCGAGCGCGCCGCCACCATGCAAGGTTTTGCCAACAACATTGGCAAGTACATCAGCCTGGCCTACTTGGAAGCGGAAAAAGAGGCTTTTTAAAGCGCCAACAGGGGTTGCCGCGCTGCGCTCGCCATGATGGTTTGGTGTGGCCCAGACCCAGCATTCACACCATGCTTTGCGGCCCCTGGTTGACACAGGCGGCATGTCAGACAATGGCGCCCATGTTTGGCTCCATCTGTTTCGCGTCAACACCCAGCAGGGCACGGGTGCATGGGTTGCGCAAAATGGTTGGGTCCTGGCTGGTTTGGGCTTTGCTTGCCCCATCGGCTTGGGCCCAATTTGAGCGCAGCGCCTGGCCGCCATCACAGGCCACGCCGGTGTGGCAAGCGCCAGACATCCAAGGCAGGGCTTGGCGCAGCGAAGCCCTCAAAGGGCGGGTGGTGGTGCTCAATTTTTGGGCCACCTGGTGTGCCCCGTGCAAAGAAGAGTTGCCCACCTTGCAAACCTTGTCGGATTTTGTCGACCCGCAGCAAGTGGTGGTGTTGGCCCTGAATGTGAAAGAGCCCGCCAGCCGGGTGCAGCGCTACGCCCAATCCACTGGCTTGGACATGCCGGTCTTGCTCGACCCCAAGGGTGATGTGGCGCAGTTGTTTGGGGTCAAGGTGTTTCCCACCACCATCTTGTTGGACCGCCAGGGGCGGGCGCGCTGGCGCATCGTCGGCGATGTCGATTGGCGCTCGGCCCCAGCCCAGCAATGGGTGCAAGCGCTGCAACCCCGATAATCACTGCGCTGCGGCCCATTCTGGGCCGCAGTGACCTGCCTTCGGGGCACGGGAGGAATTGGGGGCGAAACCCGCCTTGAACCACCTCCCATGTGTGCGCCGACAAGTCTTTTGCACCCCAACGGAGTTCCTTCATGACCCCCCTGCGCCGTACCCTTTTGAAAGGGGCCTCGGCCCTTGGCGTGAGCTCGCTCACCCCGATGGCCACCTGGGCCCAAACCCCCGCCCCCGATCGCGTGTTCCAACCCCAAGCGGGGCGTTGGCGCACCTTTGATGTGACCACCCGGGTCGACATCACCGGTGCCAACGGCGCCACCCAAGTGTGGTTGCCTTTGCCCAGCGTGGAGACGCCTTGGCAGCGTGGCCTGGGCCACCAGTTCAGCGGCAACGGCAGCCACCAGTTGGTGAGTGACGGCCAGCAAGGCGTGCGCATGCTGCACAGCCGCTTCAGCGCCAGCACCACCCAGCCCTCGGTCGTTCTGACCAGCCGCGTTTCGGTGCAAGACCGCACACCGCGCGACCGTGCCAGCAGCAACGACCAAGACCCCGCCACCCTGCGCCACTACACCCGCCCCACCCGCATGCTGCCCACCGATGGCATTGTCAAAGCCACGGCTTTGAAAGCCACCCAAGGCGCCAACCATGACGCCGACAAGGTGCGGGCCATTTACGACTGGGTGGTGGCCAACGCTTGGCGCGAACCCAAGGTTCGCGGCTGCGGCGAGGGCGACATCAAAACCATGTTGGAAACCGGCAACCTGGGGGGCAAGTGCGCCGACATCAACGCGTTGTTTGTGGGTTTGTGCCGCTCGGTGGGCGTGCCCGCACGCGATGTGTACGGCCTGCGCTTGGCCCCGTCGGCATTTGGCTACAAAGAGCTGTCGGGCAACCCGAGCGGTTTGCAAGGCGCGCAGCACTGCCGCGCCGAAGTGTTTGTGCGCGGCCAAGGCTGGTTGGCCATGGACCCGGCCGACGTGGCCAAGGTGATGCGCCTGGAAACACCGCAGTGGCTCAAGTCCACTGACCATGCGGTGGTCAAGCCTGTGTACCAGGGCTTGTTTGGCGGTTGGGAGGGCAACTGGATGGCCTGGAACACCGCCCACGACCTGGTGCTGCCCGGCAGCCAGCACGGCGAGTTGAACTTTTTCATGTACCCGGTGGCCGAAAACGCCTTGGAGCGTTGGGACTCTTACGCGCCCAACGACTTCAAGTACCACATCAGCGCAGTCGAAATCCGCGCCTGAGGCTGGCCAGGGCGGGGCAGCCGGTCAAGTTTGCCCGGCTCGGGCCGATCATGTGTCAGACCCCCTGTGCGCTCAACTGGCGCGCAGGGCTTGACAACGCGAACCCGATACCGGACCCCAAGCCCACATGTGGACTTTTTTGACACAAACTCTGCACCGCTGGTGCAGGCCTTGGCTGCCCGCCTTGGCGGCCCTGTGCCTGGCCTCTTGTGGGGGCGGGGGTGGCGGCGGCAGCCCGCCCGCACCGGGCTTCACCACCAGCAGCGCCAATCTGCCCGCTGCGGCCGTGGTCAAGCAAGGCCGCTTCATTGACAGCGCGGTGATTGGGGTTTACTACGAAACCGCCACCCACAAAGGCTTCACCGGCATGAGCGGTGAGTTCTCCTACGTTGAGGGCGAGAGTGTCACCTTCAGCATTGGCAAAGTGGTGTTTCCCACCGTGCCCGCCTCAGCGCTGGTCACCCCGCTGACCTTGGCTGGCGCCGACCTCAGCGACCCCAAAGTGGCCAACATGGCTTATTTTTTGCAGTCCTTGGATGTGGATGGCAACCCCGCCAATGGCCTGCTGATCGACAAGCGCTTGCTGGGCAAACAATACGACCCCATCGAACAAAAGTGGATTGACGTCATCCCCGCTGACGTGGTCTACACCGACGCCAATGGCCTGCAACAAGTCATTTCATTGGGCGATGCCACGATCAATTTCAACCAAGAGACCGGCGACTTTTTGATCGACCCGATGGTCAAGAAATTCATTTTGGCCAGCCAAAAGCTCACCGGTGTGGAGGTGGCCATCACCCCCGAGGCGGCGGTGGAAGATTTGGCCAAAAACCTGTTGGCCGAGATGGACAAAACCAAGCTCGGCTCGTTTGACTCGGACACCAAGCCGTCCACCACCTGTGCGTCACTCAATGCCACCATGACGGGCTCGCGCACAGCGCTGCCGGGCAACCTGTGGGCCGACGTGTACGCCAAGCCCAACAACAAATACGGCTGGTTTTACGACAGCACTTTTGCCAACCGGGGCGGCTCGCCCTTGGGCGACTTTGCGTTGTACAAAACCGCGCCTGGAAAGCCCGAATACATCGCCGCCAGTTTGAGCGAGTATTGGGACGCGACTTACTCGCCCACCGCTGACCTGTGGCTGCAGCACCGCCAGCACGAAGGCGTGATGATGCGCATTGCCGCTCGCAAATCGCCGGGGGAGAGCAAATCCATGCCCGGCTTTGTGGGCACGGCCATGTATTTGCACTACGTGGGCTTGCCGGGGTCTTATTTGGAGCTGGTGTTTGGGCCGCAACAAGCGCCCACGGTGTTTTTCAGCTTCATTGGCAACGAAGCCAGCTTGCAATACACCGGCACTGCGGGGCGTGACGGCGTCATGAACACGGGCGACGACGGCTACTACCCCAAGGTGGCCGGTGAAGGCTGGCACAACCACCAACCCGGCGACAAAAACTTTCCGGTCAGCTTGCGCATGGGTGGCACCAGCCCCAACGGTCGGCAATTGCCCATCGGCACTTGCTGGATCAAATCGGGCGGCTCGGTGTTGTTGTGGACGCGGCCCTCGAACCGGGTAGACCTGTTTTTCAGCCCGATCAGCGCGGTCAACAAATGGGGCTGGATGGCGCCGTATTACGACGACGCCTTGGGCTTTGAAGGATCGGTCGGCATCCGCGAAGGCACCAATCGGCTCAACATCATCACCGGGGTGATTGGGGGCCAGTGATGGCGCGGGGCAGGGCGTGCGCCCTTAAGATGGGGGCAACCACCCCCAAAGCCGCCAACCATGCCCTTGTCCATCGACGAATCTGAAGTCACCGTCACCGCGGTGCGGGCCCAAGGTGCGGGCGGGCAAAACGTCAACAAGGTTTCGAGCGCCATTCATTTGCGCTTTGACATTGCCGCATCTTCATTGCCCGACGAGGTGAAAGCGCGCATGCTGGCCTTGGCCGACGCCCGCATCACCCGCCACGGTGTGGTGGTCATCAAGGCGCAAAACCACCGCAGCCAAGACATGAACCGCATGGAGGCCTTCAGCCGCTTGCACGAGCTGTTGGAGCAAGCCAGCCACGTGCCCAAAGCGCGCCGCGCCACCCGCCCCACCCGCAGCTCGCAGCAGCAAAGGCTCCACACCAAGCGCCTGCGCGGCAGCGTCAAGGCCTTGCGCAGCGGCAAAGCCAGCGCCGACGAATGAGCGCTGCCCCCTCATCACAAAGGACCCCTCCCATGAAAGCCCTGGACCAACTGCAAAGCCTTGACGACCTGCGCAGCGAACTCAAAGCCCGCCACCTGGTGCCCGGTTGGGAAAAGCAATCGCGCCCTTTGTTCACCCCAGAAATGCGCTCCGAGTACGACCCCGGCCACTGGCGCTATGCCCAGGTGCACGCGGCGATGCTGTCGGCGGGGCGCTTGATCGACACCGAGTTGGCCGAGCGGCGCAACACCATCATGGTCAACCCCCGCGCGGGCCACGATGTGGAAACCTTGAACACCTTGATTTGCGCCTACCAATCCATCCTGCCCGGCGAAAAGGCCCGCTCGCACCGCCACGCCACCCACGCCATGCGCGTCATCTTGGATGCGCGTGGCGCGTACTCGGTCGTCAACGGCCACAAGCACCCGATGGAAACCGGCGACATCGTCCTCACCCCCGGCGGCAGTTGGCACGGCCACGGCCACGAGGGCGACACGCAAGCCCATTGGTTTGATTGCCTGGACCTGCCCCTGACGCGCCGGCTGGAAACCGTGTTTTTTGAAGAGCACCCGCTGGGGTTTGAGCCCATCACCCAGACAGCGCCCGAGTCCCCATATCGCTACAGCTGGGCCAGCACACAAGACAAACTGAAACATGCCACCGACGACCCGCATTGGGGCCCGCACATTGCGCTTGAGGCGGTGGGCATGCCCACCATCACCATTCAGGTGCACCGCTGGGCGCAGGGTTGGGCTGGGCGGCCTTATCGGCACACCGCCAATACCTTGCATGTGGTGTTGCAAGGCCATGGGCAAACCCAAGTGGGTGAACATGACTTTGCTTGGGCGTTTGGCGACACCATCGCCATGCCCGCTTGGCAGCGCATATCGCACCAGGCCTCGGCCGATGCGGTGGTGGTCTCGCTCAGCGACGCCAACCTGCAACGTTGGACCCAGCTGTACCGTCACCAAGCCTTGGACTGAAACCGCCCAGGCCTTGCAAAGCCTGGCGCCCCCGACAGGAATCGAACCTGTATCTGAGACTTAGGAGGTCCCCGTTCTATCCATTGAACTACGGCGGCGTGGGGGTGGATTCTAGGGACTGGGTAGGGTTGGGGGCTGATGGGTTGCTTGGTGGGTGTGATGGGGTGGCTGATTAGGTTCTGCTGGTTTATTGCTGAAGCGTGCTTTGTGGCTGGCTTAAGTGGTTTTTGATGTTTTTGATAGAAGTCACCATGTTCAAGGAGTTTTGGGATAGGATTGACAATAGTTTGAAATACTGAGTTGATGAAATGGTGATTCTGATTGATTACTTCAGCTATTGAGACGTCAATGGACAGTCCAGACACTAAAGCACCATATATCTCGAAGATTAATCCTGCATCGGGTGCAAAAGAGATAGTAATTGCATCAGATATCGTGATTGAATTCAGTGAGCCTGTCGTATATGGCGAAGGTTCGATTCAACTCGTCAATATGAGTACGGGTGAAACACTTAAGATATTTACAAGCGACAAGCAACTAAATTTGAATGGTTCAACCCTGACGATTAATCCAAGTGTAGATTTGGCGCCAGGATCGTCATATGCGATTTATATCGATACGGGTTTTGTAAAAGATGAATCTAATAATTTACTTGAGTATGCAGAATCAATTTTTTATACTCTAATGGTTCCGATGGGTGAAGGTGTGGATGATCCATCAGCGTTACCTCCGCAACAAGGCCTTCCAACTGTATTGCCAGGTATGCCAGGTATGCCAGGTATGCCAGGTATGCCAGGTATGCCAGGTATGCCAGGTATGCCAGGTATGCCAGGTATGCCAAGTACTTCTCAAGATACTGCGCCTCCCACAGTTACAAGCTTCAGCCCACCTGCTGGAATAAACTCAGTGCCAATTGATACAAATCTTGTTATCACTTTCAGCGAGAATATTCAGTTTGGTGCAGGTGAAATTGTATTGCAGACATCAGACTACAAGGTGGTGGAAACCTTCAGGCAAAACAGCTCCAATGTTGCAATAAGTGGAAATACATTAACAATAAATCCTTCTGCAAATTTTAATTACAGCACAGGATATTACGTCGGTTTTGAATCAAACTCTGTAAAAGATGAGGCTGGCAATATTTATGCTGGTTCAGGTTTTTCATTTACATCAGACGTTAGGAGTCGGCAAGCAGCCGATATTGATTCAAATTTTGGATTTATTGAAATTAGAAATTTGAAAATAGCTCAACCACCTAATGCTGAAATAAATAAGACGAAAATCACCTTTGATGTATACCTCGATTCATCTGAAATTAATGGAAAAAACATAGTAGGTTTATTTATAGATTTAAATTATAATCAAGATTTGGTATCTGCCCGTGAAGTTGCGTCAATTTCTAGTGGTGATGTTGATGTATTTTCAAATATAAGTGGCGGTGGGGATTCGGTATCAAATAATGAAGAAAGAGTCAAGCAGGGAAAAGTGTTGGCGATTAGCTCCTTGGCAATGGGGAATCCTAATACGCAAATTACTGATTCCGAGGGTAAAGTTTTATCAATTACTTTGTGCAGCAGTAGCCTGCTGAATGAATTTTCAGTTGGATTCGATCAAGCTCTATTAATTCTTGGGGATGGTTCTAATATATCAGCTGTTGCCGGATATTCGAGTAATATTAATATAAATTCCTCCCCAATAGCGATTGATGGCCATGTGATGGTTGAGGAAGATACTGCCAAAATCAGCACATTAACCGCAAATGATATCGATTCAGCCTCGTTGAATTTTGCAAAGGTGGCCAGTCCCACCCACGGCACAGTTGTCGTTAGCTCTAACGGTTCTTATACATACACGCCGAACGCCAATTTCAATGGCACTGACTCATTCACATTCAAAGCCAATGATGGTGCATTAGATTCAGGAACCGCTACTGTTTCAATTACGGTTACTGCTGTCAATGATGCCCCAGTTGCAACTGCCGTATCATTAACAACGAATGAAGACACTGCAAAAACAGGCACATTGAATGCTACGGATATTGATTCAATATCATTAACTTATTCGAAGGTTGCTAGTCCAAGTAACGGTACTATCACTGTAAACTCAAACGGTACCTATACCTATACGCCAAACGCTAATTTCAATGGAACAGACTCGTTCACGTTCAAGGCGTTTGATGGGGCCGATTATTCGACTGCCGCAACTGTCTCTATCACTGTGAATCCGGTAAATGACACTCCAGTTGGAGAAATAATTTATCATGGAAAATTCATTGAGGGTCAAACTATAAGTGCTGATATTTATAATATTATTGAACCAGAGGGTATTGGCATACCTCAATACTTATGGAAGCGGGACTCTGTAATTGTAAAAAGTGGTCTAAGTGCTTATTACACTATTTCTGATGCTGACATTGATCATATTTTGTCAGTTGACGTCAAATATTTGGATGGCGGAGGAACTCTAGAATCAATTAAAGGGGGTGACGTTAATAAGGTGATTGCCTTAGGGGATTTAAGAGGGTTTAATTTTAATATTACGCAAAATATAAATGGTGTAGTGGTTAGTGGCTCAGTTAATTTGTCAGAGACCTTTTCAAAGGCGAAATCAATCGCTTTGCTTTTTTGGAAAGAGGGTGACCAGCAAACGTGGGTGAATCTATCCAGAGATAGTTCAGGACTTTTTGTATTCGAGCAAAAGCTTGATAAGTATGCGTCAAGCGGTTCCTATGCAGTGAGGGCCATCGATGCTGTTGATGATTTTGGAGCCTCAATCAGATTCACTGAACAGAAAATGATTGAGCTCGGATATCAAACTAAGTCAGTGTTGGATAATCCATATTCTGACAGCACAAAGCCATCAGTTAAATCATTTGAAATTAGCAATTTTCGTTTCAACGATCTGACGCAAACATGGGATGTCGAATACAAATTATTTGCTACAGATGATAAAAGCGGATTGAAGGCCGGTCATATTGTGGAGTTTCTTAGCCCCACAGGAACCAGTCTTCAAGAGTGGCGTGATTTCAATGCCGATGGTGTTTTATCGACTACTAGATCATTTTCAAAATATACGGCGTCAGGTATTTATAAAATAAATACGATCAGAATTTGGGATATTGCGGGTAATGATGGCACATTAGGCTTCACAGACCTAAATTCTCGAGAACTGACATCTCAGTTGGTGTTAAATAACCCGTATGCGGATAATAAGGCGCCAACTCTTGAAAAACTAACCCTTGCCGCAACTTTTAATAGTGTGACATTGCGTCCTTCCATTGTGATTGACTTCAGTGCGACAGATGATGTCTCGGGATTTAAAAATTCTTATATCAGAATGGCTGATGTCAATGGGGTGTTGGAAGACAGATGGATAGAAGACCAGGACTCGAATAAAGTGGGGGTTCAATTTAATCTTGATCTTGTGCAGGAATATACATCTGGTAAATTCAAAATCCAATACTTAAATCTTTACGACAATGCAAACAATTCATCTAACCTTGTGTCTGGTGATTTATTAAAATCTGGATATACGCCAGAAATTAATGTATTTTTTAAGCCGGTTGGGGCGTCAGATGATTATGTAATCAAGGCGATGGATTCTGATGACTGGCTCATTGGTTCTTCCGGAAATGATATTTTGGATGGGGGTAAAGGACAGGACTTTCTGTATTCTGGTCCTGGAAATGACTACGTATCAGCAGGAGAAGGCGACGACTTGATCGTTGGTGGTGAAGGTGCAGGCAACGACACCTACGTGGGAGGCACGGGCACTGACACGGTCAAGTACACCAGTGCGGTCAACACCATCCTGGTCAACCTGCTGACAGGCTTGGCCAATGGACAAGACATTGGCACCGACCAACTGTCGCAAATTGAAAATCTCATTGGCGGCCAAACCGGTGATACCTTGATCGGCGACGACAACGCCAACAACATCAATGCGTACACCGGCAATGACACCATCACCGGTAATGGTGGCAACGACACGATCGATGGGGGTGAAGGCCTAGACACCGTGGTTTATGCCTTGAACGCCAGCAGCTACACGGTGACAACCATCACGGGCGGATACCAAGTGGTTGCCAAAACCGGCAACGAAGGCACAGACACCTTGCTCAACGTTGAGAGCCTTAAGTTTGCTGATCAAACGGCATTGATATCCAGTTTTAGTAGCGGCACAGGCACATCAACCAGCGCTAAGTTCTGGAAAGACAACACCAAAGCCCCGACCGACACCAAAAAAGCCGATGCCGTCAACCTGACCGATGCGATCGCCATCCTCAAAATGATCGTTGGATTGAACGTCAACAGCAACAACACCGCTTTGTCACCCTACCAAGCGATAGCCGCCGACTTTGACCAAAGCGGTGATGTTGGTTTAACGGATGCGATTGGGGTACTGAAGATGGTGGTGGGTTTGAGTGCGCCGACACCCACTTGGAAGTATTACGACGACACCAAACTGGCCAGCACCTATACATCGGTGCAGTCGTTGAACCCCAAGGGGTGGACATCCACTGCTGCCATTTCAGACACCGGCACAGCAGATAGCAGCGTTAAGTTGATTGGCGTTCTGACGGGGGATGTGGATGGGTCTTGGACCGGCTAGCGAGGGCATGGCTTATCATTTGAGATAAATTTTTTAGAAGCACAGACATGTCCTACACCGGTACCACCCCCAATGAGCGGACTGACAACATCTCGGCGGACACGGGTCAGTTTTTCGCGGTAGAGCACAACAAGGCCAGTTTTCAGCTGCTGGCGGGCAGCAACAAGACCCAGATCAATTTGTCTTTTGTGGGCGATTCAGGCCGCGTCTTGGATCTGACCCTCAAAGGGGTGTTTCAAATCGCCGAAGGTGCGACCACCTTGGCCGATGTGCTGGGCAAGATCACCGAGTTCAACCTGAGTTGGCAAGGGACGACGGTGATCAAAGACGTCTATACCCAAGGCCACGACCTGGCGTTTTTTGACACACCCAACAACTGGGTCTATGCCTTGTCCTTGATGTCCGGCAATGACGCATTCACGGGCAGCAACACGTTGACCAAAGTGGATGCCTTCCAGGGCATGAGTGGCAACGACACCATGACCGGCAACAAAGGTGACGACTATTTTGACGGCGGCACCGGTGTGGACACCCTGGTGTTTTCTGGCGCTGCCAGCGAATACACCATTGATTGGAACGCTTGGGTGGCCAACCCCATTTTGAATGGGCTGGCCCAACGGGGCGTGAAGGTGACGGACAAAACTGCCAACCGTGATGGTGTGGACCAAGCCCTGAATGTCGAACACCTGAAATTCACAGACACCACGTTGGCCGTGGGCGACCACCCCACGCCAGTTCAGAGCACCAAGTTGTATTTGGGCCCCAATGGCCATTGGTATGGCGTGGTGGCTCAAAACAGCATTTCCATTGGCCAAGCGGTGTTGGATGCACAAGGCCAGTTTTTGGGCACAAGCCAAGGCTATGTGGCCACCGTCACCAGTGCCACTGAAAACGCTTTCATCAAAACCGTGTTGGACGCTGAAGCGGCCAATTACAGCGGCATCTTGTTGTTGGGCGGCTCGGACGTGGTCACTGAGAACAGTTGGCGCTGGTTGGATGGCCCGGAGAAAAACACCGCGACCAGTTACTTCAACTGGGACCCTGCATCGGGTGAACCCAACCATGTGTATGCGGGGCTGAAAGAGGATTACCTGGCGATCAATGGCAACGGCTTGTGGGTGGATGTGCCCTCAGGGAATTACGCCAACGTGGGTGGGTACGTGATCGAATACAGCGGCGACCACCTCTCGAGTGACCCCAATGAATGGGTGCGTTTTGTCGGGGCCGGTGGCGATGACCGGGTGTACGCCATCAATCGTGGCAGCAACGGCGTGTTGTGGGGGTCGGGGACCACGTCTGGATCGGTTGGCGGGAACGTCAGCCAAGGGCAAGAGGATTACATCCTGGTGAAATTAGATGCCAGTGGCACCATCCAATTGACCCAACAAAATGGCAGCTTAAATGGCGGCGTGGATGAGTCGTTTGCCAGTGCCATCGATGCCAGTGGCAATGTGTATGTGACCGGCTACAGCGGTGTATTTGCCAATCAGGCCCATGGGGGCGTCACAGATGCATTCATTTCAAAGTACACATCCACAGGCCAATTGGCCTGGATCAGAACCTTCGGTGGGCAATGGGCTGATATGGGTCGCGCCATGGCGATCGGTGGCAATGGAAATATCTACATCACCGGTTCCAGCGATGACTCTTACACCGGATACGACACCCCCTTAGACCCCAACTCTTATTTGGCGATTTATAGCCCACTCGGCGAGAAGATCAAGTACCAAACCCTGGGTTTTTCCAGTGGCGATTTGGGCTATGCGATCGGTGCGGCCAAAGATGGGTCTGTTTACATTGGCGGGGCTGTGTCAGGTACCGTGGCTGGCGTCAGTGCGCAAGGCGTGGATGGTTATTTGGCCAAGTACACCAGCACGGGTGAGCAGGTGTGGGTCAAATTGATTGGAACGGCGGACAGAGAGGAAATTCATGCATTGACCACGGATGACACCGGGGCCATCTATGTGGCAGGCTTGGCGGAAGGCACCCTGGGCGGCAATAACCTCGGTGGAAATGACGGCTTCATTGCCAAGTATTCGCCCAGTGGCGAGCGCTTGTGGGTATCGCACTTTGGATCCAGTGGCCCAGATCATGTCACCTCGATGGTCATCGGCAGCGATGGATTGATATACGTCGCAGGTGACGCCGAAGGTGCCTTTCAAGGTCAGGCCGCCTTGGGCAAGGCTGATGCTTACGTAGTGGCGTTCAACGCCAGCGGGCAACAGGTCGGCGTCAAGGTGTTTGGGTCCAGCGAAGGTGAGTCGGCGAACAGCATTGCGCGGGGCCCAGACGGGTACTTATTGGTTTCAGGTGCCACCTGGGGCAGTTTTGGGGGGCAACAAAACCAGGGGATCATTGATGGTTATGTGACCCAAATGAAAGAGTTTGGCGCACGAAGTGTGGTCAGCCCCTTTGTGCAAAAGCTGACCATCGACCCCGCTGGGGTGATGCGCACGCACCAGTTTTATTACGACTCCGAAACGATCGATCAATATCCCACCAGTTGGTCGGATTGGTACACCTACCACCCCAATAACAGTTCGATTGAAACCAAAACCAATACCAAAGTGGTTTGGGTGAGCGACTGGAGCGCGTACACATCACCGCCCCACAACACACAGCACTACCCGGTGTTTCCCGTGGGCACCAATGTGTTGGTGCGCAATGTGTTTGAGGCCACCGGGGATTTTTCCAGCAGTAGCCAATCGGCTTGGCAAATCACCAATTTCAAGCAAGTGGCAGAGTGGAAAGATGGGGTCAATGGCACCGTGGTTCGGTATGTCCTGTCAGACCGCGAAGGCAGTATGGATGCCGCCAGTTTTTTCAGCGCGACCAACCCATGGGCCGGTGCCGATGAGATCGTGGGTAGTTTTGGCGCTGATGCGATCAATGCCCATGAAGGTGCAGACAGCATTCAGGGCCGTGGGGGCAATGACACCCTCACCGGTGGGGCAGGCAACGACACCCTGGACGGTGGCCTGGGTAAAGACGTGGCTGTGTACGCCATGGCGGTGACCAATTACGTGGTCGCTTCAGTGTTGGACGGTTTCACCGTCACTGCCACTTCGGGCAGCGAAGGCGTTGACTTTCTGAGAAATATTGAAACCCTGCGTTTCAACGGACAAGACCAAAAAATATCCAATTTGGTGAGGTTCTCCGAAATGCTCATGCCTGATCAGATGGCCAGCATCACTGCTGACGGCCTGGTCAACGCCGATGAGATATTGCAGGTCATGTCGGATCGTTTGAAATTCGAGTCGAACAAGCGCAACTTGGATTTTTCAAGCGTCAAGCTGGCACCCTATGCCGAATTGGCGTGGAGCGTTGCGAGCGTTGCCACCAATGCCAGCGAATTTGATGTGCAACTCACAGGCGCCAGTGGCGAGAGCTTGCACGCCAAGCTCAAGGTGACAGACAACACCGAGTTGATACAAGTCACGTTGAGGACCGCCACCGATACCTTGGCATTTAACTTTGATGATGCGCATTCGCACACCACGTTGTTGACCAATGGCAAGCTGAATAATTTTGAGACCGATAACAAAAGCGTTTCTTTGGCTTCAACGCTCAACAACGGTGACAACGATTTATCTTTTGCAGCCCAAAACAATTGGATTTATCAAAAAAACCTGACGGCTGTTTCGTATACCTGGACACAAGGACCGAACACATCCAATTCGGCCTATAGCCATGGGGGCTACGCATACTCGTTCAGAGACAAAGACAACTCCTCTGGTTCTTCGTCCAGCACCAGTTATTCCGATGACAAAACGCTCATCGATGCGTTCACGGTGCAATACCGCTTTGACGATGCGAACACCGGATTTGGCCTGGGTTTTGATTTGGCCAAAGTGGCCACTGTGGCCGATGCGATCGATTTCAAAAACAGCATTTATGAAACGAACAGCATCAAGGTTGAGGCGACCAGCGTGCGTTTGGATGCCCAATCGTCCAGCGGCATCGACCCGAATTACGATCTAACAACCTACATTGCAGGTGCCAATGAGACGGCCAGCTTGTCTGATGTGGAGTACGCCGCCACCCAATTGTTTTTGCCTTTGTTGCTGCAGGCGGGTAACACGGTCACCATCAAAGGCAGCGCGGGCGTGGTGGTGAATGCTGGATTGGGCAACGACACCATCACCAGCGGCGCAGGCCGTGACACCATCGACGGTGGGGATGGTCAAGACACGGTGGTCTACGCCCTGAACGCCAGCAACTATACGGTGACAGCCACCACCGGCGGTTATCAAGTGGTTTCCCAAACCGGCACAGAAGTCACAGACACTTTGCGCAATGTGGAGAGCCTGAAGTTCGCCGATCGCACGGCATCCATCGCCAGCTTTGTCAGCAATTCAGGTACTTCGATTGGGGCAAAATTTTGGAAGGACAACACCAAATCTCCAAGTGAAAATGGTAAAACCAATGCCGTCAACCTGACCGATGCGATCGCCATTCTCAAAATGATCGTAGGCCTCAACGTCAACAGCAACAACACACCGCTGTCACCCTACCAAGCGATTGCGGCGGACTTTGACCAAAGCGGCGATGTGGGACTTACCGATGCGATTGGGGTGCTGAAGATGGTGGTCGGTTTGAGTGCGCCCAATCCCACCTGGAAGTATTACGACGATGCCAAGCTGGCCAGTGCCTATACATCGGCGCAGTCGTTGAACCCCAAGGTCTGGACAACCTCTGCTGCCATTTCAGACACAGCGACAACGGACAACAGTGTCAAGCTTATCGGGGTGCTGACCGGGGATGTGGATGGGTCATGGACTGGTGTTTAATGGCACATACGGACACCAACGAACGGGTGAAAGTGGGTAACTGTTTGGGCTTTGCCGGAACTGTTGTGTGCTGAACTCCAATTAGAAATCGAGGCGTGCTTGTTTTGTTCTTTTTGATAGAAATCGACACTTAGAAGGAGATTTGGGATAGGATTGATAATAGTTTGAAATAAATAAAGCGTATCAACGAGGTTAAGTCATGGAAACAACGCAAACAGTTGGCACGAATACGTTTGCCACAAATTATTTTGTATATGGTTCTACGACCAGTATTTTAATTAATAGTGTGGTCTCAGTGGTTGCTGCAGCGACTGCGAAGAAAGATGATGTTGTTGTAACTGCAACTGATGGAATTATTACCACATGGAATGGCAATTCCAATTCTAATACAAATGATATTACTGCTCCGTTTTTATCTTCGCTTACCCCAAAAAATCAAGTATTAAAAGTTCCAATCGAATCCAATATTGTTGCCTCGTTCAGCGAACCCATTAAAAGAGGTGCGGGAGCAATTGTATTAAAGACAATAGCAGGAGTGACTGTAGAAACATTTAATCAAAGTAGTTCCAATGTAACTATATCTGGTAATCAATTAACCATTAACCCAAGTGTTGATTTATTATTCAATACAACTTATAAAATTGAATTTGCGGCAGAATCTGTAAAAGATATAACTGGCAACGCTTTTGCAGGAACACAGAGTTATAGCTTCACCACCCGTTCCCCTAACATTCTGCCAATTGGAAATGTCACCATTGGCGGAGTGGTAGCACAAGGTCAATGTCTTACGGCTTCAAATAATTTAACTGATGCTGATGGATTGGGCAGTTTTTTGTATCAGTGGTATGCAGATGGACAATTGATTAATGGAGCCACTGGTATTGATTATGTTGTTACGCAAAGCGATGTCGCCAAAAAGATATCGGTAAAAATTGGCTATCTTGACAAGGAAGGAACTTCTGAAAGTGTGAGCAGTGAGCAGACATTGCCTGTTCAAGAAGTCAATAACAAACCTGATTTGAAAAGTGTCATATTGCCAGGTATTGTTAAAACCAACCTGGGGGGTAGCTATGACAAGGCCAGTTGCTCAATTATTCAAGCTGATGGAAAAATTCTCGTCGGTGGGTATAGTGATTCGAACTTGGTTATTGTGCGTTATAACTCAGATGGAACGCTTGATAAAACATTTGACAGCGATGGCAAACTTTTGGTCGCTCAAAAATATGCGGGTTCAGTACAGACATTAATGCAGCAGCCCGATGGCAAGGTTTTGGTGTTTGGATCATCGTATCAGTCATCTAACAGTGTTCAAGTATTTCGTGTGAATGTTGATGGCAGCATTGACGATAAATTTGGTACCAATGGTCAGTTGGTTCTTAACGGATACATCAGTATTTATGCTGCCAATTTTTTAGACGATGGCATTTTGAGTTAGCCCCCTGAATGACAGTCCCATCGGTATTCCTTAAACTAACAACTAGGAATAAGACTATGGATATGACTATGTCATCAATAAGACCTAACCGGGTGGAAGTGGTCACCAGTGTGCAGCGCCGCAGGCGCTGGACTCCGGAACAAAAGCTTGAAATCGTCAAACAAACCAATGAACCAGGCAGTTCTGTTTCTTTGGTAGCCCGCCAACATGGACTAACTGCAGCCCAGTTGTTTCAGTGGCGTAAAGCTTATTTGGAAGGTTCCTTGGTCGCAGTCGGTGCCAATGAAACCGTTGTCCCAGCTTCTGAACTTCAAGAGGCCATGAGACGCATTAAACAACTTGAAGGTGCGCTGGGACGCAAGACTCTGGAGAACGAGATTCTCAAGGAGGCTGTGGACTTTGCCAAAGCAAAAAAGTGGATTGTGCGCTCGCCTGTATTGCCCGGGGACGAGCAATAAGGGCGGTGTGCCTGGCACTGGGCGTATCCCGCAGCAATGTGTTGACCAAGAAAACACGTTCTAGTGAATGGACTGATTTGAGAAAGTCACCACCTAAGCTCGACGATGCTGACCTGAAGGATGCCATTGCCTGCGTGGTCAAAGACCGAGCCACTTACGGCTATAGACGCGTCTGGGCAAGGCTGAAGATCGATGGTCGCCAGATCAACCATAAGCGCGTTTACAGGGTAATGCGCGATGAGGGCTGGCTACTCTTTAGACAAGGTCAAAAGCCTTTGGACACCAGAAAGCACGAAGGCACAGTGGCAGTCAAAGAAAGCGATACGCGTTGGTGCTCAGATGGATTGGAGCTGTCTTGCGACAACGGGGAACGCGTCAGAGTGGCATTCGCGCTGGACTGCTGCGACAGAGAAGTCATGAGTTGGGTTGCCACTACCAAAGGTATTGATGCAGGACTGGTTGGTGACTTGATGATGCAGGCTGTGGAGAAACGATTCGGATCAAATGGCAAGCCGCCCACAACGATTGAATGGCTTACCGACAACGGCAGTTGCTACACAGCTGCTGAGACAAGAAACTTTGCCAAGGAACTAGGCTTAAAGCCTGTAACAACGCCAGTAACAAGCCCTCAAAGTAACGGCATGGCTGAGAGCTTTGTGAAGACTCTGAAGTGGGACTACGCCAAGTTGGCAAACAGGCCAGATTCAAAAACCGTAATGGCCCAACTAAAAGATTGGTTCGATGACTACAATTCGTATCACCCGCACAGTGCACTTGGCTACTTGCCACCAAAACTGTTCAGGGAGAAGCGATCGGTAACTTAAACATACCGGCGGTACTGGAATACAGGGTCAAGACCACATTTACTTAAAAGCCATCAAGAGTAATTCTTCAAATAGTCTTTTTAAATTATCGCCAAATGGTGCAGTTGATGCAACCTTTGTCGAAAGGAATTTAGGCGCAAGTTATTTGGGATTTTTGCAGGATAAAAATAATATCTTGGTTGTTCAAATTGGTGTTGTAGATGGGTAATCGTCCCCAAGAACCAAAGGTGTGAGAAGTAGAATTTTTTCCAATGGAAGAGGTTCTAAATGAAGAGATCGAAATTCACAGACAGCCAGATCATTGATTCAGTCAAAAGGGTTGAAGCTGGCATAGGTGTCCCAGATATTTGC
>CANFPJ010000028.1 GCA_947448885.1 Comamonadaceae bacterium
AACACCCGCAAACAGTTTGGTGTCGCCATTGCCAGTTTTCAGGCGCTGCGCCACCGCGTGGCCGACATGAAAATGCAACTCGAGTTGGGCCGCTCCATGAGCTATTACGCCACGCTCAAACTCAACGCCCCTGCGGCAGAGCGTTCACTGGCGGTGTCACGGGCCAAGTACCAAATTGGTCGCTCCACCCGCCATGTGGGCCAAGAAGCGGTGCAGCTGCACGGTGGCATTGGCGTGACCGATGAGTACATCGTCAGCCACTGCTTCAAGCGCTTGACGCAAATCGAACTCAGCTTGGGCGACAGCTTGCACCACTTGGGCCAGGTGTCCGCGCAGATGCAAGAGACGGCGGGCGTGTTTGCTTAAGCCGCGAGTGGCGTGAAACGCAACTGCTTCACGCCCCCAATCTCCACTTCTTCGGTGAACATGGCAAAGGGCCGCACCCACAAACCGTGCTCACCGTATTCAGCGCGGTACAGCACCAAAGGCTCCAAGGTTTCGCTGTGGCGCACCACGCCCAGCACTTCATAGGGCAGGCCTTTGTAGTGCATGTAGGGCCCCAGGGGCAGGGTGGGCAGGGGAGAGAGGTCGGTGTCGGACATGGGCGAGAGCATAAAGCCTTGCGCCCGACATACCGCCGCATGAGGCTTTGGTCGCTCAGGCTCGATAATGGGCCATGCACCCCAAAGCCCTGATGGACGCCTGCACCGAATTGGTTCGCCAGGTTTTGAAGTTCGACCACCCCGCCGATGCGGTGGTGTCCCAATTTTTCAAGCAACACCGCAAGTCTTTGGGCTTGGGGCCGCGTGAGCGCACCGCCTTGTCGGGCGCGGTTTACAGCGTGTTGCGCCAGAAGTTGTTGTTCGACCATTTGTCGCCTTCGGGCAGCGGCCCCAAAGAGCGGCGCATGGCCATCTTGGGGTTTGCCCATCACCAAGACCAGCTGGCCCACAGCCCGCAGCCAGGACAAGGCCAGGGTGCCAGGGATTTTTTGCGCAGCGCTCTGAGCGAGCCTGAAAAAAAATGGCTGGAGCAATGCGATGCGGTGGACCGCCAGGCCTTGCTTGACCGGCATCGGCACAATTTGCCCGAATGGCTGGTGGCATCCCTCAAGGCCCAATTGGGCGATGATTTTTGGGCGTATGTGGCGGCTTTGAACCGCCCGCAAGGCATGGATTTGCGGGTCAACGCCTTGGGCCACAAGCGCGCTGAGGTGCAGGCCCAGTTGAAAAAAGAACACATCGCCAGCGAACCCACGCCGTTTTCACCCTGGGGCTTGCGCTTGCTGGACAAACCCAACTTGAGCGACAGCGCGGCCTTCAGCCAAGGCGCTGTGGAGGTGCAAGACGAAGGCTCGCAATTGCTGGCCTTGTTGGTGGACGCCAAGCGCGGTGAGATGGTGGTTGATTTTTGTGCGGGCGGCGGCGGCAAAACCCTGGCCTTGGGCGCGGCGATGCGCAACACCGGCCGCTTGTATGCCATGGACACATCGGCGCACCGCTTGGAGGGCCTCAAGCCCCGCTTGGCGCGCAGTGGCTTGTCCAATGTGCATCCGTTGGCCATTGCCCACGAGCGCGATGACCGCATCAAACGCCTGAGTGGCAAGATCGATCGGGTGCTGGTGGACGCTCCCTGCTCAGGCCTGGGCACCTTGCGCCGCAGCCCCGACTTGAAGTGGCGCCAGTCGCCCGAGGGGGTGCAGGCCATGTCCGTGCAGCAAAACGCCATATTGGACAGTGCGGCCCGTTTGCTCAAACCCGGTGGCCGTTTGGTGTACGCGACGTGCAGCACCATGCTGGAAGAAAACGAAGCCGTGGCCCAGGCTTTCAGCCAACGTCACCCGCAGTGGGTTCCCTTGTCGGTCAAGGATGCCCTGACGGAACTCAAAGTGGAACAGGCTGCGCAATTGTGTGGCGATGACGGCATGTATTTGCGCCTGTGGCCCCATCTGCATGGGACCGATGGCTTTTTCGCGGCCATGTGGTGCGCGCCTTAAAATCGGTGTCTACACCCTGAACAGGGTTTGAAAGGAAGTGCGATGTGGATCACAGACTCTCCCACCATCACCGCCATGTTGCATTGGCTGGCCTACGGTGTGTGGGATCTGACGGCCTGGCAACTGCTGTGGGTGACTTTGGGCCTGACGCACATCACCATCGCAGCGGTCACGATTTATTTGCACCGCCACCAAGCCCACCGCTCGATGGACTTGCACCCCATGCCCGCTCACTTTTTCCGACTCTGGTTGTGGCTCACCACCGGCATGCAAACCAAAGCCTGGGCGGCCATCCACCGCAAGCACCACGCCAAATGCGAAACCCCGGACGACCCCCACAGCCCGCAAACCCGAGGCATTCGCACGGTGTTTTGGCAAGGCGCTGAGCTGTACCGTGCCGAGGCCCGCAACACCGAAACCCTGAGCAAATTTGGCCACGGCACCCCGGACGACTGGGTGGAAAACTGGGTGTATTCGCGCTTTCCCTGGCAAGGCCTGGGCGTGATGCTGATCATCAATCTGGCTTTGTTTGGGGTGGTGGGCCTGAGCATTTGGGCGGTGCAAATGATGTGGATCCCCGTCACCGCTGCGGGCATCATCAATGGCATTGGCCATTACTGGGGTTATCGCAATTTCGAGGCGCCCGATGCCAGCACCAATATTTCACCTTGGGGCATCTTGATCGGTGGCGAGGAGTTGCACAACAACCACCACACCTACCCCACCTCGGCCAAGTTGTCGGTCAAGCCCTATGAATTCGACATTGGCTGGTTGTACATCCGCGTGCTCGAAACCTTGGGCCTGGCCCATGTCAAGAAAACGCCGCCCAAGTTGCAATGGGGCGATGCTCAGCCCGTGGCGGACGAAAAAACCTTGGAGGCATTGATCGTCAACCGCTACGAGGTCATGGCCGGATATGCCCGCGAACTTCAGCGCGCGGTGGCCCAAGAGATTGCCCGTTTGCCTCAGCAACCTGCCGATTCGGTGTTGAAAGTGGCGCGCCGCTGGATGCACCGCGACGCCGACAAGGTGCCCAGTTCGGCCAGCCACAGCTTGGAGCAGGCGCGCGCTGTGCTGCCCGATGCCGACACCATGGTGCGCATGCGAGAAGAATTGCGCCAACTGTGGCTGAGCACCCACCGCTCGCGCGATCAGCTGGCCAGCGACTTGCAAGCCTGGTGCCGCAAAGCCGAGGACAGTGGCGTGGCGGCTTTGAAAGAGTTCTCTCTGCGCTTGCGCATGGCCCGGATCTGAAGCAGGCGGGGCCCGACATCCAGCGGGTCATCTGAACAAAGGTCGACTGCCAGATCCGTTTCTATGTCGACTGCCCATGAAAAAACCGCTCCAAGGAGCGGTTTTTGTTTGGAAGCCCGGCTGGATTACTTCAGCTTGGTTTCTTTGTACTCGACATGCTTGCGGGCCTTGGGATCAAATTTCATGATCGTCATTTTCTCGGGCATGGTTTTCTTGTTCTTGCTGGTGGTGTAGAAGTGACCGGTACCAGCCGAAGATTCAAGCTTGATTTTTTCGCGTCCGCCTTTGGAAGCCATGGTGAAATCCTTTCAGTCTGTGATGGATGGCGTTCAACCCCATTGGGTGAAGGCCAGGGATGTGGGGTGGATCAGGCTTGACCGCGGGCACGCAAATCTGCGAGAACCACTTCAATGCCTTTTTTGTCGATCAAGCGCAATGCGGCGTTGGACACGCGCAAACGCACCCAGCGGTTTTCACTTTCGACCCAAAAACGGCGGTACTGCAGGTTGGGCAGGAAACGGCGCTTGGTTTTGTTGTTGGCGTGGGAGACATTGTTTCCCACCATCGGGCCTTTGCCCGTGACTTCACATACGCGTGCCATGAGGACACTCCATTCAAACGGCCCACAACGGTGGTTGCGAACCTGACCTCGCCAAAAGGGGGCGGTATCCCTGTGCCACACCGATTGGCGTGGCCTCTGATCCCCTGAACAGGGAAAGCCAAATATTATAGCCGAAAACGCCCAGTTCTGGACCTGGGCTTCGTGAGGGTCATGGGGGCATGGTGGTGGGCCTGGCGTGCCAACCGGCGGGCTGGGTCAGTGGCTTTGCTCCAAAAACCGCTGGGCGTCCAAAGCGGCCATGCAGCCGGTGCCCGCGCTGGTGATGGCTTGGCGGTACACATGGTCTTGCACGTCCCCTGCCGCAAACACACCGGGCACGCTGGTCATGGTGGCCATGCCTTGCAAGCCACTTTGGGTGACGATGTAGCCGTCCTTCATCTCCAGCTGGCCTTTGAAAATATCGGTGTTGGGCTGGTGGCCAATGGCAATGAAGCAGCCTTGCAAGGCCAGGTCGCGGGTGCTTTGGTCGGTGATGCTTTTCAGCCGCACGCCCGTCACGCCACTGGCGTCGCCCAAAACTTCGTCCAAAACGCTGTGCAGTTGCAGCACGATCTTGCCGCTGCTGACTTTGTCCATCAGCTTGTCGATCATGATGGCCTCGGCTTTGAACTTGTCGCGGCGATGCACCAAATGCACTTGGCTGGCGATGTTGGATAAATACAAGGCCTCTTCCACGGCGGTGTTGCCGCCGCCCACCACACACACGGCTTGTTCGCGATAGAAAAAGCCGTCACAGGTGGCGCAGCCGGAGACGCCCCGTCCCATGAAGGCCTGCTCAGAGGGCAGACCCAGGTATTTGGCCGAAGCGCCGGTGGCGATGATCAAGGTGTCGCAGGTGTAGGTGCCGCTGTCGCCTTTGAGGGTGAAGGGACGTTTGGAAAAATCAACCTGGTTGATGTGGTCAAACACGATCTCTGTGTTGAAGCGCTGCGCGTGCTCCAAAAAGCGTTGCATCAGGTCGGGGCCTTGAACGCCATGCACATCGGCTGGCCAGTTATCGACCTCGGTGGTGGTCATCAACTGGCCGCCTTGGGCCATGCCGGTGATCAACAAAGGTTTGAGATTGGCGCGGGCGGCATAAACGGCGGCGGTGTAACCGGCCGGTCCTGAGCCGAGGATGAGGACTTGTGCGTGGGTGGTCATGGGGGCCTTGGAGAAGTGGGTCGCCGGTCAAGGCGGCAAACGCCATTGTAAGAAGGGTGGGTTTTCCCGAGTTTTGGCGGGCTTTCCACCCCCTGGCTGGGGTAAGCTTGCGGTTTTCCAAATGACGTACTCCCTCAATACCCTGAACGCAGACCGCGATGCCGGGCCCGAGCCCACGGGCTGGCGCCGCTTCGCCCAAGAAATGGCCTTGACCGCCGGGTTTTTGTTCCTGGCGTTTTGGCTCTTGGCCTTGATTTCTCACCACCCCGGTGATTCGGCCTGGACCACCTCTGGGGCAGGCGCCGTGACGCGCAATGCCGCGGGCCGCTTGGGCGCCCTGATCAGCGACATCGGGTTTTTCCTGCTCGGCTATTCGATTTGGTGGTCGTATGGCGCGGCCTTGTCGGTGTGGGTCAGGGCTTTGCGGCAACGTTTGCGCGGCGATGATGCGCCCGCTGCCGAGGTGCCTTGGCGCCACAGCAAATGGGCGTTTTGGAGCGGCCTGACCATGCTGCTGCTGTCAAGCGCCGCATTGGAGTGGAGCCGTTTGTACCGTTTTGAAGACCAACTCGCGGGCAGCATCAGCGGTGGCGTGGTGGGTTACTTCATCGGCCCGGTGAGCGAGCATTGGCTGGGGTTCAATGGGGCGGGTTTGGTGTTCATTGCCTTGATGTTGGTGGGTGCCTCTTGGGTGTTTCGCTTCTCTTGGGTGCAAGTCGCACAAGACATTGGCGCGGCCATCGATGGCTTTGTGGCTTCTTGGCGCGAAAAGCGCGAGCTGGCCCAAGACTTGGCGATGGGCCAAGCGGCGGCCCGTGAGCGCGACGAAATCATCACCGAATCGCGTCCTGACATGGACGAGCCCATGGCGCCGGCGGTGAACATTGAAACCGTGGTGTTGGATGTGCCCAAAAGCACCCGCGTGGCCAAAGAGCGTCAGCGCCCCCTGTTCCAAGACATGCCCGACAGCCATTTGCCCCAGGTGGACTTGCTCGACGGCGCTCTGACCCGCCAAGACACGGTGTCGAGCGAAACCATGGAGATGACCAGTCGCATGATTGAAAAGCGGCTGAAAGATTTTGGGGTCGAGGTGCGGGTGGTGGCGGCAGCGCCGGGCCCGGTGATCACGCGTTACGAAATCGAACCCGCCACCGGCGTCAAAGGCTCGCAAGTGGTGGGGCTGGCCAAAGACTTGGCCCGCTCGCTGAGCCTGGTGTCGATCCGCGTGGTCGAGACCATTCCGGGCAAAAACTACATGGCCTTGGAGCTGCCCAATGCGCGGCGGCAAACCATCAAGCTGAGCGAAATTTTGGGCTCGCAGGTGTACAACGAAGCCAAATCTTTGCTGACCATGGGCTTGGGCAAAGACATTGTGGGCAACCCCATCGTGGCCGATTTGGCCAAGATGCCCCATGTGTTGGTGGCCGGCACCACGGGTTCGGGCAAATCGGTGGGCATCAACGCCATGATTTTGTCGCTGCTCTACAAAGCCGAAGCGCGCGATGTGCGCTTGTTGATGATCGACCCCAAGATGCTGGAGATGTCGGTCTACGAAGGCATTCCGCATTTGTTGGCCCCCGTGGTGACCGACATGCGCCAAGCCGCCCATGGGCTGACTTGGTGCGTGGCCGAGATGGAACGCCGCTACAAGCTGATGAGCAAAATGGGTGTGCGCAACTTGGCCGGTTACAACACCAAGATTGACGAAGCCACCGCCCGCGAGGAGCACATTGGCAATCCCTTCAGCTTGACGCCAGAAGCGCCCGAACCCCTGGAACGCTTGCCACACATCGTCGTGGTGATCGATGAGTTGGCCGACCTGATGATGGTGGTGGGCAAAAAAATCGAAGAGCTGATTGCCCGCTTGGCCCAAAAAGCGCGGGCCGCAGGCATCCATTTGATCTTGGCCACCCAGCGCCCCAGCGTGGACGTGATCACGGGTTTGATCAAAGCGAACATCCCCACCCGCATCGCCTTTCAGGTGAGCAGCAAAATCGACAGCCGCACCATCCTCGACCAAATGGGCGCCGAAGCCTTGTTGGGCATGGGCGACATGCTCTACATGCCCAGTGGAACGGGTTTGCCCATCCGCGTGCATGGGGCTTTTGTCAGCGACGAAGAGGTGCACCGGGTGGTCAACTACCTCAAAACCCAAGGTGAACCCAACTATGTCGAGGGCTTGTTGGAGGGTGGCACCGTCGAGGGCGGCGATCTGGATTTGGACGGCTTGGGCGCCGCCGGCGGCGAAAAAGACCCCTTGTACGACCAAGCGGTCGAGATTGTTTTGAAAAACCGCAAGGCCAGCATTTCCTTGGTGCAGCGGCATCTGAAAATTGGCTACAACCGCGCGGCACGTTTGGTCGAGGACATGGAAAAGGCCGGCTTGGTCAGTGCCATGAGCACCAGCGGGCAGCGTGAAATTTTGGTGCCCAGTCGGGCCGAGTGAGATGCGCCGCTGGTTTGCGCTGATGGCGTTTGGCATGGCTTGCGCTGCCGCGCAGGCCGATGCCTTGGACAGCCTGGGTGTATTTTTGAAAACCACCCGCAGCGGGCGGGCTGATTTTGTGCAAACCGTCACCTTGCCAGCCAAGTCAGGCCAAGCGCCGCGCACCAAACAGTCCACGGGCTCTTTTGCTTTCATGCGGCCCCAGCACTTCAGGCTGGACTATCAAAAGCCTTTTGCCCAATCCATCGTGGCCGATGGCAAAACACTTTGGCTCTACGACGCAGAGCTTAAGCAGGCCACCGCCCGTGGCCAGGCCCAAGCCTTGGGTGCCACGCCAATGGCGGTGATTGCCCTGGCCAGCGATGTGGCCGCTTTGCAAAAAGAATTTCAACTCGTTGCCCAACCCGACCATGACGGGTTGCAATGGATACAGGCCACACCCGTGTCCAAGGATGCCACCATGCAATCCATGCGCTTGGGGCTGCGGTTGTCTGGCACAGGCGTGCAGTTGGCGCGCTTGGAGATGGCCGACGCCATGGGGCAGCGCTCGGTGCTGGTGTTTGAGCGCATGGAAACCAATCCGGCAGGTTTGGGGGCACCTGGCTTTCAGTTCAGCCCACCCGTTGGCGTTGAAGTGCTCAGGCCCTGAGCTGCCTGCCTCTCCATGAGCGCCCGGTCCAACCACACCCCTCTGGCCGAACGCCTGCGCCCCCGGAGCTTGGGCGAGGTGATCGGTCAACAACAAATCCTGGGCGAGGGCATGGCCCTGCGGGTGGCGTTTGAATCGGGCCAACCCCACAGCTGCATTTTGTGGGGGCCGCCGGGGGTGGGCAAAACCACCATCGCACGGTTGATGGCCGATGCTTTTGATGCACAGTTCTTGGCCATCAGCGCGGTGTTGGGCGGCGTGAAAGAAATCCGTGAAGCGGTGGACACGGCGCTGGCAGCACGTGACGGGCTGGAAAAGCGCCGCACCATTGTGTTTGTCGATGAGGTTCACCGCTTTAACAAAAGCCAGCAAGACGCGTTTTTGCCGCACGTCGAGTCGGGTCTGTTCACCTTCATTGGCGCGACCACCGAAAATCCCTCGTTCGAAGTCAACTCTGCCCTGTTGTCGCGGGCTGCAGTGTATGTGTTGCAGCCTTTGTCAGAAATTGATTTGGCGCACATCATCGACAAAGCCCACGCCATCCAAGCTGTGCCGGCCTTGGACGCGGACGCTCAAGCGCGCTTGATTGCCTATGCCGATGGCGATGCGCGTCGTTTGCTCAACACCTTGGAAACCTTGGCGGTGGCGGCCCAGCACGAAAAGCTGTCGCAAGTGAGTGATGCGTGGTTGATGAAAGTGTTGGGCGAGCGCATGCGCCGCTACGACAAGGGTGGCGAGCAGTTTTACGACACCATCAGTGCCTTGCACAAATCGGTGCGTGGCTCGGATCCCGATGCGGCGTTGTATTGGTTGGTGCGCATGCTCGATGGCGGGGCCGAGCCCAAGTACATGGCGCGGCGCATGATCCGCATGGCCGCCGAAGACATTGGCTTGGCCGACCCGCGTGCGCTGCGCTTGGCCTTGGATGCGGCTGAGGTTTACGAGCGCTTGGGCTCACCCGAGGGCGAGTTGGCCTTGGCCGAATGCATTGTGTATTTGGCGGTGGCACCCAAGTCCAACGCGGTTTACAAGGCCTACAACAGCGTGCGCAAACTCATCAAGGCCGATGGCACCCGTCCTGTGCCACTGCACCTGCGCAATGCCCCAACCGCCTTGATGAAAGACCTGGACTACGGCAAAGCCTATCGCTATGCCCACGATGAACCCGATGCGTTTGCCGCTGGCGAAAACTACTGGCCCGAGGGCATGACGCCGCCCAACTTGTATGAACCTGTAGAGCGGGGTTTGGAGATCAAAATCGCTGAAAAAATGCGGGCTTTGCGAGAAACGAATCGCCAAGCCAGGGGCGCTAAAAAATAGCCGCTCCAAAGCACGGGGCATTGACCTTGGCGCGCTCAGCGTGTCTAGAATGGTTTGCAATCGGGGATCCACCCAGCGCACACCCGCTCACTGGCAGGCAAATACATTGAACCGATCTCACACCGATAGCTTCCATTTCAAATAAGACCGAATGGATATTTTCCTTCAGCAAATCATCAACGGCTTGGTCATTGGCAGCATGTATGCCTTGGTGGCACTGGGTTACACCATGGTGTACGGCATCATCAACCTCATCAACTTCGCCCACGGCGAGGTGTTGATGGTGGGCGCCATCACCAGTTGGACCGCGATTGGCTGGATGAAGGACGCTTCGCCCGATTCACCGGCGGCGCTGGTCTTGTTGCTGGCCGTGTTGATCGCCTGTGTGGTCTCGGCGGTGCTGAACTATGCCATTGAAAAAATCGCCTACCGCCCCTTGCGCGACGCACCCAAGCTCGCGCCCTTGATCACCGCCATTGGGGTCTCCATCTTGTTGCAGACCTTGGCCATGATCATTTGGAAACCCAATTACAAGCCCTATCCCACCTTGTTGCCCTCTGAACCCATGGCCGTGGCCGGGGCCGTCATCACGCCCACCCAGTTGATGATTTTGGGCGTCACCGCCTTTTCTTTGGCGGTGTTGATGTGGGTGGTCCATGCCACGCGCCTTGGCAGGGCCATGCGTGCCACGGCCGAAAACCCCCGCGTGGCCGCTTTGATGGGCGTCAAACCCGATACCGTGATTTCAGCCACTTTTGTCATGGGGGCGGTGTTGGCCGCCATTGCCGGGGTGATGTGGGCATCCAATTACGGCACGGTTCACCACCACATGGGTTTTTTGCCGGGCCTCAAGGCATTCACTGCGGCCGTTTTTGGCGGCATCGGCAATTTGCCCGGAGCGGTGGTGGGTGGCCTGCTGCTGGGCTTGATCGAGTCGATTGGATCAGGCTACATCGGTGCGCTGACCGGGGGCGTGTTGGGTAGCCAGTACACCGATATCTTTGCGTTTTTGGTGCTGATCGCCATCTTGACCTTGCGCCCCTCGGGCTTGCTCGGTGAGCGTGTGGCCGATCGGGCCTGAGGTCAGCAGGCATGGGCATTCGTTTCACCTCCAAATCCCAGGCCTGGTTATGGGCGGTGGTGTTGTTGGCTTTTCCGCTGGTGCTGCAAAGCTTTGGCAATGCCTGGGTGCGCATTGCCGACATGTCGCTGCTGTATGTGATGCTGGCGCTGGGCCTGAATGTGGTGGTGGGCTATGCTGGTTTGCTCGACCTGGGGTATGTGGCCTTTTTTGCTTTAGGCGCTTATTTGTACGGTTTGCTGGCCTCGCCCCATTTGCTCGAAACCTTTCCGGCCTTGGTGGCTTGGTTTCCCAACGGCTTGCACCTGAGTTTGTGGGCGGTTTTGCCCATGGCGGCCGTGCTGGCGGCTTTTTTTGGCGCTTTGCTGGGCGCGCCCACCCTGAAACTGCGCGGCGATTACTTGGCCATCGTGACCTTGGGGTTTGGTGAAATCATTCGGGTGTTCATGAACAACCTGGACCAACCCATCAACATCACCAATGGGCCCAAGGGTCTGGGTTCGATCGATGCGGTGTCGGTGCTCGGTCACCCGTTGTCCAAGCGCTTGAACCTGGGCTTCATCGAGTTGCCATCGGTGACCCTCTATTACTACTTGTTTTTGCTTCTGGTGCTGGTCAGCATTTTTATTTGCCATCGCATGGAGCGTTCGCGCATCGGCCGGGCTTGGATGGCCATCCGCGAAGACGAGGTCGCGGCCCGGGCCATGGGCATCCACACCCGCGATTTGAAACTGCTGGCCTTTGCCATGGGAGCGAGTTTTGGCGGCGTCTCGGGGGCCATGTTCGCGGCGTTTCAAGGATTTATCTCGCCCGAATCCTTCAGCCTGATGGAGTCGGTGATGATCGTGGCCATGGTGGTCTTGGGGGGCTTGGGCCATTTGCCGGGCGTGATTTTGGGGGCCGTGCTGTTGGCCGCTTTGCCCGAGGTGCTGCGTTTGATCGCCGCCCCGCTGCAAGACCTCACGGGGGGACGGTTTGACCCCGCCATCTTGCGCCAGTTGTTGATTGCCCTGGCCATGATCGGCATCATGCTGTGGCGGCCACGGGGGTTGTGGCCAGCCCCCGAACACGGCCAGTCGGCCCAAGCGCAGAGGTCGCCATGAGTGAGCCGGTGCTGAACGTGCGTGGGGTGGGCAAGCGCTTTGGTGGCTTGCAGGCATTGAGCGGTGTGGATTTGTGCATCGAGCGTGGCCAGGTTTATGGCCTGATTGGGCCCAATGGCGCGGGCAAAACCACGTTCTTCAATGTCATCACCGGCTTGTACACGCCCGACAGCGGCGTTTTTGAGTTGGGCGGAAAAACCTATCAACCCAGTGCGGTGCACAAGGTGGCGCAAGCGGGCATTGCCCGCACCTTTCAAAACATCCGCTTGTTTGCCGAAATGACCGCATTGGAAAACGTCATGGTGGCGCGCCATTGCCGCACCACCGCCGGGGTGTGGGGCGCCATTTGGCGCACAGCGCGCTTTCGCGCCGAAGAGGCCGATACCGCCGCGCGCGCCCAAGCCTTGCTCGACTACGTGGGCATTGGTGCCTATGCCCCCTTCAAAGCGCGCACGCTTTGCTATGGCGATCAACGCCGCCTTGAAATTGCCCGTGCCCTGGCCACCGACCCTTTGCTCATTGCCTTGGACGAGCCTGCGGCCGGCATGAACGCCACCGAAAAACTGCAATTGCGCGACCTGATCGACAAAATTCGCCACGACCACCGCACCGTGTTGTTGATTGAGCACGACGTCAAGCTGGTCATGGGGCTGTGCGACCGGGTCACGGTGCTCGACCACGGTCAGCGCATTGCCGAAGGCACACCGGCGCAGGTACAGCGCGACCCCCAGGTGATTGAAGCCTATTTGGGCACCGGGGCCCATTGACATGACGCAGCCAGCCCACAGCGCATCGACCCCGGCCCAGGCCTTGTTGCAAGTGGCGCAACTGGCCCTGGCCTATGGTGGCATTGAGGCGGTCAAAGGCGTGGATTTGGAAGTCTTCCCCGGTGAGTTGGTGAGCCTGATTGGTTCCAACGGCGCAGGCAAAACCACCACCTTGAAAGCCATCACCGGCGGCATGTCGGCCCAATCGGGGCGCATTCTTTACCAAGGCAGCAACATTTCCGGTTTGGGCGCGTGGGATTTGGTGCGCCAAGGCTTGTGCATGGTGCCCGAAGGGCGCGGCATCTTTGGCCGCATGACCATCATGGAAAACCTGCAAATGGGCGCTTACATCCGCGATGGTGCGGCCCAGATCCAATCCGACATCGACCGCATTTTCACCACCTTCCCCCGCCTCAAAGAGCGGCGCAGCCAGTTGGCGGGCACCTTGTCCGGTGGCGAGCAACAAATGCTGGCCATGGGCCGCGCTTTGATGGCGCAGCCCAAACTGCTGCTGCTGGACGAACCATCCATGGGTTTGTCGCCTTTGATGGTGGACAAAATTTTCGAGGTGATCCAAGGCGTGGCAGCCCAGGGCATGACCATTCTTTTGGTGGAGCAAAATGCACGCCGGGCCTTGCAAATTGCCGACCGTGCCTATGTGATGGAGTCGGGCCTGATCACCTTGAGCGGCGCGGCCAAAAATTTATTGGACGACCCCAAAGTCCGAGCCGCCTATCTCGGTGAATGAGTTTTCAGGAGACAACCATGCCAGCATTGTTGAGCCCCCAAGACGTGACCGAATACCAGACCCAAGGTTGTCTGGTGCCCAGCTATCGGCTGGAACCTGAGGTGCTGTCCAAGGTGCAAAACGCCTTGGAAACGCTGCTGCGCGACAACCCAGGTGTGCGGCCTGAGAAACTGGTCAGCGCCCACATTGCCGGTAAAAACGACGAGGGCGTGCGCGGCAGCCAAGCTTTTTTGGACTTGGCCATGCACCCACCGATCATCGATTTGGTCGAGCAGTTGATCGGCCCCAACATCATTTTGTGGGGCTGCCATGTGTTTTGCAAACCCGCCAGCGAAGGCTATGAAACCCCTTGGCACCAAGACGGTCACTATTGGCCCATCCGCCCCTTGGCCACTTGCACGGTGTGGGTGGCGCTGGACCCCAGCACCCGGGCCAACGGTTGTTTGCGGGTGATCCCAGGCTCGCACAAAGGCAAGCACCTGCACCCCCATTTGCACGAAGACCGCACCGACTTGACCTTGAACCAACGCATGGTCGATGGGGCGTTTGAAGAATCGCAAGCGCTGGACTTGGAACTGGAGCCCGGTCAGATGTCAATGCACGATGTCTACATGATCCACGGCGCCCAGGCCAATACCTCTGGGCAACGCCGCACCGGTGTGGCCTTGCGCTACATGCCAGCGAGCTCACACTTTGACCGCAGCCTCAAACCAGTGGACGGGCAGTCGGGTGTGCCAGTGAGTTTTGCCACCCGGCCCCTGTGGTTGCTGCGCGGCAAGGACGTGTCTGGGCGCAACGACTTTGAGGTGGGGCACCGGCGCTGATGGGGGCCGCCAGCGCGCATCGGCCTGTTCATGGCGCCAGGACGCAGCTTCTGGCACCACCTCATGATCGACTGGCTTGGGCTCAGTCGACCTTGGCCCCGCTGGCCTTGACCACGGGCTCGTATTTGGCCAATTCGCTGGCCATGAAGCGGCCAAAGCTTTCGCTGTCGCTGGGCACGGCTTCGGCCATCATTTGCGACCAACGCTCGCGCACCTCGCTGGAGCGCAACGCGGCGACAAAGGCTTGGTTGAGTTTGGCCAACGTGTCTTTGGGGGTGGCGGCGGGCGCCACCAAGCCCCACCAGGTATCGACCGAAAACCCCGGCAACACTTCAGACAGGGCCATCACCTCGGGCAACAAAGGGCTGCGTTGCGCGGTGGTCACGGCCAAGGCCAACAACTTGCCCGCTTTGATGTTGGCCGAAGCGGTGGCCAAATTGTCAAAATTAAAGTCCACCTGTCCGCCGAGCAAGGCCAGTTGCGCCGGGTTGCCGCCGTTGTAGGGAATGTGCACCGCAAAAATGCCCGCCCGGGTTTTGAACAACTCGGCGGCCAAATGCCCGGCGCTGCCATTGCCGCCCGAGCCCACATTGAGTTGACCGGGGTGGGCTTTGGCATAAGCCAAAAAGCTTTTCAGCGAATCGATGTTCAGGCGTTTGGCGGTGTCGGTGTTCATCACCAGCACATTGGGCACCCGCACCATTTGCGTGATGGGCGCAAAGTCGCTGCTGGCCTTGTAGGGCATGCGGGCATACAACCAGGGGTTGACGGCATGGGTGGCGGTGGCGGCGATACCAATGGTCAGCCCATCCGGTGCGGCCTTGGCAACGGCATCGGCGCCAATGTTGCCGCCCGCACCGGGGCGGTTTTCCACGATCACGGTGCCCAGGCTGTCCTTGACCCGCTCGGCCAAAAACCGCGCGGTCACGTCAATCGGGCCACCAGCGGCATAGGGCACGATCAACCGGATCGGCTTGCCCACAGGGGCGGTCTGCGCCCAGACCATGCCCGCACCCAGCCAGCCATGGGCCAGCAACACGGCCAAGCCCCATTGGATCAAGCGCAAAGGTGGGGTCATGGACATGCGGCGGCTCCTGTCGGGTGTCTTAGCTGTTGGCTTTATCGGCTTCGGTGATGAAGGAGTCGGCAAAAAACGAATCGCTGGGCAAACCTGCTTGGCCACAAAAATCGAGCCGCGCCGAATCCACCACGATGGGGGCGCCACAGGCATAGACCTGGTGGCCGCTGAGGTCGGCAAAGTCCTCCAAAACGGCGCGGTGCACAAAGCCAGTGCGGCCGCTCCAAGCATCTTCGGGCAAAGCGTCGGAGACCACGGGCACATAGGTCAGCCAGGGCAGGGCAGCGGTTTGTTCGCGCACCCAGGCGTCCATGTACAAATCGGCGGGGCGGCGCCCGCCCCAGTACAGCGTGGTGGGCCGCTCAATGCCCGCGTGGCGCATGTGCTCAATGATGGCCTTGATGGGCGCAAAGCCAGTGCCAGAGGCCAAAAACACCAACGGCTCGGGGCTGTCTTCGCGCAGGAAAAAGCTGCCCTGTGGGCCTTCGATGCGTTGAATCTCTTTTTCTTTCATTGCGCCAAACACGTGGTCGGTGAATTTGCCACCCGGCATGTGGCGGATGTGCAGCTCCACGCTGGGGCTGCCCGCCACCAAGGTGTGCGGTGCATTGGCCATGGAGTAACTGCGGCGCGCACCATCGCGCAGCAAAAAGTCAATGTACTGGCCGGCGCGAAATTGAAACGCATCGTTGGCGGGCAATTGCAACTGGATCACCATCACATCGTGTGAGGCTTGCGCCATGCTCAAGACGCGCACTGGCATTTTGCGGATGGGGAAGGCACCTTCCTCGACCACTTGGCGCGACTCCAGCACCAGGTCTGAGGTGGCTGTGGCGCGGCAGGTCAGCACATAGCCTTGCTCTTTTTCGGTGTCACTCAAGGCCTTGCTTTGGTATTCGCTCATGACCAAATCACCGCTGATTTTTTTGCTTTTGCACGATCCGCAGGCACCGTCTTTGCACCCATAGGGCAGGCCAATGCCCTGGCGCAAGCCTGCGCTGAGCAAGGTCTCGTCGGCCTCAGCCGTGAAATGGCGACCGCTGGGTTGGACCGTGACGCTGAAACTCATGTTTGGGTATCCTTGGGATTGAATTTTTGTAAAGACCGCGATTTTGCCTTCAAACCAATCCCCGCTGGGTGCCTTGCCCGCCCGCTTTCGCCGCCAACGGTTGTTGATCGTCGGTTGTGGCGATGTTGGTCAGCGTGTGGCGCGGCTGACACCAACCCCTTGGCGGGTGATGGCCTTGACCTCGACGCCTGGCAACTGTGCCGCGCTCAGGCAACAGGGCATCATGCCGTTGTTGGGCAACCTGGATGACGCCCACAGCCTGCGCCGCTTGGCCGGGTTGGCCACGCGGATGGTGCATTTGGCCCCGCCACCGCCAGATGGCTGGTCTGACCCACGCACCTTGGCCTTGATGCGCTGTTTGAATCGGCGCACCTGGCCGCGCAGTTGGGTCTATGGATCCACCAGCGGTGTGTATGGGGACTGCCAAGGCGCTTGGGTGCATGAATCGCAACCGGTCACCCCCTTCACCCCCCGGGCCTATCGCCGCGTGGATGCGGAAAAGCGCTTGCGCTGGCATGGCAAAGGCACGGGTGTGCGCCAAGGGGTGCGAGCCAGCATTTTGCGCATCCCGGGCATTTATGCCCTGGATCGCGAGGGGGGCACCCCCCGAGATCGCCTGCGCAAAGGCACACCGGTGTTGCAAGCCGCCGACGATGTCTACACCAACCACATCCATGCCGATGACTTGGCGCGCGCATGCTGGCTGGCGCTGTGGCGCGGTCGGCCGCAGCGGGTCTATCACGTGAGTGATGACAGCCAACTCAAGATGGGCGACTACTTTGACGTGGCCGCAGACATTTTTGGCCTGCCCCGCCCCAACCGGGTGCCCCGTGACACGGCCAAAGACCAGTTGCCCTTGATGCTGCTGAGTTTCATGAGTGAATCCAGGCGCTTGGACAACACCCGCATGAAAGAAGAGTTGCGCTTGCGTTTGCGCTACCCCACGGTGCACACGGGCTTGCAGGCGGGTGAACCCGTTTGAATGGGGTGCCCGGTGCGTCACACAGCACGCGCGGCGATGACAGACTTGTGGTGAAGCTTTTTAGCGCATGCCGACTTTGGCGGTGCTGAAAATGTGCTGCGCCTCGCGCGGCATGCAGCGCCAGTACGCCGGGGTGGCTTGCACCGAGCCTTTGAGCTCGGCGGCTGCGGCCCAAGCCCAGCGGGGGTTGTACAAAAAGCTGCGCGCCAGGGCCACCAAGTCCGCTTCTTGGTTGGCCACAATGGATTCGGCATGGGCGGCTTCGGTGATCAAGCCGACGGCCATGGTGGGCAGGCCGGACTTGTCCTTGACCATTTTGGCGAAAGGCACTTGGTAGCCCGGCACCAGCGTGATTTTTTGCAAGGGCGAGACGCCACCCGACGAGATGTGCATGAAGTTGGCCCCGGCCTGTTTGAGGCGCAGCGAAAAATCAGCCGTTTCTTCGGCCGTCCAACCGCCTTCAACCCAGTCGGTGGCCGACAGGCGCATGCCCAAGCTGCCGCTGTAAACCTGTCGCACCGCTTCAAACACCTGCAAAGGAAAACGAATGCGGTTTTCAAAGTTGCCGCCATGGTTGTCGCTGCGCTGGTTGGAGATGGGCGACAAAAATTCATGCAGCAAGTAGCCATGGGCGCCATGCAATTCGATGGCCTCAATGCCCATCTCTTGGGCCCGTTGCGCGGCACGCACAAAGTCTTTGAGGATGCCGTCCAAGGCCGCTGGGCTGAGGGCCTCTGGGGCGGGTTCGGCCGCGGTGATGGGCACCGCAGATGGGGCTTCGGGCCACCATCCGCCTTCGCTTTGGGGAATCAGCTTGCCGCTGTTCCAAGGCACATGGCTGGATGCCTTGCGGCCCGCATGACCCAATTGGATGGACACTGGCACGGGTGGGGCCAGGCGGCGCGCCCGTCCCAGCACATCGGCCAAGGCTTGGGCTGTGGCGTCGTTGTACAGGCCCAAGCAGCCTGGGGTGATGCGCCCGCGCTCAGACACGGCGGTGGCTTCGATGGTGAACAACCCGGCGCCACTGTTGAGCAAATTGCCCCAGTGCATCAGGTGCCAGTCGCTGGCCAAGCCATCCACACAAGAGTATTGGCACATGGGGGCCACCACAATGCGGTTGGCCAGCTTGAGGGGGCCGTGGCCAGAGCCGAGTTCGAATTCGCTGAAAAGTGCGCTCACAAATCTCTCCAAAGGTATTGCGTGCTGAATGCTAGCTTGAATTGGCCGGGGGATCTGTCTTGGCAGCGACCTGACATGGCGAGCGGTTAGCATTCGCGCATGAAATGGATTTTGCTGCATTCATCGCGGATTTGTCGCTCTGTCACGATGCCCATGGCCAAGGTTGTGTGCTTGGCCTTGGGTTTGGGGTGCGTCGCCCTGGCCCGGTCGCAAGAGAACCCAGTCGCACATGACATTTGGGTCAATCCGGGCTTTGTTTCTTATCACTTCCCTAAACATAACTTGAGTTTCAACCAACTGAACACGGGTTTGGGCGGAGAGTGGCGTCAATCCAGCGAGGTGTCTTGGTCTGCGGGCTTTTTTCACAACAGCGATTGGGCGCGCAGTTATTACGCCGGTGCGTACTGGACGCCATGGCAGTGGGCGGGTTGGCGCTGGGGCGCTTTTGTCGGCTTGATCAATGGTTATCCGCAAATGCTCGATGGCGGGGTTTTCCCCTTTCTCACCCCGGTGGCCACCCGCGAGTGGGACCAGTGGGGCGTGGGCATGAGCTTATTGCCCGATTATGAAAATCGACTGCACGGCGCCTTCACCGTGCAGGTCAAATACAAATGGAAACCCTGATCCGTGACCGATCTGCCTTTGTTTCCCCTCAGCCAAGGCTTGCTGCCCCAGGGCTTGCTGAACCTGCAAATTTTTGAAGTTCGCTACCTGACCATGGTTCGGCAGTGTCACCAACAGGGCACACCCTTCGGCGTGGTCATGCTGGCCCAAGGCCAAGAGGTGCGACAAGCCGCCGCCACCGAGCGCTTGATGAGCCACGGTTGCTTGGCCCATGTGTTGACACTGGAAGCCATTCAGCCCACTTTGTTGCGGGTGCAATGTGTGGGCGGCCAGCGCTTTCGCTTGGGTGATCACGCGCAAGCCGTCAATGGTTTGTGGCGCGCCAGCGTGAGCTTGTTGCCAGACGATGCGGCAACGGCTGTGCCGGCGCAGTTGCAGTTTGCCGCTGACCAATTGCGCGAGTTGTCGGAGCAATGGTTGGCGCGCGGTGTGGACCCTGAACTTTGGCCATGGCGCGGCGACGCAGCCTTTGGCGACTGTGCTTGGGTCGCCCACCGCTGGCTGGAGTTGTTGCCGTTGAGCCCCGCGCAAAAGCACAGTGCCATGCTCGAGGTCGACCCGGCGCAACGCCTGCACCAAGTGGCCGCTTGGCTGAAATCCTTTTAATCCACAGGGGATGGTTTCTCGATGAATCAACCAACTTCAACAGGGATCCGCCGGCGCTGGATGGTGGGGGTGGCCGCATCTGCCGTGGTCGCCCCTGGGTTGTGGGCACAGCCCTTTTCCGCCAAACCGATCCGTTGGGTGGTGGTGGCGCCGGCAGGCTCTTCGCTGGACGTGATTGCGCGCGCCATGCAAGACAAACTGCGCGATCAATTGGGCACGGCGGTGGTGATTGACAACAAGCCGCAAGCCGGTGGCACGGCGGGAACCGCCGAGGTGGCGCAATCCGCACCCGATGGCCACACCTGGGTCATGTCCTTCAATGGCCCCTTGGCATTTGCACCGCACCTTTACCCCCGTTTGCCGTACTCGCCTTTGCGCGATTTGACGCCGGTGGTGTTGACCACGTCGCAACCCAATTTGATCGCCGTCAACGCCAGCTTGCCAGCCAACAACCTCCTTGAATTGCTGGCCCTGTTGTTGGCCAACCCCGGCAAATACAACTTTGCCTCGGTGGGCAATGGCAGCTCTTCCCATTTGTGCATGGAGTACATCAAGGCCTTGAGCGGTGCGTTTGCGGTGCACATTCCGTTCAATGGCGGTCCACCGGCCGTATTGGCCACGGTCGGTGGCGAGACCCACATGATTGCCGCCGTGCCGACCTTGCTCACCCCACACATCAAATCCGGTCGGCTCAAGGCCATTGCGGTCACCGGTTTGCAACGCTACGGCCTTACCCCGGAGGTGCCCACGGTGACCGACAGTGGCGTGCCCAGCTTGAAGGGTTTTGAAGCCATTGCTTGGAACGGTGTGCTGGTGGCCGCCGCCACGCCCAGACCCTTCGTGGAGCGCATCAATGCCGCCATCAACTTGGCTTTGCAAGACGAATCGGTGCGCCAGCGCTTGCAAGCCGCTGGCTTGGAGCCAGCGGGCGGTAGCCCTGAAAAATTCGCCCAACTCATGCGCGATGAATCTGCCAAATGGCTGCCCATCATTCGGCGCTCCGGCGCGACCCTGGGCTGATGCGCACAGGGGGATGTGGGCATGGATGACTTTGATCTCGTGGTTTTGGGGGCTGGTGCCGCTGGCATGATGGGTGCGCTGGCTGCGGCCCAGCGCGGTTTGCGGGTGTTGTTGGTCGACCCCCACATGGACCACCCCAACAACTTGGCCATCAGCGGCGGTTTATTTCCAGGGGCGGGTTCGGCCTTGCAAATTCAAGCAGGTGTGACAGACAGCCCCGATCGTTGGCTGGCTGATTTGCGTGCCTTCGCGGGCGACAGCGTGAACGAGCGCATTGCCGCATCGGTGGCCCAGGCTTTGCCCGAGGTGGTGGATTTTTTGACCCGTGGCATGAATGCGCCCATCCATTTTTTGCCTGATGTGGTCTCGACCGGTCACCACCAATGCCGTTTCCACAGCACCCTGCCGGCCAGTGGCGCCGCATTGCACCAGTGCTTGCGCCAACCAATCCAGGGCCATGAACTCATCCATTTGTGCCCGCGACCGGTCACGGTGGCGCCCGTGGGCACGGGGTTTGAAGGCACGGACGATACCAGCCGTTGGCGTGCGCCGCATGTGATGTTGGCGGGGGGTGGCTTTGGCGCCCATCCAACATGGGTGGCGCAGCACATCCCGGCCATGCGTGGGGCGCTGTACAACGGGGCTGACTACAACGACGGCAGCACCATCGCTTTGGGCTTGGATTGGGGCGGGCAGTTGTGGGGCATGGATGGTTTTCAAGGGCAAGGTCACACCAACCCTGGTGGCCGCACGCGATTGGGCATGGCCATACCCGCCTTGGGCGGCATCTTGGTCAACCAACTCGGCCAGCGCTTTGTGCGCGAAGACATCGGCCCCTCGGCCTTGGCCCCGTGGGTGATGGCCCAACCGGGTGGCGTGGCCCTGGAGGTTTTTGACAGCCACATCGAGGCGGGAATGACCCAACATTCCGCTTATCAAGCCGCTTTGCAGGCGGGACAGGTGATGCGTGCCGACGATGTGCCGACCTTGGCTGCTTTGGCCGGGGTTGATCCGATGGGTCTGCAAGCCACCCTCAGCGCGGTGCAGGACATGGCCCGGGGGCAGGCCACCGATCCCCTGGGTCGAACCCAATTTGCCCGCTCACTGAATGCGCCGTATTTGGCTTCCTGGGTCACCGGGGCGTTGTCGCACACGCAAGGGGGGTTGGTCACCGATGGCGATGGCCGTTTGCTCAATGCGCAAGACCTTTGGGTGCGCGGTGTGTGGGCCGCTGGGGGGTGCGCAGCAGGTTTGTCTGGGCGCGGTGCCGAAGGCTACTTGCCGGGCAACGGCTTGGCGCAATCATTTGGATTGGCCTGGCGCATGGCCCAGGCCTTGGGGTCACCTGGGGCCTGACTCACTCCATGGTGGCGCCAGAAATCTCCACCGCGCGCTTGAATTTGTCCAACTCTTTGCGGTGAAATGCCGCGCTCTCTGCGGGGGTGCTGCCCACCGGGGTCACGCCCTGGGCGTCGAGTTGTTGGCGCACTTGGGGGTCGGTCAAGGCTTTGGCCACTTCGGCCGAGATGCGCTGCACCACGGCGGGCGGGGTGCCGGCGGGGGCCATCAGCAACACCCAAGCGGTGGCGTCAAAGCCTGGAATGAACTCGGCCATGGAGGGCAAATCGGGGAACTGGGGCGAGCGCTTGTTGGAGGTGACCGCCAAGGGTCGCACATTGCCGCCACGGATCAACGGTGACATCGAGGGCAAACCGCCCACCGTGACTTGCACGTCGCCGGCCATCATGGCTTGGGTGGCCAAGGAGTCGCCCCGGTAGCTGACATGGGTGATTTTGAGGCCCGCATCGGCGCGGATCAGCTCCATCACCAGGTGCGAGGTCGAGCCTTGGCCGGAAGATGAGTAGGCCATTTTGTCGGGCTGGGCTTTGGCCGCGGTGACAAACTCATTGAAGTTTTTGAATGGCTGCTTGGGGCTGGTGGTGACCACTTGCGGAAAGGACACCAGCACCGATATGGGGACAAAATCTTTGAGGGCGTCATAGGGCAGTTTTTTGAACAACCACGGGTTGATCGCCATGGTGCCCGGCGAGCCCAGCAGCAAGGTGTAGCCATCCGGTTTGGCACGGGCGGCAAAGTCGGTGCCGATGTTGCCGCTGGCCCCGGTTTTGTTGTCCACGGTGATGCCTTGCCCGGTGTTGGCCGCGATTTTCTGGGCGATCAAGCGGCCCACCACATCCACCGAAGAGCCCGCAGAAAAGGGATTGATCAACACCACGGGGCGGGTTGGCCAGTCGGTGCTTTGGGCATGCGCCATCAGCGCCATGCTGGCGCACGCCAAGCCAGAGGCGACTTTGGCGATGCACTTCAGGGTGGGGGTCAGTTTCCAGTGGGTTGGATGGGTGCGCATGGGGTCTCCTTTCGGGCCGTCAAAGGGAGGGTTTTTTCAGTGGCCAGTCAGAGCTGCCAAAACGTCGGCGGTGCTGCGCGTGAGGCCAATGCGGGGGAAGGTGAACTTCAAGGTGTTGGCATGGGCCTCGGCCGAAGGGCTGGCCATGGCGTCGGACACAAACACCTGGTGGTAGCCACGCTCGTAGGCATCGCGCGCGGTGGACTCGACGCCCACATTGGTGCTGATGCCGGCCAACACAATGGTGCGAATGCCTCGGCGGCGCAATTGCAGGTCCAACTCGGTGCCGTAAAACGCACCCCACTGGCGTTTGGTGATGTGCAAATCGCTGGCCTGGGCACCGGCCGCATCCACCACGGTGGACCAATTGGCCGGCTTGGCCGCAGCCGGCGGGGGCATGGCGTCGGCCAAAGGCGCGAGGGCATCTTGCGCCCCCAAGGTGCCCACGGTGACCCACACCACCGGGGCGTGGGCGGCGCGAAAAGCATCGGCCATTTTCTTGGCTTGCGCGACCACCGCGCTGCTGGGCTGGGGATGCACATCCATGGCCACAATGCCGTGTTGCAAGTCGATCAGCACCAAGGCCGTGGTTTTAGGGTCTAGGGACAAAGTGGGGTTGCTCATTTGAAAATCCTTTATAAAAAGTCACACATGCATGCCCGCTTCGTGGCCTTCGGAAGTGGCCGACAAAGTGTCGCGGGCGATCTGACAGTCGCCCACCAAGCGCACGCTGAGGCCTGCGGCCAGCAGGCCTTGGTGCAGTTCATCATGGGGGCGGCGAGGCGAGGCGTAGGCAAAAAAAGCCACTTCGTGAATGTCGTGCAAAGGGCCGCCAAAGACGCTTCGGTATTGCAAACAGGCTTCGTTTTCAAAGCGTTCGGTCCACACCGGATCGACCCAGGTTTTGACTTCAATGCCACGCTCAGCCAATCGCCGGTGGATGCGTTGGCGCATCACCAACACCACCTCTTCGGCAATGGTCTCGCGCGGTGACAGCACGACCACTCGATCAAAGCGGTCGCGCAGATATTCGGCAGCGGCGTATGTACCTTCTGTTTGGTCCAGGTCGTAAATCACGGCAGTGCCCGACAGCGGGCCGCGGTGGGTCAGCAACTCGGCCATGGCTTGGCGCAGATCCGGCACCATGCCCACGTTTTGCAATTCAGCGGGCAGGTCTTGCGGCCAAGTCATCTGGGCACCGGTGGCCAGCACCACCGTGTCGGGCTGCCAAGCCAGCACATCGCCAGCAGTCGCCATGCGCCCCAGTTGAAAACCCACGCCCAAGCGTTGGGCGGTGATCCATTGGTGGTCGTAAATGCTCGACATGGACTCTGCCAAGGGCAACTGGGCCATCAAGCGCGTTTTACCCCCCACCTCGGCAGAGCTGCCCCACACCATCACCTGATGGCCGCGCATGGCAGCCGTCACGGCCGCTTGCAGCCCCGCGATGCCCGCGCCCACCACAGCCACTTTGCGCACCTGGGCCGCTGGTGCCAGGCGTTCGTCCAGTTCGTCGGCTTGGGCCAAGCGCGGGTTGTTGTCGCAGCCCATGTGGCGGTTGTTGTTGATGGTTTTCCAGCAGGTGTTGCAAGAGACGCAGTAGCGGATGTCGCTGGCCCGGCCGGCCTGGGCTTTTTGCGGCCATGCCGGGTCAACGATCAAGGACCGGCCCAAGCCAATCATGTCGGCGTCACCGCGTGCCAAGATCGCTTCGGCCTCGGCCGGGTCGGTGATGCGGCCCAAGCCCATCACCGGCACGGTGGGTGTCCAGGCTTTGAGTTCGCGGATCAAGCCCATGTAGGTCTGGCGCGGGTAGCTGTCGTCGGGCAGGTGCATTTCCAAGCTGCGGTGGTGCGAGCCTTGGCAATAGGTCAGGTAATCCACGCTCACGGCTGCCACCAAGGACTGGGCGATGTGGCCTGCCGCTGGCCCTGCAATTCCCCCAGTCACACCATCGTCGCCAGGTAATTTCACGCCAATGATGAAACCGGGTCCACACAGATCGCGAACGGCCTGGCAAATCTCCACCAAAAAACGCAAGCGCCGGGTGGCATCACCGCCATAGGCGTCGTCGCGCTGGTTGCTGCGGGGAGACAAAAACTGGTGGAACAAATGCCCGTGTCCTGCTGACACCTCGATGCCACCAAACCCGCAAGCTTGCATGCGCAGGCAGGATTGCGCGGTGTGCTCCACAAAGCGACCAATCTCTTCCACGCCCATGGCGCGGGGCATGGAATAGCTCAGGTCATCGGGCAAGGGCGATGCACCCATGGACTGGTAGGTCCGCCCCGGCACATGGCGTCCCCGGCCGGTGTCTTGGACTTGGCCGATCAACACACTGTCGTGAGCACGAACCCCATCGGCCAATCGGCGCAGGTCATCCAACATGCTGTCGTTGAAAGCACACAAGCGCTCGGGGCCGTGTTGTGGTGTGATGCCAATGGGGTCGGTCACCACCATGGCGGCACCCCCCTTGGCACGGTTCACGTAGTAATGCAAATAACGCGGGTGCAGACCTTGATGGGCGCCAAATCGGGGGGAAATGGAGGCGTGGGTGATGCGGTTTTTCAGCCTTTGTCCAGCCAGAACCTGAGGGCTGAACAAGCGGGGGTAGGGGGTTTCATCCATGGGCAATGGGGGTTGAAGCGAGGCACTTTACCCCAGGCTTTGGGCGCATGGCCCCCTCAAATACCCGCAGATGCCAAGAAAAAACCAGCCCTTTTGGGGCTGGTTTTTCAAGAGTGGTGCCGGAAGCCGGAATCGAACCGGCACGGTGTTTTGCACCGGCAGATTTTGAATCTGCTGCGTCTACCAATTTCGCCACTCCGGCAGGAGTGTGAATCCGAATTATGGCACAGTGCGGGGATGACATATTCAACCATTGAAGACGCGATCGGCCATACCCCTTTGGTGGCCTTGCAACGCATCGGTGCTCAACACAATGCCGAGCGAGGCAATGTGATTTTGGGCAAGCTCGAAGGCAACAACCCGGCTGGCTCGGTCAAAGACCGACCGGCCTTGTCGATGATCCAGCGCGCCCAAGAGCGGGGCGACATTCGACCGGGTGACACCTTGATCGAGGCCACATCCGGCAACACCGGTATTGCGCTGGCCATGGCCGCGGCGATCAAGGGCTACCGCATGGTGCTCATCATGCCCGAGGACTTGTCCATCGAGCGGGCGCAAACCATGAAAGCCTTCGGTGCCGAATTGATCTTGACGCCCAAGAGTGGTGGCATGGAGTACGCCCGCGATTTGGCCGAAAAAATGCAAGCCGATGGCAAGGGTCGGGTGCTCGACCAGTTTGGCAATGCCGACAACCCCCGGGTGCATTTTGAAACCACTGGCCCTGAGATTTGGGATCAAACCCAAGGGCGTGTGACCCACTTTGTCAGCGCCATGGGCACCACCGGCACCATCACCGGTGTGGGCCGCTACCTGAAGCAAAAAAATCCCCAAGTGCGCATCATTGGGGCCCAACCCAGCGAGGGCTCGCGCATCCCTGGTATTCGCAAATGGCCCGAGGCTTACTTGCCTTCCATTTACGACCCATCGGTGGTGGACGAATTGATGCTGGTGAGCCAAGCCGATGCAGAGAACATGTGCCGGCAATTGGCCCGAGACGAAGGCATTTTTGCGGGCATTTCTGCCGCGGGTGCTTGCTGGGTGGCCCAACAAGTGGCCCAGCGCGAACGCAACGCCACGGTCGTGTTCATTGTGTGTGATCGGGGCGACCGTTATTTATCCACCGGGGTGTTTCCAGCATGAGTCCATTTCAATTTTGTCCGCAATGTGCCACGCCCCTTCAGGCCATCACCCAAGATGAGGATGGTGGGCCCAAACAACGCTTGCGCTGCCCTGCTTGCCAATGGACGCACTGGAACAACCCCACCCCCGTGTTGGCGGCCATTGTTCAGTACCAAGGCAAAATTTTGCTGGCGCGCAATGCGGCTTGGACGGGGCGGCGCTTTGCCTTGATCACCGGATTTATGGAGGCCGGCGAATCCCCGCAAGAAGGCATTGCCCGAGAGATCAAGGAAGAAACCAATTTGCATACCACGGCCTTGAGCTTGGTGGGGGTTTATGACTTTCAGCGCATGAACCAAGTCATCATTGCCTACCATGCGGTGGCCGAGGGGGAGGTTAAACTCTCGCCCGAATTGGCGGAGTACAAGTTGTATGAACCCAAAGATGTGATTTGTTGGCCTGCGGGCACCGGTTTTGCAGTGGGTGACTGGCTGCGCACGCAGGGCATAGAACCGCGCTTCATGACCTGGGAAGAGCGGGCCGCTCAAAGTTTGGAATGAATTCATGCTGATCGATCAAGAACTCGACACCCGTGGGCTGAATTGCCCCTTGCCCATTTTGAAAGCCAAAAAGGCTTTGACCGGTATGCAAAGCGGTCAATTGCTCAAGGTGATTTCCACCGACCAAGGCTCATTGCGCGACTTCGCTGCGTTCGCCAAACAAACCGGCAATGAGCTGCTCGAGCAGCAAACCGTGGGCAATGAATTCATCCACACCTTGAAGCGCCGCTGATGCGCTGAGCTGTCGGACCCGTCACCAGGGATGCTTGGACGCGTTACACCTTCAGCTGTTTCAAGTAAGCGGCAAAGGCAGGTCCTTCTTGCGGGTGGGTCAAACCCAATTCCACCGTGGCCTGTAAAAAACCCAGCTTGCTGCCGCAGTCGTAGCGCACGCCTTGGTAAGGGTAGCCCCAGACTTTTTCTTGGCCAATCAAGCCGGCAATGCCATCGGTGAGTTGGATTTCACCGCCAGCGCCTCGCCCGCCAGCGCGGATGCGATCAAACACCGATGGGCTCAAGATGTAGCGCCCTGAAACCGCCAAGCGCGAGGGGGCTTTGTCGGGCGCAGGTTTTTCCACCATTTGCCGCACATCGACCAAACCATCGGCTTGGGTTGAGCCGGCCACGATGCCGTAGCGGTTGACTTGGTCCAGGGGCACTTCTTGCACCGCCAAAATCGACCCGCCGTGCTGGGCATGGACCTGGGCCATTTGTTGCAGCACACCGGGACCGCTGGGCAAGCCGCGCATCAGGTCGTCGGCCAACAAAACCGCGAACGGCTCATTCCCCACCAAGGCCTCGGCGCACAGCACCGCGTGGCCCAGGCCCAGGGCATGCGACTGGCGCACATAAGAGCACACCATGTCAGCCGGTTGCACGCTGCGCACCACATCGAGCAAGGCACTCTTGCCAGCGGCCTGCAACTCGGATTCGAGTTCGTAAGCGGTATCGAAATGGTCTTCAATGGCCCGTTTGCTGCGCCCGGTGACAAAAATCATGTGGCGAATGCCCGCCTCGTAGGCCTCTTCGACGGCATACTGGATCAGCGGCTTGTCGACCACCGGCAACATTTCTTTGGGACTGGCTTTGGTGGCGGGCAAAAAGCGCGTGCCCAAGCCAGCGACAGGAAATACAGCTTTTTGCAAGGCTTGTTTCATGGTGGGTGTTCGTGTTGAATATCAATGTGCTGGCATGTGCGGGGCGATTCAACCCAGGCGTTTGAGTTGATCTTCCACCTTCTGCAAGGTCGCCTCAAAGTCCGCCACCCGTTGTCGCTCTTGGGCGATCACCGCAGGCGGGGCTTTGGCGACAAAGGCTTCGTTGCTCAGTTTGCCGTGGGCTTTGGCGATTTCGTTTTGCAGCCTGGCCACTTCTTTGCCCAAACGGATTTTTTCGGCGGCCACGTCCACCTCGATGAACAGGCACAAGCGGGTGTCGCCCACCACGGCCACCGGTGCGGCTTGGGCGGCGGCTTG
>CANFPJ010000029.1 GCA_947448885.1 Comamonadaceae bacterium
AACAGGGCGGACCAAGCCTGGGATTTGCGGTCTAGCGAGTTGGAAGAAGTCATGCGGGCATTTTAGGTGTGGGACGCTAAGGCCAGGGCGGGTGTCAAGACTTGCAAGCCCAGGGGCATGGGTGCTTCCAACAAGTCTTTATCGCCGCTGACCAAAAAAGACAAACCGGCTTTCATGGCAGTGGCAATGAACACATCGTCACTCGGATCACGGCTGTAGGGCAACACCGTGTCGGGCTCGACCCATCTGGCACTGGCGCTGAAGTCGTGCAACAAGCCCTCGCGCATGTCCAATGAGAGGTAAACATCGAACTTGGGCCGATAGATGCGACTGCGCAATTCTTCAAAGGTGGCGGTTGAAAACACCAAGAATCCGTTGTTCAGGATGTGCTGAACCAAGGCGTGGGGAGCGCCTTTGCTGGAGAGGGCCGCGCTGATCAGGACATTGGTGTCGAGCACCCAATCAGTCACTGCCACTCAACAATTCATCCAGCTTGTTCACGCTGAGGCCAGCGGCTTCGGCCAATTGGGCTGACTGCGCTAAGCGGTGCTGCAAACGATCGGCATAAAAAAGGCGCATGGCTTCATAGTCTTTGGCAGACACCATGACACCCACCACACGGTCGTGCCTCATCACTTGCACCGGCTCACGTTGAGCGGTGTCCAAGAATTGGCCGAATTGGGTTTTGGCTTGGTTGGCGGTGAAGCTTTGCATGGGTTTAGTTTAGCGCGAATCGAACGAATTGGACGAAATTTTCTTCGTTGCAGAAGCAGACGGCGTTGTCTTTGGCACTGCCATGGCGGGGTATGACGGACATCGGGGATGGTTGTATGCCATTGCGGTGCATCCACATCACAAAAACCGTGGTGTGGGGCGTGATTTGGTCAATCACTCAGAGCCACGCGTCAGCATGGGCAAATTATTGGGAAATTTGTAAGCTTGACTCTGATGATTGAGTTCTAAATTCTTCGCATACCCCATTTCAGCGGTCATCCAGGCAGATATGGTGGCGCAGCGCGAGCGCTTGGGTCAGCCCATCGCCCTGGCAGATGCACAAATTGCGGCCATTGCCTTGGCCCATCAAGCCGTGTTGGCCACCTGCCATACCAAGGACTTTGAGGGCCTGGGCTTGAAATTGCTCAACCCTTGGCTGGTGAATTAACCGGTATTGCGCAAACCCGCTGCAATCCCATGGATCGACAAGTGAATGCGGCGCTGCGCCCGCTCATCGGTGATGCCCGCTCGGTGCCGTCGAATCCATCCCACCTGCCAATGGTGCGTTCTCAAGACAACGGGTGAAGGGGGGCTTTGGCGCTCGTCTGCTCAATGATTCGCTTCAACTGCGGCACACAGGAGCCGCATTGGGTGCCGCACTTCAAAGTGGATTTCAGGTCGGCCAGTTGATCACTGGGGTCGGCCGTGCTTTGATCCAGGTGGGCTTGGATGGCCCGGTCTTTCACCCCCACACAGGTGCAAATGATGTGACCACTGTCGAGGGGTGCGATGGGGGGCTTGGCCCCCGACATCAAAAGTTGGCGACCCAAGTGGGCGGTGGACTGTTGTTCTTGCAGCAAAGCCTTGAGCCATGGCTCGGCAGAGGTGTCGCCCGCCAGCACAAAGGCTTGTAAGTGCTTGTGTGGGCCTTGTGGTTGAAGCTTCAGGCTTCGCAGCTGCCCGCGCCGGGGGTCGGCGTAGCGCAGCGTGGACGCATCGTTCAATGCCAGGATGGCTTCCAAGCTGTGCACCCAGGCCATGTCTGGGGCTTGCGATGCGCCGGCCCGAAACAGCAGGCCTTGCATGGTTGCCGTGGCGGCCAAAGGGTCTGCTGGGTTGTCATCGGGCCCGGGCCCAAAGGGAACACACATGGCGAACTCAAACCGACCCATTTGGGCCCGCAGGGCTTGCATGATGGCTGGCGCATGGTCGGATGGAACCCAGGCCATGGCCAAGAGCTTCCAGGGCAACTCGGCTTTCAAAATTTTGACGGCCGCATGCTTGAGTTCGGGTTGTTTGGAAATGGGGCAGTATGCCGAGGTGGTGATGGCATTGACCCCGGCCAATGGTTTGTTTTGATGGTCACGGCCACTGATGAAGGCAGGTCCCCAATGCATGGCCATGAACGCTTGTTGGGGGGCCAACTCGTCACTGGCCATCGCTGGCGCCACGATGGAGCCGCGCTTGCTGGTGATGTGCACCCAGTCGCCATTGGCCACCTGCATGGCCTTCATGTCTTGGGGATGCATTTGCACGACCGGCTCGGGCACGTGCCCAAACAATTTGGGCACGGTGCCGGTGCGGGTCATGCCATGCCATTGATCGCGCAGGCGGCCCGTGTTGAAGGAGAAGGGGTAGCGCGATTCACAGGCTTCGGCCAAAGGGGTGTCGCTGATGAGGGCGAAATGGGCTTTGCCGGACGGGGTGGGAAAGCGCCCATCTTCATACAGGCGTTGGCGGCCATGTGTGGCGCCGCTGGGCATGGGCCACTGCGCGGGCTGGACTTCCAATTGGGCATAGCTCAAGCCAGTGATGTCCAAATCCCGGCCTCGGGTGGATTCGCGGTGCTCGTTCCAAATGGATTCGGGGTCAGGATAGGCAAAGTGCATGCGGCGGGCTTGCGCTTGGAATGGGGGCCTTTGGGCCAACGCTTCGGCCAAGGCGGTGGCGATTTGCCAGTCGTGCCGAGTTTGGCTCGGTGGCGCCACGGCCGCGCGCACGCGGGTGATGCGCCGCTCGCTGTTGGTGACAGTGCCCTCTTTTTCACCCCAGGTGGTTGCGGGCAACAGCAAATCGGCAAAGGCGCAGGTTTCGGCGGTGGCGAAGGCCTCTTGCACCACCACAAACTCTGCACGCTGCAAGGCCCTGCGCACCATGGATTGGTGGGGCATGGACTGGGCCGGGTTGGTGCAAGCGATCCACAGCATGCGAATGGCGCCATCGGCCGCTGCCTCAAACATCTCGACCGCTGTTTTGCCGGGTTTGTCGGGCACCGCATCGATCCCCCACAACTGCGCCACTTCTTGGCGGTGCAGGGGGTTGGCCATGTCGCGGTGGGCGCTGAGGAGGTTGGCCAAGCCGCCGACCTCACGGCCCCCCATGGCATTGGGTTGCCCCGTCAAAGAAAAGGGACCCGCGCCGGGCCGGCCGATGTGGCCCGTGGCCAGGTGCAAGTGCACCAGGGCGGCATTTTTGGCGGTGCCATTGCTGGACTGGTTCAAACCTTGGCAATACAAGCTCAAGGTGGCTGGTGATTGGGCGAACCATTGGGCCGCTTGGTGCAGTTGGGCGGGCGCGATGCCGCACACGGTGTGCACATGCGCAGGCGAACATTGCGCCACCAGGGCTTGGATGTTGTCGAACCCCTCGGTGTGTTGCGCCATGTAGCGGGTGTTGAGCCACGCTTGCTGCTGCATCACATGCAGCATGCCGCAAAACAAGGTCACGTCGGTGCCGGGCTTGAGTGCCAAATGCAAGTCGGCACTGGCAGCGGTGTCGGTCTTGCGGGGGTCGACCACGATGACTTTGAGGCCAGGCCTTTGGGCACGCGCCGCCTCAATGCGCCGAAACAAAATGGGGTGGGCATAGGCGGCATTGCTGCCCGCGATGAACAGGCAATCAGTGGTGTCAATGTCTTCGTAGCAAGCGGGTGGCGCGTCCGCACCCAAGGTGAGCTTGTAGCCGGCCACGGCGCTGCTCATGCACAAGCGGGAATTGGTGTCGATGTTGTTGGTGCCGATCAAGCCCTTGACCAGTTTGTTGAAGACGTAGTAGTCCTCGGTCAACAGCTGGCCCGACACATAAAACCCAACGGCATCTGGGCCATGGCGTTGCACCACCTGTGCCAACTGGTCGGCTGCTTTGGACATCGCATCCGGCCAACTGATTGCGGCCAGATCGCCCCCGCGTTGAGCGCGAAACTGGGGCTGCAGCAGTCGGTGGTGTCGGGTGAGCGTGTCGCGGGCGCTCAGGTGCAGGGTGGCACCCTTGCTGCACAAACGCCCTGCATTCGCGGGGTGGTCGGGGTCGCCCCGAACCCCCACGATTTGAGAGCCTTTGGACGCCACGATCACACCACAGCCCACGCCGCAATAAGGGCAGGTGGAGCGGGTTTCCTGGGTGTCTTGCACAAAAAGGGCCAAAGCGGTGGCAGCGGCGCGCCAGGCCTCAAGTCAAAGCCAGGGTGGCCAATTCATCCCGGCTCAAAAAAACCACGCCATCCACCACCTGAACCGCAAAGCGGGTGGTGCAACCCTCGTCGGGGGCGTGGGCAGCGCCATCGCTGAGTTTGATCTGCCAGTTGTGCAGGGGACAGGCCACGGATTCGCCATAGACAATGCCTTGGCTCAAAGGCCCGCCTTTGTGGGGGCATCGGTCGAGCAGTGCAAAAACCTGGTCTTGCGCCGTTCTGAAAATGGCCACCTCAGGCCCTTGGGCGCGTTGGACCCGACGGGCCCCCAGCACAGGAATGTCATCCACGCGGCATATTTGTGTCCAATCGCTCATGGTCGGTCCTCAAGCGGAGATGGCGACAAACTGGCGGGTGTCCACACCCGCTTTAGCCATGTCAACCCACGGATCGGGCTCACCCGCCAACGCGGCTTGCAAGCGCGCCCACAAGCGCTGGCGGCCTTCGTGGTCATCCAGGATGCGTTTTTTCACATGGTCCATGCCGACCCGGTTCACGTAGTGAACGGTTCGCTCCAGGTACCAACCCTCTTCGCGGTACAACTGCATGAAGGCGCCGGTGTATTCCAACACCTCCTCGGCGGTTTTGAGCTTGGTGAAGAACTGGGCCACCTCGGTTTTGATGCCGCCGTTGCCGGCGATGTACATCTCCCAACCGGATTCCACGCCAATGATGCCCACATCCTTGATGCCCGCTTCGGCGCAATTGCGCGGGCAACCCGAGACGGCAAATTTCACTTTGTGCGGCGCATACATGCGCCACATGGCGCGCTCCAGGTCTTTGCCCATTTGGGTGCTGTCTTGGGTGCCCATGCGGCACCACTCGCTGCCGACGCAGGTTTTCACCGTGCGCAAGGCTTTGGCATAGGCGTGGCCCGAGGGCATGTCCAGGTCTTTCCACACATTCACCAGGTCTTCTTTTTTCACGCCCAGCAAATCAATGCGCTGTCCCCCGGTGACTTTGACGGTGGGGATGTGGTACTTGTCCACCACGTCGGCAATGCGGCGCAACTCGCTGGCTGTCGTTTCCCCACCCCACATGCGGGGGATCACACTGTAGGTGCCGTCTTTTTGGATGTTGGCGTGGCTGCGCTCGTTGATGAAGCGGCTTTGCGGATCGTCTTGGGCTTCTTTGGGCCAGCTGCTCAAGCGGTAGTAATTGAGCGCTGGCCGGCAGGTGGCGCAGCCATTGGGCGTGCGCCAGTTGAGCGTTTCAAAAATGGCGGCTTGGGTCAGCAGTTTGGACTGCACGATGGCATCGCGCACCTCTTGGTGGCTGTGGTCGGTGCAAGCGCAAATGGCTTTCTTTTTCGGCGTGGCCGAGTAGTCGCCGCCGGCGGTGAACATCAAAATTTGTTCGACCAAGCCGGTGCAGGAACCACACGAGGCGCTGGCCTTGGTGTGTTTGCGCACCTCGTCCAAGGTGAACAAACCTTTGTCTTGAATCGCCTTGCAAATGACCCCTTTGCTCACGCCATTGCAGCCACAGACTTCGGCGTCGTTGGGCATGGTGGCGGCTTTGTTGTGCCCCTCGTGCCCCACGTCGCCCAAATTGGATTCGCCAAACATCAGCTTTTCGCGGATGTCGGCCACACTGCGGCCTTCGCGCAAGAGTTTGAAATACCAACTGCCGTCCACAGTGTCGCCGTACAGGCAGGCACCGATCAACTGGTCGTTGCGGATGACGAGTTTTTTGTACACGCCATCATGCGGGTCGCTCAGGACGATCTCTTCGGTGCTGCCGTCGTCGCTGCCCATGAAGTCGCCGGCGCTGAACAAATCAATGCCGGTGACCTTGAGTTTGGTGGAGGTCAGCGAGCCGCTGTAGCGGCCAATGCCAAATTCGGCCAAATGGTTGGCCAGCACCTTGGCTTGTTCAAACAATGGCGCCACCAAGCCATAGGCAATGCCACGGTGGTTGGCGCATTCGCCCACCGCATAAATGCGCGGGTCGGTGACGGTTTGCAAGGTGTCGCTGACCACAATGCCGCGCTCGCAATGCAGCCGAGCTTGTTCGGCCAAACCGGTGTTGGGCCGGATGCCCACGGCCATCACCACCAATTGCGCGGGCACACTTGCGCCATCTTTGAACAGCACTTGGGCCACGCGCCCGTCGGGCCCTGCCTGCAGCGACTGCGTTTGTGCGCCCATCAAAAACTGCATGCCGCGGGTGGCCAAGGCAGCTTGCAGCAAACCACCGGCCGTGCGATCGAGTTGGCGTTCCATCAGCCAGGGCGCCGCATGCACCACCGTGACCTGCATGCCACGTTTCATCAAGCCATTGGCCGCTTCCAGGCCCAGCAAACCACCGCCAATCACCACCGCTTGGCGGTATTGCTGGCTGGCATCGATCATGGCTTGGGTGTCTGCCATGTCGCGATAGGCCAGCACGCCCGGCAAGTCCGCGCCCGGGATGGGCAGCATGAAGGGGTTGGAGCCGGTGGCGATGATCAAACGGTCATAGGGGGCACTGCGCTGTTCGCCAGCGGCATTCACCGCGTGCACCACGCGCTGCACCCGGTCGATGTGGGTCACGGTCCAACCGGCCAGCAAATGGATGCCGTTGTCCCGGTACCAGTCCAGCGGGTTGAGCACAATTTCATCGATGGATTGCTCACCGGCCAGCACCGGCGACAACAAAATGCGGTTGTAGTTGGGGTGAGGTTCGCTGCCAAAGACCGTGATGTCGTATTTTTCAGGGGCGAGTTTGAGCAACTCCTCCAAGGTACGCACGCCGGCCATGCCGTTGCCAATCATCACCAATTGGGGGGTTGCCATGCTGGACTCCTCAGGTTTTTTCCACGTGCGCTTGGCGCGTGTACAAAAAGTCGATCACCGCTTTGCGGTACATCAAATAGTTGGCGTCATCGGCCAAGGCCACCCGGGAGCGGGGCCGGGGCAGCTTGACCGACAGCACTTCTCCAATGGTGGCCGCTGGGCCATTGGTCATCATCACAATCTTGTCGGACAGCAGCACCGCCTCGTCCACATCGTGGGTCACCATGACCACCGTGCTGCGGGTCTTGGCCACGATGGTCAACAGTTCGTCTTGCAACTTGGCGCGGGTCAGGGCATCTAGGGCGCCAAAGGGCTCGTCCATCAGCAAGACTTGCGGTGCCATGGCCAGTGCCCGGGCAATGCCCACGCGTTGCTTCATGCCGCCCGATATCTCGCCCGGCCTTTTTTGTGCCGCGTGGGACAAACCCACCAATGCCAGGGCTTGATCGGTTCGCTCTTTGAGTTGGGCCTTGGTTTCGCGGGTCTTGCCATCGACCAAGGCCGATTGACCAAACACCCGTTCCACGCCCAAGTAGATGTTTTCAAAGCACGTCAACCAGGGCAGCAACGAGTGGTTTTGAAACACCACGGCGCGCTCAGGGCCGGGGCCTGAGATTTCGCGGTTGGCGCAGATCAGGCTGCCCTGGCTGGGTCGCGTCAAGCCGGCCATCAAATTGAGCAAGGTGGATTTGCCACAACCCGAGTGGCCAATCAAGGCCACGAACTCGCCTTTGGCCACTTCCAGGTTGATCCCTTGGAGGGCTTGAAAGTCACCTTTTTTGGTGGGGAAAATTTGATCCACATTTTGGATTTGCAAATACCGGGAGCTCAGTGCCTCGCTCATGACTTCACCTCCTCATAGGTGAAAGCGGTGGCCAGTTTGATCAAGGCCATCTCCAACAGCAAACCCACGATGCCGATCACGAAGATGGCAATGATGATGTTTTTGACATTCAGGTTGTTCCACTCATCCCAAACCCAAAAGCCTATGCCGACGCCGCCGGTGAGCATTTCGGCCGCCACAATCACCAGCCATGCGGTGCCCACGGCCAAGCGCACGCCCGTGAGCATGTAGGGCAAGACCGCTGGGAACAAAATTTTGGTGATGATCTTCCACTCGGACAGGTTGAGCACGCGCGCCACGTTCATATAGTCTTGGGGCACCCGTTGCACGCCCACGGCGGTGTTGATCACCATGGGCCAAATGGAGCAAATGAAGATGGTCCAGATGGCGGCCGGGTTGGCGCCTTTGAACACCAACAAACCAATCGGCAACCACGCCAATGGCGACACCGGGCGCAACAGGCTGATCAAGGGGTTGAACATGCGCGACAAAAACTCAAATCGGCCAATGACAAAGCCCAGCGGGATGCCCACCAAGGCCGCCAACCCAAAACCCATGGCCACCCGTTTGAGCGAACTCAGCACGTTCCAACCCACGCCTTGGTCATTGGGGCCGTTGCTGTAGAAGGGGTTGCTGAACACGTCGATGGCTTGCCGCGCCGTCTCGATGGGTGTGGGAAAGTTGTTGGTGCTGCCCATGGCCACCAAAGACCAAATGCCCACCAACAGGGCCAAGCCCAAAACGGGGGGAATCGTTTTGGCCAAGCCATCTTTCAAAAGCGCTGGGAGCATGGTGAACCTCAGGCCTTGACTTTGAAGCTGTCAGCGTATTTCTTCGGGTCCTTGCCGTCCCACACCACGCCGTCCATGAACTTGCTGCTGCGCATCACATCTTTGGGCACAGGGGTTTGCGATGCTGTGGCCGCTTGTTTGTAGATGTCGATGTGGTTGACTTGTTTGGCCACGGCGGCGTAATCGGGGTGCTCTTTGAGCAAGCCCCAGCGCTTGTGCTGGGTCAAGAACCACATGCCATCAGAAATAAAGGGGAAAGATGCCTGGCCATCGGCATAAAACTTCATGTGCCGCGGGTCGTCCCAGGTTTTGCCCAGACCGTTTTGATAACGGCCCAAGATGCGTTGGTTGATCACGTCGACACTGGTGTTGACATAGGCTTTGTCGGCAATGGTTTCGGCCATCTTGAGCTTGTTTTGCAGGCCCGCATCGATCCATTTGCCGGCCTCCAAGATGGCCGCGGTGACCGCACGGGCGGTGTTGGGGTATTTCTTGACGAACTCAGCAGTCGTGCCCAACACTTTTTCAGGGTGATCGGGCCAAATGTCTTGGGTGGTGGTGGCTGTGATGCCAATGCCGTCGGCAATGGCGCGGTGGCCCCAGGGTTCGCCCACACAGTAGCCGTCCATGTTGCCCACCCGCATATTGGCCACCATTTGCGGTGGCGGCACGGTGATGACCTTCACATCCTTCATGGGGTTGACGCCCACACTGGCCAGCCAGTAGTACAACCACATGGCGTGGGTGCCGGTGGGAAAGGTTTGGGCGAAGGTGTATTCGCGCTTTTCAGTGCCCATCAATTTGGCCAAACTGCCGGCATCCACCGCCCCTTTGTCGGACAGCTTTTTGGACAAGGTGATCGCCTGGCCGTTTTGGTTCAGGTTCATCAAAATGGCCATGTCTTTTTTGGGCCCCGCAGTGCCCAGGTGAACGCCGTAGATGAGGCCATACAAGACATGCGCAAAGTCCAACTCGCCGTTGACCAACTTGTCGCGCACACCGGCCCAACTGGCTTCTTTGGTGGGAATGATCTTGACGCCGTACTTTTTGTCAATGCCCAGGACCGAGGCCATCACCACACTGGCGCAATCGGTCAGGGGAATGAAGCCGATCTTGACCTCTTCTTTTTCGGGTTTGTCAGAGCCTTGCGCATAAACAGCGGCACGCAGTGCGGGTGCCACGGTGAGGGCGGTGGCCGTGGCGGCTTGCAAAACATGGCGGCGGCTCATGGGGGTCTCCAATACATCAGACATGGGCTTACTCCTGTGGGTCAAAAAACGTGGGCCAAAAAAAAGCGCCCGCACCCAGATGTAAATGCCATCTGCGTGGGGACGCCTTTGTCCTCGGCCATCGTTGGCCTCACAGTGATTTAGCAATCGGTGTGCCAGCGATGGGACAGCGCTTGTCTGATTTCAAGCACCAAAATGAGATGCCCCCCGAGTTTGCGCACCAAAATAATGCGAAAAAAGCCTCAGGCCAGCAGGTCTGCCATGTCGATGGTGCGTTGCGCCACTTCGGCCAATTTGAGGCCTTTGTCCATCGCCACTTTGCGCAGCTTGGCATGGGCCGCCGCTTCGCTCAGGCCTTGTTTGTCCATCAAGATGGCTTTGGCCCGATCGACCACGGTGCGTTCTTTCAGGGCGGAGCGGGCATGGTCACGCTCATTGCGCAAGCTTTGTTCATATTCAAAGCGGGCCATGGCCACTTCCAAAATGGGGCGAATGCGGCTGCTGGACAAGCCATCGACGATATAGGCACACACCCCCACGGCCACCGCGTCCTTGACATGGCGGGTGTCTTGATCGTCGGTGAACAACACAATCGGGCGGCGCGCATCTCGGGTGGCAAACACCACATGCTCCAAGGCGTCGCGGGCTTCGGATTCGGCGTCGACCACGATCAAGTCGGGTTGCAGTTGGGAAATGCGTTCGGCCAGAAACACATCGGCCGGCAAGGTGGCGATCAGGTTGAAACCGTTTTCCAGAAGGCCAATGCGCAGTGCGCGTGAGCGCTCGGCCTGTGAAACCGCATGCGCGTCATGGGGGTCTTCAACCTCCAAATCGGGCGCCACCACCACGATGCGCAAGGCGCTCGGCGGGGGATGGGGGGGGTGCGCTGATTTTTTGGCCATGCCAGGGTTGTGTGCGATTGCGTTGTATTTTGACGGATGCAATTAGTGGACCAATGTCAAAAAGCATTACATTGATGGCTCTTGTGCCCAGTCGCAACACTTCATCACCCAGGGGATTGAATATGTACAAAACATGGATCTGTTTGGCGGTTTTGGGGCTGGTGGCGTGTGCTGCCCCCACGCCGGGGCCTGTGGCCGTGGCCCGATTGATGCCCACCCAGGGCAACACCACCACGGGTGAGGTGCGCTTTACCACCTTGGGCACCAAGGTGTTGGTGGAGGCCCGGGTCAGCGGCTTGAAGCCTGGCGCCGAGCATGGCTTTCACGTACACGAAAAGGGCGATTGCAGCAGCGGTGACGGCATGAGCACCGGCGGGCATTTCAACCCTTTGGGCCATGCCCACGGGGCACACGGTCAGTCCAGTCACCACGCGGGGGACTTGCCGTCCTTGGTGGCCGACGCACAAGGCCAAGCCAGTTTGCGCTTTGAGTCCGCCACCATCTCGGTGGGCCAGGGGGCGACGGATGTGGTGGGGCGGGGCCTGATCGTGCACCGTGACCCCGATGATTTCAAAACCCAACCCACCGGCAATGCGGGTCCGCGCTGGGCTTGCGCAGTCATTCAAAGGTTGCCTTGAGGCTTGAGACCGTTGGGTTCAAGTGCGCCCCAGACCCCTGTGGCCAGCCTCTGGCACCGTCGACAGCGGCATGACTGGGCTGAGGTTCCCCCAATGGGCCGTGCTAGCATCTCTTGCATACATGCATAGAACCCAAAGGGATTGTTTTGAGTGCACTTGAATTGACCATCGCCACCCGAGAGAGCCGATTGGCCATGTGGCAAGCCGAACATGTCCAAGCCTTGCTGCAACAACTCGGCCACAGCGTCAAGCTGTTGGGCATGACCACCCAAGGGGATCAAATTTTGGACCGCTCGCTCAGCAAAGTGGGTGGCAAGGGTTTGTTTGTCAAGGAGTTGGAGGTGGCCTTGGAAGAGGGGCGTGCTGACTTGGCCGTGCACTCCCTCAAAGATGTGCCCATGGACATGCCCGAAGGTTTTGCCCTGGCCTGCGTGATGGAGCGCGAGGACCCGCGCGATGCTTGGGTTTCGCCGCAATACGCCCGCTTGGAAGACTTGCCTGCCGGCGCGGTGGTGGGCACATCGAGTTTGCGCCGCACTGTGTTGTTGCGTGCGTTGCGCCCCGATTTGCGCATTGAGCCACTGCGGGGCAATTTGGACACCCGATTGCGCAAGCTCGATGAAGGCCAATACGCCGGCATTGTGTTGGCCGCCTCTGGCCTGAAGCGGCTGGGTTTGCAAGCGCGGATTCGGCACATCTTTGAGACCGAGCAAATGCTGCCCGCAGCAGGGCAGGGGGCCTTGGGCATTGAAACCCGCTCGAACCGCAGCGATGTGCAGCAGGCCCTGGCCAGTCTGTCGCACCACACCTCTTGGTTGGCAGTGGCCGCTGAGCGGGCCGTCAGCCGTGCCATGGGCGGCAGTTGCTCCATGCCTTTGGCGGCCCACGCCACGGTGCAAGGTGAACAGCTGCATTTGCGTGCGGCCTGGGGTGACCCAGAGGGGGATACCGCATTGGTCACGGCCCAAGTGTTTGGCGTGGTGGGCTCTTTGGCGCAAGCCGAGGCCTTGGGGCTGGAGGTGGCCCAGGCTTTGCGCGCCGGTGGCGCTCGGTGACAGCGCACCCACCGCAGCGGCGTTTCACCTGAAAGCGGTTGTTGAAACTGGTCTTGACCCGACCTGAGGCCGAGGCCCCGGCTTGGGTCCAGGGCTTGGTCGAGGCGGGGCACCGAGTGCAATGCCTGCCATTGTTGGCCTTTGGCCCAGCGCCAAATCCCCAAGCGTTGAACGATGCGTGGCAGGCGGCCCACACCTTCCACGCGGCCATGTTTGTCAGCAGCCAAGCGGTGCGTTCATTTTTTGCTGCCCGCCCGAACCACCTGGTTTGGCGCTCGCGCTGTTGGGCCACGGGGCCGGGGACCCGCGCGGCCTTGCTCCAAGCGGGCGTGCAGCCCGAACAGATCGACATGCCGGATGCGAACGCGGCGCAACTGGATTCCGAGGCTTTGTGGGCGGTGGTCTCCCCGCAGGTGCTGGCCCCACAGGGCGGCACAACCGCGTCGGTATTGCTGGTGCGGGGCAGCGACGCCCTGGCACCGCAAGAGTCGGCGGGCCATGGCCGCGATTGGTTGGCCCAGCAGTTGATGGCAGCTGGCGCGCAGGTGGCCTATGTGGTGGCTTACCAGCGGCTGACCCCGACGTGGACTGACATCGACAGGGGTCACGCTGCGCAAGCGGCCACCAATGGCGCGGTGTGGTTGTTCAGCAGCACACAGGCCTGGGTGCAATTGCAGCGATTGATGCCCCAACAAAACTGGTCCCAAGCGCGTGCCTTGGCCACCCACCCACGCATTGCCGCGGCCCTGGTCTCGCAAGGCGCCTGGGGGCAGGTGGTCACCTGCAAAGGCGATTTGGCAGCTGTGCGCCTGGCCCTTGACCACCCAGCCCATTGGGCTTGAACGCTGCGCCTGACCAATGAAGGGGCGGGGTCGCTGTGCAAAGGTCAATAGAATCCCCCCATGAATTCCGAGCCAGCGCCTGCTGTTCCCCACGCTGATCCTCAGCCGTCCCCAGCGCCCAAGCGGGCAGTGGCCGCCAGGCTATCCAAAACATGGCTATGGTTTTTGAGCGGTATCAGCCTGTGCGCGTTGGTGTTGGCCGCGCTGTTGTGGTGGAAGTTGGTCGACATCCAAGAAACCTTGGCGCGCCAAAGTGCCGACAGTGGCTCGGTCTCGGTGGAGGCCCGGGCCAGTGCCAAACAAGCCCAAGAATTGGCCCGCGACACCGCAGCGCGCTTGGCCTTGAGCGAAACCCGCTGGAGTGAGGTGGCCCTGCAACGCAGCCAACTCGAAGAGTTGATGCAAAGCCTGTCGCGCTCGCGCGATGAAAACCTGGTGGTCGACATCGAGTCGGCGTTGCGCTTGGCCTTGCAACAAGCCCAACTGACGGGCAGTGTTCAGCCTTTGGTGGGTGCGCTCAAGTCGGCCCAGCAGCGCTTGTCGCGGGTGGCACAACCGCGCCTGTCACCGGTGCTGCGGGCCTTGACCCGTGACCTCGAGCGGGTTCAATCCATCGCCGTCACCGACACCCCTGCGTTGCTGGTCAAGTTCGATGACTTGGTGCGCATGGTGGATGAACTGCCCTTGGCCAATGCGGTGGGTGTGGCCAAGGCAGCGCCTGCACCTGTACCCGCCAGCACATGGGCGCGGGCCATCAGTGCCACTTGGTGGGAGCAGTGGCTCAAAGAGGTCGGCACCCAGGTGGCTGATTTGGTTCGCATCAGCCGCATTGACCAACCCGAAGCCAGCTTGCTCTCGCCCGATCAAGGGTTTTTTGTGCGCGAAAACCTCAAGTTGCGCTTGCTCAATGCACGTTTGGGCTTGCTGGCCCGGCAGTTCGAAGCCGCGCGCAAAGATGTGTTGTCGGTGCGGCGCGATGTGCAGCGGTATTTCGAGTCGGGTGGGCGCAAATCCCAAGCGGTCTTGGCCATGTTGCAAGAGGTGGAGACCCAACTCAAGCAAGTCGAATTGCCGCGCTTGGACGACAGCTTGACCGCTTTGGCCACGGCTTCGGCAGGGCGTTGACATGAAAGCCGCAATCGGGTTGGTGGCCTTGTTGGCGGTGGCCGTGGGGGCGGCTTTGCTGGTGGGCAGCAACCAGGCCAGCGTGACCTTCTTTTGGTCACCTTACCGCATGGATGTGTCGCTCAATTTGTTTTTATTGGCTTTGGCCTTGGTGTTTGTGGTGCTGCATTTGGCCTGGCGTGGGGTGGGCGGTTTGTTTGAGTTGCCCCGAGAGGCCCGCCGCTGGCGCATGCGCCAGCAAGAGCGCGCCATGCATGGGTCATTGTTGTTGGCGCAAAGCCAATGGATGGCGGGCCGGTTTTTGCGTGCCCGTGCCTTGGCTCTGGCGGCCATTGAGCATGAACGGATTTTGAGCCGACTGCAAACCGCCGATGATCCAGCGCCGGCCCATGCCGCAGAGGTTCGCCATTTGGCCCATTTGGTGGTGGCCGAATGTGCCCATGCCTTGCAAGACCGGGCGGTGCGCGATCAGCATGCCCAACTGGCATTGCAAGTGGCCAGCCAGATGAACCAGGGTTCGGCCAGCGCATCGGCGGCGCTGGACGCGGTTCATTTGAACGCGGCGCGTTGGTCTTTGATCGACCGCGAACCCACCCAGGCCATGCTGTGGCTGGCCAAACTCCCGCTGGGCAGCGTGCGCCGAACCGTGGCCTTGCGGTTGAAGCTCAAGGCGACACGTTTGTCACAAGACCACCGATCCGCCCTCGAGACAGCGCGTTTGTTGGCCAAGCATGGCGCTTTTGCGGCCGAGCCTGCGCGCAGTTTGGTGCGGGGCTTGTTGCAGTCGGTTTTGAGCGATTGCCACGACCAAGGCCAATTGGTCAAGGTTTGGCAAGGCTTGGATGCGAGCGAGCAAACCATGCCCGAAGTGGCGGTGCATGCCGCCCAGCGCTTGTTGGCCGTCCAAGGTGAACCCAGCTTGGCCTTGGCCTGGGTTCAACCCGTGTGGCGTTCTTGGGTGCAGAGCCCGCAAGCCTGGCCGGTGGGTTTGAGTGCGGCGGTGGTGGATGTGATCGAGCAATCCCTGCAGCGCCAAGCACCCAGCGCCCAGTGGTTGACATGGGTCGAGCAAGCGCGCCAGGCCATGCCTCGGCACCGCGAATTGCAATACCTGGCGGGCATGGTTTGCATGCAGCATGCTTTGTGGGGCAAGGCCTTGCAAATGCTGACCCCTGTGGCCACCCAATTGGCCTCCCCGGCTTTGCAGCGCAAGGCCTATGCGGCCTTGGCCGTTTTGGCCGAGCAGCGCGAAGATGCGCCGACGGCACTGGCGATGTGGCGGCACAGTGCGCAAGTGGCTCAACCCACGGACTGACAAAAGCGACAGGCGAAAAAAAAGCACCCCGAAGGGTGCTCATGGCATCAGACAGGTGCTGATGGGGGATCGAAGGGCATGCTCATTTGACGCAGGTCCTTGCGCGTTTCGACCAAGATCAAGGGGCCTTCGTCCAGCACCACGGTGGGTGGGCGCTCGCGCGGCACATGGATGGGCCGTGGTTCTGCCGCAATCGCCGCTTGCACCTGGGCCACGCGATCGGGGTTGGAGTGAACCCACTGCAAACCGCTTTGTTGTGCCAAGGCATTCAGGTCTTGCAAGGGCAGGTCATAGTGGCCGATCTGGGGCATGGCGCGGCGCGATGCAGTTGTGGTGGGTGTCGCGCTGGCAGCAGTGGTTTGCTCAGCGGTGTCCATGGGATGCCCCGCCTCTGGCGAAGGCCTGTCGTTGCGCTCGCGGCGCTCACGGCCATAACGGTCGCGTGAGCGGCGATCGCGGCGATCGTCTGCCTGGTGCGATGGGTTCTGGGTGTCGTTGTCGCCACCATGCGCTCCCATGGCCGTGGACTCGCCTTGCAAGGCGCTGCCATGCGGGGCCAAACGCGAGGGTTCCATGGCCGTGCCCGCCTCCTGCGGGGGTGTGCTGGGGTGGTTGTCACCGTTGTCGTTGCTCTCAGGGGAGCGCGGGCGGCGTTCGCCACGTTCGCGCCGGCCTTCGCCGCGTTCGCGCCGACCATCGCGCTCACCACGGGCGGGACGCTCCGCAGCGGCAGGGGTGGCCTCAGCGCCGCCGTTGGGCAGGGCTGGCGTTTGAGCGGCGTTGTCCAAGGCGGCGGGCGCGTTGTCGCGCTCTGGGCGGGCAGGACGCTCGCCACGCGGGCCACGGTTGCGTTCGCCACGCTCATTGCTGCGCTCGCCTGGGCGGCCTTCACGCGGGGGGCGTTCAGCACGCGCGGGCCTGTCGCCGCGCTCTTCGCGCTCACCACGTTCACCGCCGCGTTCGTTGCGATCACCGCGGCGTCCGCCACGGCGACCATCGCCGTTGCGTCCCTCGCGGGTTGGGGCTTTTTGATCCGTGGCGCTGCCAGGGGTGGATGCCGGTTGGGCGGTGGCAGGGGACGCGGTTGTGCCGCCGCCAAACAGGCCTTTGATCCAACCAAAAAAGCCTTTTTCTGCGGGGGCTTGTGCCGCCGGTATTGGTGGCGCTTGCACAGCTGGGGCAGGGACTGGGGCCACGGGTTTGGGCGTCGCCACGGGGGCGGGCGCATCGGGCAGCACGCCTTTGATGACCGGCGTTTGCTTATTGGTCGGCTCTTGCGAGCGGCGGGTGACAGCGGTGGGGTCTTCGATGTCCTCGGCCATTTTGTAGCTGGCCTGGATGTTGTCCAAGCGTGGATCGTCGTGCTTCAAGCGCTCGAGCCGGTAGTTGGGGGTTTCCAGGGTTTTATTGGGCACCAGCAACACATTCAAGCGTTGTTTGATTTCGATTTTGGCGATCTCGGTGCGCTTCTCGTTCAACAAGAAAGAGGCCACTTCCACCGGCACTTGAGCGTGCACGGCGGCGGTGTTGTCCTTGAGGGACTCTTCTTGGATGATGCGCAAAATTTGCAGCGCCGAGCTTTCGGTGTCGCGCACATGGCCAGAGCCACCGCAACGGGGGCAGGGGATGGATGCGCCCTCGCTCAATGCGGGGCGCAAGCGCTGGCGGCTCATTTCCATCAGACCGAATTTGCTGATGGTGCCAAATTGCACGCGGGCACGGTCTTGGCGCAGCGCGTCGCGCAAGCGGTTTTCCACTTCGCGGCGATTGCGCGACTCTTCCATGTCGATGAAGTCGATGACGATCAGGCCGCCCAAGTCGCGCAAACGCATTTGGCGCGCCACTTCGTCGGCGGCTTCCAAATTGGTGCGGGTGGCGGTTTCTTCGATGTCGCCGCCTTTGATGGCACGGGCCGAGTTGACGTCCACCGACACCAAGGCTTCGGTGTGGTCGATCACGATGGCGCCGCCCGAAGGCAGGTTGACCGTGCGGGCGTAGGCCGACTCGATTTGGTGCTCAATTTGGAAACGGCTGAACAAGGGCGCATCGTCGCGGTAGCGCTTCACGCGTGCCGCGTATTCGGGCATGACGTGGCTGATGAACTGTTGGGCTTGTTCGTAAATGTCATCGGTGTCGATCAAGATGTCGCCGATGTCGTTGTTGAAGTAATCGCGGATGGCGCGAATCACCAAACTGGACTCTTGGTAAATCAAGAATGCGCCTTTGCCGCCTTGGGCTGCGCCGTCAATGGCGGTCCACAGCTTGAGCAGGTAGTTCAAGTCCCATTGCAGCTCGGCGGCCGCGCGGCCAATGCCGGCGGTGCGGGCGATGATGGACATGCCGTTGGGGTATTGGAGTTGGTCCAGCGCTTCTTTGAGTTCGGCGCGGTCGTCACCCTCGATGCGCCGGCTCACACCGCCGCCGCGTGGGTTGTTGGGCATCAGCACCACATAGCGTCCGGCCAGGCTGACAAAGGTGGTCAGGGCTGCACCTTTGTTGCCGCGCTCTTCCTTCTCGACCTGGACCAGCATGGTCTGGCCTTCTTTGATCACGTCTTGGATGCGCGCCTGGCTGGGGGCCACACCCGGTGCAAAGTACTGTTTAGAGATTTCTTTGAAGGGCAAAAAGCCGTGGCGGTCTTCACCGTAGTCGACAAAGCAGGCCTCTAGAGAGGGCTCCACCCGGGTCACCACCGCGGCATAAATATTGCCCTTGCGCTGTTCGCGTCCTTCGATTTCAATTTCGTAGTCCAGCAGCTTTTGGCCGTCTACGATGGCCAACCGGCGCTCTTCAGCTTGGGTTGCGTTGATCAACATGCGTTTCATGGCGTTCTCAATTCATTCAAAACATCACAGGCCCAAAGGGGCCAACGATGCCGAAGCCAACGCCTGAAAACGCAAGGAATGGCCGCTCTGGGCCCAGCTGACGGGGTTAACCGCCGGGTGGGCTGTGGGAGGGCTCGGGGATGGGGGCGGGTTGCACAGACCACGGCTTGCTAAGGCCGTTGGTTGGCAACCGATCACGCAAGGGTGTGGCGGCGGCGGTCGCGCACAAAGCCTGCATCCAAGACTGACGTCCTTGGGTGCAGGCCTGCATCAGCGCCAACATCATCACCATCACCATTGCAAGATTTCTCGCTGTTATCCGAAGAAGCGGCCCATGCCGCTTCCAATGGGGTATTCCGTTAGGGTTTTCAATTCGTCGGCTTTGCTTCGGGGTGCCTGCCATCCAGTTTCCATGGTTACTGGGTCTGCGGCAGGGGCCCCTTGGGGCATCGACCTCACAGCGGTTCTCGGGCATGCTCTAATCTCACTGAAATCAAGCACTTGGAACAAACCGCTGGTGAACAACATTATAGGCACAGCCGACGCATCGGTGTCGCCCCAGGTCCAAACCCTGCGGGTGGATGAGGAATCGGCGGGTCAAAGGCTCGACAACTTCTTGCTCCGCCACCTCAAAGGCGTGCCCAAAACCCATGTCTATCGCATCATCCGCTCTGGTGAAGTGCGGGTGAACAAGGGGCGCGCTGCGCCGGACACCCGCTTGGCCGCCGAAGACATGGTGCGCTTGCCCCCGGTCAGGGTGTCAGCGCGGGCCTTGGACAAAGCCCAGGCCATCGTGCCACAGCGCGATTTTGACGTGATGCTCGAGGATGCCCACCTCATCGTGGTCAACAAACCCGCTGGATTGGCGGTGCACGGCGGCAGCGGGGTGAGTTTTGGCGTGATTGAGCAAATTCGCCAGTCCATGCCCCATGCGGATCAATTTGAGTTGGTGCACCGATTGGACCGGGAGACGTCCGGGATTTTGTTGGTGGCCAAGAAGCGCAGCGCTTTGAAGCACCTGCAAACCCAATTTCGCGAACGCGCGACCGACAAAACCTATTTGGCCTTGGTGCGTGGAATTTGGCCGCAACGGCAAAAGGTCATCGATCTGCCTTTGCAAAAGTTTTTGCTGACCAACGGGGACGGCAGCGATGGTGAGCGTCGGGTGCGGGTGGTCGCGCCCAATGACCTACAGGGGATGCGCGCGATCACGCTGGTCAAAGTGGCCCGTTTGGTGGGCGACTACACCTTGTTGGAGGTGACCATCAAGACCGGGCGCACCCACCAAATTCGCGTGCATTTGGCCAGCTTGGGCCACCCCATCTTGGGTGACGACAAGTATGGCGATTACGATTTGAACAAGGCCTTGCAAAAAACGGGCTTGCGGCGCATGTTCTTGCATGCCTGGAAGTTACAGTTCAGGCACCCGGCCAGCGGGGAACCGGTGGCCCTGAATGCCCCCTTACCTCCCGAACTCCAAAGTTTCATTGACCATGTCGCTCCACCGACCCCGCCAGTTTGACCTGATTGCCTTTGACTGGGACGGCACCCTGTACGACTCGACGGCCTTGATCGTGCGCTGCATCCAAGATGCGGTGCGCGATGTGGGCGGCACGGTGCCCGATGCGCAGTCTGCGGCCTACGTCATCGGCATGGCGTTGATGCCGGCCTTGGCCAAAGCCGCGCCGGATGTGCCGGCAGAAAAATACCCCTTGCTCAACGAAAGGTACCGCCACCACTATCTGGCCCGCCACGATGAATTGAGCCTGTTCGATGGCGTGGTCCCCATGTTGCACCGGTTGCGCGAGCGCCAGCACTGGGTGACTGTGGCCACCGGCAAAAGCCGGCAAGGACTCAACCAGGCCTTGCAGGCGGTGGAAATCAAGGGTTTGTTCGATGGCTCGCGCACGGCCGACGAAACCGCCGGCAAGCCCGACCCCCTCATGCTGCACGAGTTGATGCGCGAATTTGGCGTGGCCCCAGAGCGCACCTTGATGATCGGTGACACCACCCATGATTTGGCCATGGCCCAACATGCGGGTTGTGCCAGCCTGGGGGTGAGTTATGGCGCCCACGACCCCTCTGGGTTTGCCCAGCACCAGCCTTTGGCGGTGCTGCATTCGGTGGCTGAACTCCACGACTGGTTGATGCAGCATGCCTGAGTGGGTGGCCTTGTGCCAAAGCCGAGATGTGGTCGACGGCCAGTTGGCTGTGCCCTTTGATGTGGTTTACAACGGCCAATCGTGCCGGGCCTTTGCGGTTCGCTTTGAAGGGCGGGTGCAGGCCTACCTCAACCGCTGCAGCCATGTTGCGATGGAAATGGACTTCCAACCCGATCGTTTCTTTGACGCCTCAGGGCAATGGCTGGTCTGTGCCACCCATGGGGCCACTTATGCGCCCGCCACAGGGGCGTGTTCTGGCGGACCATGCCGAGGCAACTTGGTGAAAATTGCCACCCTTGAAAAGGACGGCGTGGTTCACTGGCATACTGAACACAATTTACAGCCTTTGATATTTTGAGACCCCATGACTGAACAGCCCAACGACAACCCGGCCTCTGCACAACCCAACGCCCCAGCATCCAATACGGTTTGGGAGCGTGCGGTGATGGAGAGCGTTGCCCTGGGGTATTTGAAAGAGCAACGTCGCGCCCGGCAGTGGCGCAATGGTTTGCGCTTGGCTTGGCTGGTGTTTTTGGTGGTGATGTCTTGGGTGGTTTTGCACCGGGGTGTCAGCAGCACCAGCACCACCTCCGCCCACACGGCCGTGATCGAGATCAAAGGCGAGATCGATGCCGATGGTTTGGCTGGCTCCAGTGCCGTGGTCACTTCATTGCGCTCGGCCTTTGAAGACGAAGGGTCTCAGGCGGTGGTGTTGTTGATCAACTCACCCGGTGGCAGCCCGGTGCAGGCGGGCATCATCAACGATGAAATTTTGCGCTTGAAGAAAAAACACAGCAAACCGGTGTATGCGGTGGTGGAAGAGTCTTGCGCTTCGGCGGCTTACTACATTGCGGTGGCAGCCGATCAAATATATGTCGACAAGGCCAGCATTGTGGGCAGCATCGGCGTGCTGATGGATGGCTTTGGCTTCACCGGGTTGATGGACAAACTGGGGATTGAGCGGCGCTTGATGACGGCTGGCGAAAACAAAGGCTTTTTGGACCCCTTCAGTGCACAGACCAAAACCCAGCGCGCCCATGCGCAAGCCATGCTGGACCAAATCCATCAGCAATTCATTGCCGTGGTGCGCAAAGGCCGTGGCGATCGCTTGAAAGAAACGCCAGAACTTTTCAGTGGTTTGTTTTGGAACGGTCAGCGGGCGGTGGAGCTGGGTTTGGCCGATGGGCTGGGCAGCTTGGACTATGTGGCCCGAGACATCGTCAAAGCCGAAGACTTGGTCGATTACACCCAGCGCGACAACGTGGCCGAGCGCTTGGCCAAGCGCTTTGGCGCATCGGTGGGCGAGGGCATGGGCCGGGTGATGCGCTCGAGCTTGCCCAGCGTGCGCTGAGTCTTTTAAACCCCGATCGCAAAAACCGTCGGCACGTCCTTGGGCGGGGTGCGGTTTTTTTGACGCCATGTCTGCACGGCATGGCATTCAACAGCGGCATTGGACAAGGTCAAGCCGCTGGCCATGCAAACCCGCGTTTGGGCCTTCAGGTGGGTCATCATGGCTTGCCAAATGGCGGGGTTGCGATAAGGCGTTTCAATGAAAATTTGTGTTTGACCGCTGCTGAGGGCGGTGTTTTCCAGTTGGCGCAAGCGCGTTTGGCGCTCGCTGGCGTCTTGGGGCAGATAGCCGACAAAAGCGAAATTCTGACCATTGAGCCCACTCGCGGCCAAGGCCAACAGCAAGGAAATGGGGCCCACCAGGGGCACCACCGCCACCCCCAGATCATGCGCGGCGCGAACCAGTGAACTGCCCGGGTCGGCGATGGCGGGCATCCCGGCTTCGCTGAGCAAGCCCATGTCGTGACCGGCCAGCGCTGGCGCGAGCAGGGTGCGCGCGTCAAACTCGCCACGGTGATCGCCCTTTTTATGCACCGCATGGGGCAGCTCTTGGATATCAAGTTGCTGCAAGGGCAGGGCCAGGGGCACCAGTGCGTCAATGCGCTTGAGATAAGCGCGCGCACTTTTGGCGTTTTCGCACACCCAATGCCTGAGCTGAGCGGCGGCCACCAAGGTGCCTTGGGGCAAAACGTCTTGCAACGGCGTTGTGCTGTCACAGCCAAAATCAAGCGGTGCAGGCACCAGCCACAACCGACCTGGGGTGCTCATGCGGGCACCCGAACGCCCAACTCGCGCAGCAAGGCGCAGGTGCGCATCAAGGGCAGGCCAATCAAGCTGGTGGGGTCGTCGCTGTCGATGCGCTCCAACAAAGCAATGCCCAAGCCCTCGCTTTTGGCGCTGCCGGCGCAGTCATAAGCCGGCTCGGCACGCAAATACGCATCAATCTCGGCTTCTGTGAGGGTGCGAAACAGCACTTGCACGCTGGCCAAAGCGGTTTTGGCAAATTGACGCGCAGGGCAAACCACGGCCACCGCCGTTTGAAACACCACCGCTTGGCCGCTTTGTCGGCGCAGTTGGTGCACCGCATTGGCGTGATGGCCGGGTTTGCCCAAAGCTTCGCCATGCAGGTCGGCCACTTGGTCGGAGCCAATCACCACCGCGCCAGGGTGTTGTTGGGCCACGGCCTGGGCTTTGGCCAAGGCCAGGCGCAAGGCCAAATCCGCGGGGCGTTCGCCGGGCAGGGGGGTTTCGTCCACGCCCGGCGCGCACACCTCAAAAGCCAGGCCCAAACGCTGCAACAGCTCGCGCCGGTAAACAGAGGTGGAGGCCAAAATCAGGGGCAAGGGGGTGTCCAGGGCGGTGGCGGAGATAGAACGCATTTGCCGATTCTCTTACACTGGGTTCATGGCCCACCCACAGCGCATCCAATCTCTTGACATCTGGGCCCTGGCCCGATCGGGCACGGTGCTCAATGGTGAGCATCCGGTGGCTGATTTGGCACGTTTGCAATCGGCGTGCTCGGGCCCGGCCATATCACCGGTGCGTTGGCAATTACAGGGTTTGCTCAAGCCAGGCCCTGAAGGCCGCGATCAGCCTTGGATGGTCTTGCAGGTGGAAGCCGAGCTGCCTTTGTCTTGTGTTCGCTGTTTGCAAACCGTCAACCACGTTTTCCGCCTGGAGCGCGAGTTTCGATTTGTGGCCGATGAAGCCACGGCCATGGCCGAGGACGAGGACAGCGAAGAAGATTTGTTGCCACTGACCCCCCCTTTGGACGGCTTGAACCTGATCGAGGACGAGCTGCTGATGGACATGCCGATATTGCCAAAGCATGAAAATTGCCAAAGTGAGTATTTGCCAACAAGAGAGGGCGACGCCGCCGATGCCAAGCCCAATCCCTTTGCCGCGCTGGCTCAGTTGCGCAAATCTCCACCCAAGGACCGTTAGCCGCAACGCCAAAGGCCGGCAGATCAGATACAATGCCGGATTGATTTGATCGCGCCAGCCATCGCCCTGTGCTTGCATGGGGAACGGGCGCGAAGTTCACCAACCCGATATCAGGAGCCGACCATGGCTGTCCAGCAAAACAAAAAATCACCTTCCAAGCGCGGCATGCACCGTTCGCACAACGCCCTGAACGTTCCGGGTTTGGCGGTCGAGCCCACCACGGGTGAAACACACCTGCGCCACCACATCAGCCCCAACGGTTTTTACCGTGGCCGCCAGGTGATCAAGGCCAAGTCAGAAGCCTGATCTTTTTCATCCGCCAAAGCCCGTTGCTCGCCCCACAGCGCACGGGCTTTTGTATTTGACCCCCTCGTTTTGACGGCCCTCAGCCAGCATTGATGCCATGATCACCTTGGCTGTGGATTGCATGGGTGGGGACCACGGGCCGATCGTCACCCTGGAGGCGTGTCGCCAGTTTTTGGACAGCCACCTCGATGCCAGCCTGCTGCTGGTAGGCCACCCAGACCACATCCCCTTGAAGCACCCGCGGGCCCGCATCGTGCCGGCTTTGGAGCGGGTTGAAATGCACGACCCACTGGAAGTGGCCTTGCGCCGGAAAAAAGATTCGTCCATGCGCGTGGCCATTGAGCAGGTCAAATCCGGTCAAGCCCAGGCGGTGGTATCGGCGGGCAACACCGGCGCCTTGATGGCCATTTCCCGTTATGTGCTCAAAACCTTGGATGGGATTGACCGCCCCGCGATCGCCGGGCAGTTTCCCAATGCCCGCGGGGGCGGCACCACCATGCTCGACATGGGCGCCAATGTGGACTGCACGCCAGAGCATTTGTTGCAGTTTGCCGTCATGGGCTCGGCCTTGGTGACGGTCTTGCAAGGCACCCCGTCACCCAGTGTTGGCCTGCTCAACATTGGTGAAGAGGATATTAAAGGTGGTGAAAATATCAAAAAAACTGCCGAATTGCTTCGATCTGCCGCTAAAACGGGCGATTTGAATTTTTACGGCAATGTTGAGGGCAACGACATTTTCTTGGGAACCACTGATTTGGTGGTGTGCGATGGCTTCGTCGGGAATGTGGCCCTCAAGGCCAGTGAGGGCCTGGCCAGCATGATGAGTGGCTTTTTGCGCGAGTCGTTTTCTGCGACCATTTTCACGAAAATTGCAGGCATCTTCTCTTATTCGATCTTATCTGCGTTTAAAAACAAGATGGATCATCGGCGTTACAACGGCGCTGCCTTGTTGGGATTGCGCGGCTTGGTGTTCAAAAGCCATGGCTCTGCCGATGCGGTTGCCTTCGAAAATGCGTTGTGCCGGGCGTATGATGCGGCTCGCAATGACCTGACCGCACAGGTTCAGGCGCGCATTGCCCACGCTGCCCCCCTGCTCAGCCCGCTTGCCACCCCCATCAGCCCAGAACCCGCTTGACCGGTCACCGCATGAATCGATACGCCCGCATAACCGGCACCGGCAGCCACCTGCCCCCGCACCGCTTGAGCAACGCCGATTTGGTGGCCCACCTAGCCGCCGATGGGGTGGAAAGCTCTGACGAGTGGATCGTCGAGCGCACCGGCATTCGGGCGCGTCATTTTGTGGCTGACGGTGTGTACAGCAGCGATTTGGCCTTCGAGGCCTGCAAAAACGCTTTGCAAGCCGCGGGCAAACGCCCTCAAGACATCGACCTCATCATCGTCGCCACTTCCACGCCGGACATGGTGTTCCCGTCTACCGCTTGCATCTTGCAGCACAAATTGGCGCAACTCGACGCCGACGCCGCAGGCATTGCGGGTGCACCGGCCTTTGATGTGCAAGCGGTGTGCGCCGGTTTTATTTACGCGTTGAGCGTGGCCGACGCCATGATCCGCGCGGGCAACGCCCGCCGTGCTTTGGTGGTCGGCGCGGAAGTGTTTTCCCGTTTGCTCGATTTCAAAGACCGCACCACCTGTGTGTTGTTTGGCGATGGCGCGGGTGCGGTGGTGCTGGAAGCCTCGGACACCCCCGGCATTTTGGCCACCGACATCCACGCCGATGGCAAGCATGTGGGCCTGTTGTGCGTGCCTGGCCATGTGCAAAACGGCCAAATTTTGGGTGATCCTGTGCTGAAAATGGACGGCCAAGGCGTGTTCAAACTGGCGGTGGGCGTGCTCGAGGCCACGGCCCGCACCGTGCTGGACAAAGCGGGCTTGACGGAAGCCGACCTCGATTGGCTGGTGCCGCACCAAGCCAATATCCGCATCATCCAAAGCACCGCCAAAAAACTCAAACTGCCCATGGAAAAAGTCGTTTTGACCGTGGCCGACCACGGCAACACCTCGGCCGCTTCCATTCCGCTGGCGCTGGACGCCGGTGTGCGTTCAGGGCAGATAAAGCCTGGCCAGTTGGTCATGCTCGAAGGCGTGGGCGGCGGGTTTGCTTGGGGTTCGGTACTTTTGCGCTATTGATATGACGACATTTGCTTTTGTATTTCCGGGTCAAGGTTCGCAGTCGGTGGGCATGCTTGACGCTTGGGGCGACCACACTGTGGTGCGTGACACCTTGGCTGAGGCCAGCGCCGCGCTGGGCCAAGATTTGGCTCAACTGATTCACGCCGGCCCCAAAGAAGATTTGGCCCTCACCACCAACACCCAACCGGTGATGCTGGTCGCCGCTGTCGCCGCCTACCGCGTCTGGCGTGAAGCCGGCGGTGCTGCGCCGGCGTTCATGGCTGGACATTCGCTGGGCGAGTACTCGGCACTGGTGGCCAGCGGCGTGCTCAGCTTGGCGCAAGCCGTGCCCTTGGTGCGGCTGCGGGCCCAAGCCATGCAAGAGGCAGTGCCGGTGGGCACCGGTGCCATGGCCGCGGTCTTGGGTTTGCCCGCGGATCAAGTGAATGCCATTTGCCAAGAAGCGCAAGACAGCTTTGGCGCGGGCAGCGCCGAGGTGGTGCAAGCCGCCAATTTCAACGACCCCGGTCAAACCGTGATTTCGGGCAGCAAAGCCGGTGTGGACAAAGCCTGCGAAATGCTCAAAGCTGCGGGTGCCAAACGCACCTTGCCGTTGCCGGTGTCTGCGCCGTTTCACTGCGCCTTGATGAAGCCTGCCGCCGAGCGTTTGCGTCTGGCTTTGGCCGATGTGCCCTTGCAAGCGCCCACGGTGCCGGTCATCAACAACATCGATGTGGCCAGCCCCTCTGGCGCGGATGACATCCGCGACGCCCTGTACCGCCAAGCTTTTGGGCCGGTGCGCTGGGTCGAGGTGATCCGCGCCATGCAGCAGCGCGGCGTCACCCATGTGGTGGAATGCGGCCCCGGCAAGGTGCTGGCCGGCATGGCCCCGCGCATTGACGCCAGTTTGCAAGCCGCCCCTTTGTTTGACCCCGCCACCTTGGCGCAGGTGCAAGCCCTTCTTTCTTGAACCCCATGACCACGCCCGACACCACCCCTCACATTGCCTTGGTCACCGGTGCCTCGCGCGGCATTGGCGCCTCGATTGCGCTGACCTTGGCGCAGCACGGTTTTCACGTCACCGGCACCGCCACCACGCCCGAGGGCGCGGCCCGCATCAGCGAGCAGTTGTCGGCATTTGCGGGCTGCCAAGGCGCTTGTCTGCAAGTGAATGACGCCGAGCAGGTGCAGGCCTTGGTCGACGGCATGGTGAAAACCGCTGGCGCATTGCATGTGTTGGTGAACAACGCCGGCATCACCCGCGACACCTTGGCCATGCGCATGAAAGACGACGACTGGGACGCGGTCATCGACACCAACCTCAAGGCGGTGTTTCGCTTGAGCCGTGCCGTCATGAAACCCATGATGAAGCAGCGTTATGGCCGCATCATCAACATCACCAGCGTGGTGGGGGCGGCCGGCAACCCTGGCCAAGCCAACTACGCCGCCGCCAAAGCGGGCGTGGCCGGCATGACCCGCGCCTTGGCGCGAGAACTGGGCAGCCGACACATCACGGTCAATTGCGTGGCACCCGGCTTCATCGACACCGACATGACGGCCGGTCTACCGCCCGAACAACAACAAGCCTTGCTGGCCCAAATTCCCTTGGGTCACCTCGGAAAACCCGAGGATGTGGCGCA
>CANFPJ010000030.1 GCA_947448885.1 Comamonadaceae bacterium
CCATCCACCAGCAACTTCGCACCTTCTTTCTCGCCTTGGGCGATGTAGCCGGTGATGCGCTCGTGCGCGGCTTGGGTGACGATGGGGCCCATCTCGGCGGCGAGGTTTTCACCATTGAGCACTTTCAGCGTCTTGGTGCGCTCGATCAGTTTGGGCATGATGCGCTCGCCCACATCGCCGACCAACACGGCAACCGAAATCGCCATGCAGCGCTCACCGGCCGAACCGTAAGCGCTGCCAATCAGGGCGTCGACCACTTGGTCGAGGTCGGCGTCGGGCATGACCACCATGTGGTTTTTCGCGCCGCCCAAAGCCTGCACCCGCTTGCCGTGGTGGGCACCGGTCTCATAAATGTAATTGGCGATCGGTGTCGAGCCGACAAAGCTCACCGCTTTCACATCGGGGTGCACCAAGAGCGCATCCACCGCTTCTTTGTCGCCTTGCACCACGTTGAACACGCCGTCGGGCAAGCCGGCAAGTTTCAGCAAATCGGCCATCATCAACGCGGGTGTGGGGTCGATGGGGCTGGGCTTCAAGACAAAGGTGTTGCCCGCCGCAATGGCGACCGGGAACATCCACATGGGCACCATGACGGGGAAGTTGAACGGCGTGATGCCAGCCACCACTCCCAAAGGCTGGCGCAGGGTCCAGTTGTCGATGCCGGTAGAGACTTGCTCGGTGTAGTCGCCTTTCAAAAGCTGGGGGATGCCGCAAGCAAATTCCACGATCTCAATGCCGCGAGTGACCTCGCCTTGGGCATCGGTGAACACCTTGCCGTGCTCGGCGGTGATGGCGTGGGCCAGGGCGTCGCGGTGCTGGTTGACCAACTCTAAAAACTTGAACATCACGCGGGAGCGGCGCAGCGGGGGCAAATCGGACCAGGCCGGAAAAGCCGCTTGGGCGGCGGCCACGGCTTGGTTGACATCGGCGGCCGATCCCAACACCACTTCGGCGCTGACCGCGCCGGTGGCCGGGTTGGTCACGGCTTGGCGCCGCTGGCCTTGGCCCGCGTCAGCCTTGCCGTGGATGTGATGGGTGATGGTGCTCATGGTGTTCCTGTGTGGTGGGGTGGGTTGAAAGGTGGCGCTCAGCGCCCGCCGGTGGCTTCGATGATGCCACCAGTGGAGTAGCTGGATTGGTCGCTCAGCAACCAAAGGATGGCCTGGGCCACTTCCTCGGCGGTGCCAGGCCGTTGCATGGGGATTTGCGGGGTCAGCAAGTGGGCGCGGTCCGGTTGGCCGCCGCTGGCGTGGATGTCGGTGTCGATGATGCCCGGGCGCACCGCATTCACGCGGATGCCGTCGGCAGCCAGTTCGCGTGCCAAGCCCACGGTGAAGCTCTCAATTGCCCCTTTGCTGGCGGCATAGTCCACATACTGCCCCGCTCCGCCCAAGCGGGCGGCCACGCTGCTGAGGTTGACGATGGACCCGCCTGGTCCCCCCTGGTGCGTCGACATGCGCCGGATGGCCTCGCGGGCGCACACCATGGAACCAATCACATTGATGCGCATCATGCGCTCGAGCCGCTGCACGCTCATGGCCTCCACCCGCTGGGCTTGGTCGACCACCCCCGCTGAGTTGACCAAGCCCGCCCAGCGCGCGCCCCAAGCGGGCAGGGCTTGGTCGATTTGCGCAAACATGGCCAGCACCTGGGCTTCATCGCCCACATCGGCTTGCACCGCCATGGCCTGTCCGCCAGCGGCCAGGATGCGGGCCACCACGGCCTGGGCCGCAGCGGCGTCTTGGGTGTAATTGACAACCACAGCCCACCCTTGTCGGGCGGCCAGCTCAGCCGTGGCCGCACCGATGCCGCGGCTGCCACCGGTGACCAATACAACGGGTTTCAAAGGGTGTCTCCTGCAGGAAATGTGCGCTGGGGGTACAAACGGGGTTTCAGCCTGGCGTTGACCCGCTTGCTGAACAGACCAAAAAGATAACACGAGTGGAGCACGACATGCCTTTGACGATTGATTATTACTTTGCCCCGCAAAGCCCTTGGACGTATTTGGGCCATGCCCGCTTGACCGACTTGGCCGCACAGTTCAAAGCCCAGGTGAATGTGTTGCCAGTGGATTTGGGCGGCAAGGTGTTTCCCATTTCGGGTGGCTTGCCCTTGGGCGCGCGGGCACCGCAGCGGCAGGCCTACCGTTTGGTGGAGTTGCAACGATTTAGCGAATTTTTGAAGCAACCCCTGCACATCAAGCCCAAGTATTTCCCGGTCGCAGGGGACGATGCGGCGCGCTTGATCGTGGCGGTGCGCCAACACGATGGCGATGCGGCGGCCATGAAGATCACCGGCGCTGTGCTCTCTGCCGTGTGGGCGCAAGAGCGCAACATTGCCGACAGCCAGGTGCTGGCGGCATTGCTCAGTGAACAAGGTTTGCCCGCGGCCCGTTTGGAGCAGGCGTTCAGCCAAAGCGCGCAAGTGGCCTATGAGGCCTACACCCAGCAAGCCATTGATGCCGGGGTTTTTGGTGCCCCCAGTTATGTGGTGGCGGGCGAGATTTTTTGGGGCCAAGATCGCCTCGGTTTTTTGGAGCGCCGCTTGGCCCAGGGTTGACCCCCTGTATTTGACACACACAGTGCCTATGATGCGCCATGTTTTTTGACTGGAGATGAAAATGGGAAAGATGATTGAACTCAAAGCCGCTGATGGCCACACTTTTGCCGCTTATGTGGCCCAGCCTGCCGGCAAAGCCAAAGGGGCGGTGGTGGTGTTGCAAGAAATTTTTGGCGTCAACGCCCACATCCAAGAGGTGGCCGATGGCTACGCCCAAGCCGGGTATGTGGCCGTGGCACCAGCCAACTTTGACCGCCAGCAACGCGGTGTGAACCTGGGCTACAAGCCCGAGGACATGAGTGCCGGCGCGGCGTTGAAAGCCGCCGTCGAGGCCTTGCCCGCACCGGGCGTGATCGCCGACATCCAGGCCTCTGTGGACCATGCGGCCAGTTTGAGCGGCGGCAAGGTGGGTGTGGTGGGTTATTGCTGGGGCGGCTTGCTCACCTGGCGCTCCGCCTGTTTGGTCAAAGGGGTGGCTGCGGCCGTGTCTTACTACGGCGGCGGGGTGACAACGGCGGCTGAAATGGCGCGCCAACCCCATTGCCCCGTGCAAGCGCACTTTGGCGCCAAAGACCATTGGATTGCCTTGGAGACGGTAGAAGCCTTTCGCCAGGCCCATCCCCAAGTGGAAGTGCATGTGTACGACGCCGACCACGGCTTCAACTGCAACCACCGCGGATCGTTCGACGCCGCTGCGGCCGATCAGGCGCGTGCGCGGGCTTTGGCATTTTTCGCCGCCCACGTGGGTTGAGTGCGGCCCGCCAGGGGGCTCACTGCCCCTTGATCAAGCGCGCCGCAGCGATGGCGAAATAGGTCAGCACACCATCGGCGCCGGCGCGCTTGAACGCCAGCAAGCTCTCCATCATCACCGCGTCGTGATCGAGCCAGCCGTTTTGCGCGGCGGCTTTGAGCATGGCGTATTCACCCGAGACTTGATAGGCAAAGGTGGGCAGGTGGAACTCGTCTTTGACGCGGCGCACGATGTCCAAATAAGGCATGCCGGGTTTGACCATCACCATGTCCGCGCCTTCGGCGATGTCCATGGCGACTTCGCGCAGGGCTTCATCGCTGTTGCCCGCGTCCATTTGGTAGACCTTTTTATTGCTCTTGCCCAAATTGCCCGCCGAGCCCACGGCGTCGCGAAACGGCCCGTAAAAAGCGCTGGCGTACTTGGCGCTGTAGGCCATGATGCGGGTGTGGATGTGGCCGTTTGCTTCTAAGGCTTCACGGATGGCGGCGATGCGCCCGTCCATCATGTCGCTGGGCGCCACGATGTCCACGCCGGCTTCGGCTTGGGTGAGCGCTTGCTGCACCAATACTTTCACGGTTTCATCGTTCAAGATGTAGCCAGTTTCATCCAACCAACCGTCTTGGCCGTGGCTGGTGAAGGGGTCGAGGGCCACATCGGTCATTACGCCCAAATCGGGAAATTCTTTTTTCAGCGCCTGCACCACGCGTGGCACCAAGCCTTTGCGGTTGGTGGCTTCCATGCCGTCGGGGGTTTTCAAGCTCGGCTCGATGACGGGGAACAAGGCCATCACGGGAATGCCCAGCTTCACGCACTCTTCGGCCACAGGCAGCAACAGGTCGAGGCTGAGGCGCTCCACGCCGGGCATGGAGGCCACGGCTTCGCGTTTGTTGGCCCCGTCAAGGACAAACACCGGGTAGATCAGGTCGTCGACCGTGGCATGGTTTTCGCGCACCAAGCGGCGGGTGAAGTCATCGCGGCGCAAACGGCGCAAGCGGGTTTGGGGGAAGGCGGTGTGGAGGTTCATGCGGAAAATTGTGCCTGATGACCGGAGCCTTGTCTGTCGCGTGGGACCTGCAAGGCGACTCGGGAAAACCAGATGTTTGAATACTTTGTGATTGAGAATGGCCCTCTTCAATCCATAAATTTGTCGGTAATCTGATAAATTCAGCAGCGAACGGCTTGCCGTTCCCCGCTTCACCTCCCTGAGCGGGAGCCGTTTGATTCATTCGGCTTTGCAGCCCGACCGTTTGGTCGGGCTTTTTTTTGCGCATCTGCAAAAGGGGTTTGAATGGCGTTTGTGCCGTGGCAACCACTACACTGGAACGCATGCTGTGGGTCAAATCTTTTCACATTGTTTTCGTGGCCAGTTGGTTTGCGGGCTTGTTTTACTTGCCCCGCATCTTTGTGAACCTGGCGATGGTGCCCGCCGACTCCACCGCAGAGCGTGAGCGCCTGCTGCTGATGGCCGCCAAGTTGCTGCGCTTCACCACCCTTTTGATGGTGCCCGCCGTGGCCTTGGGCCTGTGGCTGTGGTGGGGCTATGGGGTCGGTCAAGGTGCGGCTTGGATGCATGCCAAGTTTTTGGTGGTGGCATTGGTGCTGGCCTATCACCACCAATGCGCCCGCCAATTGCGCTGGCTGCGCGCGGGCACCTCCAACCATGGCCATGTTTGGTACCGCTGGTTCAATGAACTGCCGGTGCTGCTGTTGGTGGTGGCGGTGGTGTTGGTGGTGGTCAAGCCTTTTTGAGACGCCGATGTCCGAACCGCGCATGAAGCCCTTGTCCACGCCCCTGGCAGATGAGATACAGGCCCTTCAGGCGGCATGGGAGGCGGCATGCTGAGACAGCGTCGCAGCACGGTGGCTTGGCCCTTGACCTGGGCTTATTTGGCTTTGGTGGCGTATGCCAGCTTGTACCCGTTCGGGCCTTGGCGTGACCAAGGCTTGAGCACTTGGAGTTTTTTGACCGCGCCCTGGCCGCAGTATTGGGGCGCATTTGATGTGTGGGCCAATGTGCTGGGCTATGGTCCCTTGGGATTTTTGGCGGCGCTCAGCGCCACCCGCATGGGCCTGCGCCGTCAGGCCTGGTGGCTGGCCAGTGGCGGTGCAGCTGTGGTGTCCTTGCTGATGGAAGGCCTGCAAAGTTATTTGCCCGTGCGCGTCCCATCGGTGGCAGATTTTGGACTCAACAGCCTGGGCGGCTTGCTGGGTGCTTTGCTGGCCAATGGCATGGAGCGCTTGGGGGCGATTGACCGATGGAGCCGGTTTCGTGAGCGTTGGTTCACCGAAGACGCCGCTGGTGGCATGGCCTTGTTGGTGTTGTGGCCCTCGGCCTTGTTGTTTCCCGCTTCCATTTGCTTGGGCCTGGGTCAAGTGGGGGCCAACTTGAGGGCCGAGTTGGCGCTATGGCTACAAGCCAGCCCGTTGCGAGCGTGGTTGACGATTCAACACCCACCCACTGCAGCACTCAGCGAGGAAATGGCATTTTTCTTGGTGCTGCTGGGGCTGGTCCTGCCTTGTTTGACAGGCTTTGCGGTGATCCGCGGCTTGGGCCAACGGGTGGTTTTTGCCGTCGTGGCCTTGTCGGTCGGTGTGGGGGTGAGCGCTTTGTCGGCGGTGTTGACCTATGGGCCGGGCCACGCTTGGGTGTGGTTGGATGCAGCCGAAGCCTGGGCATTGCTGGCCGGCTTGTTGGTGGCGGTGTTGCTGGCGCCCTTGCCCAGGTGGGCGCATGGGGGCCTTTTGTGGGTGGGTCTGTTGGTTTATTTGTGGGTCATCAACCAAGCCCCTGAGAGCACTTATGCGGTCCTCAACCTGCAGCAGTGGGAGCAGGGCCGATTCATTCGCTTCAATGGCTTGGCCCAATGGCTGGGCTGGTTGTGGCCATATGCCGTGTGGGTTTGGGCGCTGTTTTTGTTGCTGCGCATGCCCGTTCAGCAGCGGTACCGGTGAGCGTCTGGCGCCAAGCGATGTCGGCGCCAATGGCCCGCACCTAAAATCGCGCCATGACACAAGCCAACTCTTATTACCAGCGACATATTTTTTTCTGCACCAATCAGCGCAGCCCAGGTGAAGCCTGTTGCGCCGACCACCCCGCTCAACAAGCGTTTGACCATTGCAAGGCCAAAGTGAAGCAAGCCCAACTCAACGGCCCAGGTGGCGTGCGGGTCAACAAAGCGGGTTGTTTGGACCGCTGCGCGGGCGGACCGGTGGCGGTGGTTTATCCAGAGGCCGTTTGGTACACGTTTGTCGACATGGCCGATATCGATGAAATCGTCACCAGCCATTTGCAAGGCGGGCGTGTGGTGGAGCGCTTGGTGTTGCCCCCGAACGTGGGCCGCTGAAGCGCCATGAACCAGCAAACCCAGCGCCTGAGCTTTCAGGGCCAGGCGGGTCGCATGGAGGTGTTGCGCGACGACCCGTCGGGGCCGCCTTTGGGCTGTGCCTTTGTGGCCCACCCCCACCCTTTGTTTGGCGGCACCATGGACAACAAAGTGGTGCAAACCTTGGCGCGTGCCCATGTGCAAGCGGGCTGGACGGTGTTTCGTTTCAATTTCCGTGGCGTTGGCGCCAGCGAAGGCGTGCACGACGCTGGCCTGGGTGAGCGCGAAGACTTGTTGGCGTTGATCGACCAAGCCGCACCGCAAGGCGATTTGGCCTTGGCCGGGTTTTCATTCGGCTCTTTTGTGGTCAGCCAGGCGCTGCAACCCCTGCTCGGGCAGCGCGAGGTGCGCAGTTTGGTGTTTGTGGGCACGGCCGCTTCGCGTTTTGCGGTGGCCGATATTCCCGCCGAATGGGCGCCACGCCTGCTGGTGTTGCACGGTTTGGACGATGACACGGTGCCCTTGCAAAGCGTGTTGGACTGGGCCAAGCCGCAAAATCTGCCGGTCACCGTGGTGCCTGCGGGCGGGCATTTTTTCCATGGCCAACTGCCCCAATTGCGCCGCTGGGTGCACCGCCACGTCCATGCCATGGCTTTGGAGGCCGCCGTGGCTGCCCCCATTTCTGGAGGATGAAGATGCGCGACACATTGACTGCATGGTTGACGGCTTGTTTTTTGTGCCTGACGGGCATGGCCTGGGCGCAGGCGCCCGAACCACCCGAGGTGGCCGCACGCGCTTATTTGTTGGTGGACCTGACGGCCAACCAAGTGTTGGTGGCCAAAGGGGCCGATCAGCCGGTGGAGCCCGCTTCGCTGACCAAGCTGATGAGCGCATACCTGGTGTTTGATGCCCTCAAGAGCAAGAAAATCAGCCTCGAGCAAACCTTCCCGGTCAGCACGCGGGCTTGGAAAATGCCCGGCTCGCGCATGTTCATCGACCCCAAGATGAATGTGCCCGTCGAAGACTTGCTGCGCGGCATGATTGTGCAGTCGGGCAACGACGCCACCGTGGCTTTGGCCGAAGGGGTGGCGGGCAGCGTTGAGCGTTTTGTCACGCTGATGAACGAGCAAGCCAAGGCCTTGGGCATGAAGGATTCGGTGTTCAAAAATCCAGAGGGCTTGACCGAGCCTGGGCACACCACCACCGCCAACGACTTGGCGTTGTTGGCGGGGCGCTTGATGGCCGACTTCCCCCAGTACATGGGCTATTACGCGCTGAAAAAATACCGCTACCCCGGCACCCCAGCGGCCAATGAAAACAACCGCAATCTGCTGCTGTTTCGCGACCCGTCGGTTGACGGCTTGAAAACGGGCCACACGGAAGCGGCGGGCTACTGTTTGGTGGCCACCGCCCAAAGAACCTTGCCCCAGGTTGGCGCCCGGCGCCTGCTGTCAATTGTGCTGGGCGCGTCCAGCGAAAACGCGCGCGCAGCCGAGTCGCAAAAACTGCTCAACTGGGGTTACACCGCTTTTGAGGCCGTGCGGCTGTTTGATGCCGGCCAGGCCGTGGTGGCCCCACCGGTTTGGAAAGGCCGAGAAACCGAGGTCAAGTTGGGCTCGAATCGCCCCATCGTGGTGGCCTTGCCTGCGGGACAGGTGGCGCGCATGACCACCCAAGTGGCGCGGCCCGACCCCTTGGTGGCACCCATCGCGCGAGGCCAGTCGATTGGTCAGTTGCAAGTTTTATTGGACCAAAAGGTGTTTGCTGAAATCCCGTTGGTTGCTTTGGGTGGCGTTGAGCAATCGGGTGTTTTGGGGCGGGCATGGGATGCCGTTCGTCTTTGGATCAAGTAGTGAGCGCCTGCAAACACGGCCTGGCGTTGCGAATTCACAACATCAAGACGTGCTTTGCCGGGGGTTGAGGGTGCCCCGGCCCTGGCGCGCTGGCGTCGGTCTGGTTTGTCATGCAGACATAACAATGCTATAGTCTTGGGCTTTTCGGGTCTTTCATAGAGAAGGGCCCTTTTTGTGTTTCAAACGTTGAGGGACGTTTTCCATGCCAACCATTAATCAACTCGTGCGCCACGGACGGGAAGTCGAGAAATCGAAATCCAAGAGCCCGGCCATGCAAAACTCGCCTCAGCGGCGCGGTGTTTGCACACGCGTCTACACCACCACCCCCAAGAAGCCCAACTCTGCGCTGCGCAAAGTGGCCAAGGTCCGCTTGACCAATGGCTTTGAGGTGATTTCCTACATCGGCGGCGAAGGCCACAACCTGCAAGAGCACTCTGTGGTGCTGGTGCGCGGTGGTCGTGTCAAAGACTTGCCCGGTGTGCGCTACCACATCGTGCGCGGTTCGCTGGACTTGCAAGGCGTGAAAGACCGCAAGCAGTCGCGCTCCAAATACGGTGCCAAGCGGCCCAAGAAAACCTGATCTTCGGATCGGTGATGGGCGCGAACCGGCCCTGACAGGTTCAAGGTGCTCCGGCGTCTGGCAGATGCCGCGAGCGAAGTGACCCCAAGCACAGATGTCCTGTGTGGGTCGAGTAAGTGAAGGGTGATATCGCCTTTCGCGATCGCTGAAAAGCGATCAACTGAAGCAACAAGGAAGAAAAATGCCACGTCGTCGCGAAGTCCCTAAACGTGAAATCCTGCCCGATCCCAAATACGGCAACGTCGAATTGTCCAAGTTCATGAACGTGATCATGGAAGGCGGCAAAAAGGCGGTTGCAGAGCGCATCATTTATGGCGCTTTGCAGCAAATGGAAACCAAATCGGGTAAAGACCCCATCGAACTCTTCAGCTTGGCCATCAACAACGTCAAGCCCATGGTGGAAGTCAAATCCCGCCGTGTGGGTGGTGCCAACTACCAAGTCCCTGTGGAAGTGCGCCCGATTCGTCGCTTGGCCTTGTCGATGCGCTGGCTGAAAGAAGCCGCCCGCAAGCGCGGCGAAAAATCCATGGCGCTGCGCTTGGCCAACGAGTTGATCGAGGCCTCAGAAGGCCGCGGCGGCGCGATGAAAAAGCGTGATGAAGTCCACCGCATGGCAGAGGCCAACAAGGCGTTCTCACACTTCCGCTTCTAAGCGCATCCGCACAGCGGGTTTTGTGTGTTTTGGCGGCGTGCGTGTGATGTCACGGTTTTTACGCACTGCCTCCCTAGACTGAGACCTGCTCGCTACCCCACCTGGCGCAGCGATTTTTTATTTTGAATTGATTCCCCAAGAGGTTGACCATGGCACGCAAGACTCCTATCGAGCGCTACAGAAACATTGGTATTTCTGCCCACATTGATGCGGGCAAAACCACCACCACAGAGCGCATTTTGTTTTACACCGGTGTGAACCACAAAATCGGTGAAGTGCACGATGGCGCAGCCACCATGGACTGGATGGAACAAGAGCAAGAGCGCGGCATCACCATCACCTCGGCGGCGACCACCTGTTTTTGGAAAGGCATGGACATGTCTTTCCCCGAGCACCGCATCAACATCATTGACACCCCCGGCCACGTGGACTTCACCATCGAGGTGGAGCGTTCCATGCGCGTGTTGGACGGCGCATGCATGGTGTATTGCGCTGTGGGTGGCGTTCAACCCCAGTCTGAGACTGTTTGGCGCCAGGCCAACAAATACAAAGTGCCCCGTTTGGCGTTTGTGAACAAAATGGACCGCACCGGTGCCAACTTCTTCAAGGTCTATGACCAAATGAAGTTGCGCTTGAAAGCCAACCCTGTGCCCATCGTCATCCCCATTGGCGCCGAAGAAAACTTCCGCGGCGTGGTTGATCTGCGCAAGATGAAAGCCATCATTTGGGATGAGGCTTCACAAGGCATGAAGTTCAATTTCGAAGAGATCCCAGCTGAGTTGGTGGCCGATGCCAAAAAATGGCGTGAAACCATGGTCGAAGCAGCGGCCGAGGCCTCTGAAGAGTTGATGAACAAGTACCTGGAAGAAGGTGACTTGACCGAAGAGGAAATCACCCATGGTTTGCGCACCCGCACCATCGCCAGTGAAATCCAGCCCATGTTGTGCGGCACCGCCTTCAAGAACAAAGGCGTGCAACGCATGTTGGACGCGGTCATCGAATTGATGCCTTCGCCCATCGACATTCCGCCTGTGGGCGGCACCGACGATGATGAAAAAGAAGTTCATCGCAATGCCGACGACAAAGAAAAATTCTCCTCTTTGGCATTCAAGCTGATGACCGACCCCTTTGTGGGGCAGCTCACCTTTGTGCGCGTGTATTCTGGGGTCTTGAAAAAAGGCGACACGGTGTACAACCCGATCAAGGGCAAGAAAGAGCGCATCGGTCGTATCGTGCAAATGCACGCCAACAACCGTGAAGAGGTCGATGAAATTTGCGCCGGCGACATCGCTGCTTGTGTGGGTTTGAAAGACGTCACCACCGGCGAAACCCTGTGTGACCCCGACAACATCATCATGCTCGAGCGCATGGTGTTCCCCGAGCCTGTGATTGCCCAGGCCGTGGAACCCAAAACCAAAGCCGACCAAGAAAAAATGGGCATCGCCTTGCAGCGTTTGGCGGCAGAAGATCCTTCTTTCCGCGTCAAAACCGACGAAGAATCTGGCCAGACCATCATCGCCGGCATGGGCGAGTTGCATCTCGAGATCATCGTGGACCGCATGAAGCGCGAGTTTGGCGTCGAGGCCAACGTGGGCAAGCCCCAAGTGGCTTACCGTGAGACCATTCGCAAAACCGTTGAAGACAGCGAAGGCAAGTTCGTGCGTCAGTCGGGCGGTAAAGGCCAATACGGTCACGTGGTGTTCAAAATCGAACCCAACGAAGCCGGAAAAGGCTTTGAGTTCGTCGATGCCATCAAAGGTGGTGTGGTGCCCCGCGAGTACATCCCTGCGGTGGAAAAGGGCGTCATTGAAGCCCTGACCACCGGTGTGTTGGCCGGTTACCCCGTGGTCGACGTGAAAGTCACTTTGCACTTCGGTTCTTACCACGATGTGGACTCGTCCGAGCAGGCTTTCAAAATGGCCGCCATCTTTGGTTTCAAAGAGGGTTGCAGAAAAGCCAGCCCCGTCATCCTGGAGCCGATGATGGCTGTGGAAGTCGAAACCCCCGAAGACTATGCCGGCAACGTGATGGGCGATTTGTCCTCACGCCGCGGCATGGTGCAGGGCATGGAAGACATGGTCGGTGGTGGCAAAGCCATCAAGGCCGAAGTCCCCTTGTCCGAAATGTTTGGTTACTCGACCACCTTGCGCTCGATGTCGCAAGGCCGAGCCACCTACACCATGGAGTTCAAGCACTATTCCGAAGCACCCCGCAACGTGGCCGAAGCCATTGTGTCGGCCCGTTCGAAATAAGGCGCTGCCAGAACTGAGATTTCAGCCTGTCTGCGACGTTGCGCCGCCCTGTCACCCGTGCGGGGCGAACCAGCAGCATCGTGCAGACATTAAACCTGTACACGGGCACTGTTCTTTGGAGATTTGAAAATGGCAAAAGGCAAGTTTGAGCGGACCAAACCGCACGTGAACGTGGGCACGATTGGGCACGTTGACCATGGCAAGACGACGCTGACGGCGGCGATCACGACGATTTTGTCGGCGAAGTTTGGTGGTGAGGCCAAGGCCTACGACCAAATTGACGCAGCACCTGAAGAGAAGGCGCGCGGCATCACGATCAACACGGCCCACGTGGAGTACGAGACGGCTAACCGTCACTATGCGCACGTGGACTGCCCTGGGCACGCTGACTATGTGAAGAACATGATCACGGGCGCAGCGCAAATGGACGGCGCGATTTTGGTGTGCTCGGCCGCTGACGGCCCCATGCCCCAGACCCGCGAGCACATCTTGTTGGCGCGCCAAGTGGGTGTGCCTTACATCATCGTGTTTTTGAACAAATGCGACATGGTTGACGACGCCGAGCTGCTCGAACTCGTTGAGATGGAAGTGCGCGAGTTGCTCGACAAGTATGATTTCCCTGGCGACACCACCCCGATCGTCCACGGCTCAGCCAAGCTGGCCTTGGAAGGCGACAAGGGCGAGTTGGGCGAATTGGCGATTTTGAAGTTGGCCGAAGCCTTGGACAGCTACATCCCCACGCCTGAGCGTGCGATTGATGGCGCATTCTTGATGCCTGTGGAAGACGTGTTCTCCATCTCGGGCCGTGGCACGGTGGTGACCGGTCGCGTGGAGCGTGGCATTGTCAAGGTCGGCGAAGAGATCGAGATCGTGGGTATTTCTGACACCCAAAAGACCACTTGCACGGGCGTGGAGATGTTCAGGAAGCTGCTGGACCAGGGTCAAGCGGGTGACAACGTGGGTATTTTGTTGCGTGGCACCAAGCGCGAAGACGTGCAGCGCGGCCAGGTGCTGTGCAAGCCCGGTTCGGTCAAGCCGCACACGCACTTCACGGCAGAGATTTATGTGTTGAGCAAAGACGAGGGTGGTCGCCACACGCCTTTTTTCAACAACTACCGCCCCCAGTTTTACTTCCGCACGACGGACGTGACGGGCGCCATTGAGTTGCCAGAAGGCAAAGAGATGGTGATGCCGGGTGACAACGTGTCGATCACGGTGAAGTTGATCCACCCGATTGCGATGGAAGAGGGCTTGCGCTTTGCCATCCGCGAGGGCGGCAAAACCGTCGGTGCCGGCGTTGTTGCCAAAATCATGGCCTAACCCATAAGCTCGTGGCCCTGGTGCACCTGCCTAAGCGGCGCGCCCCGGGCCTGAACTGACCAGGAATAAAAATGTCTGCCAAGCAAAAAATTCGCATCCGCCTCAAGGCGTTTGATTACAAATTGATCGACCAGTCTGCGGCCGAAATTGTTGACACTGCCAAGCGCACCGGCGCCATCGTCAAAGGCCCTGTGCCCTTGCCGACACGCATGAAGCGCTTTGACATTTTGCGTTCACCGCACGTCAACAAATCCAGCCGCGATCAGCTCGAGATTCGCACCCATCAGCGCCTGATGGACATCGTGGACCCCACTGACAAAACCGTTGATGCTTTGATGAAGCTCGACTTGCCAGCGGGTGTGGACGTCGAAATCAAGTTGCAGTGAGTGAGGGCCCCTTCACGGGGGCCTGTTTAAGCTTTGTGCCCAGGGCTTGTGTTGAACCCAAAGTTCAGCTATAATCATGGGCTCACTGGCGTCAGTGAGAATTATCAACCTTCTTTCACGTCAAAACGTGGCTGCCAATTGAAGTGGCCGCGGTGAGAGTTTTGGAGAAAACAATGAGTCATAGCACCCTATTGGGACTGCTGGGCCGCAAGGTGGGCATGATGCGTCTGTTCACCGATGACGGGGATACTGTTCCTGTCACGGTGGTAGATGTGTCTGACAACCGCGTGTCTCAGGTGAAAACCCAAGAAAACGACGGCTATGTGGCCTTGCAGGTCACATTTGGTTCGCGCAAAACTTCGCGTGTCACCAAACCCGCCGCAGGCCATTTGGCCAAGGCTGGCGTCAAAGCCGGTGAAATCACCCAAGAATTCCGCGTCACTGCTGAAACCGCTGCCCAATATGCAGCGGGCGCCGCTGTGCCGGTCAGTGCTGTGTTCAGCGTGGGTCAAAAAGTGGATGTGCAGGGCACCTCCATTGGTAAGGGTTTCGCGGGCACCATCAAGCGCCACAACTTTCATTCTCAGCGCGCATCGCACGGCAACAGCCGTTCGCACAACGTGCCGGGTTCGATCTCCATGGCGCAAGACCCCGGTCGGGTGTTTCCTGGTAAGCGCATGTCGGGCCACTTGGGCGACGAAACCGTGACGACTCAAAACCTTGACGTGGTGCGCATCGATGAAGCGCGTCAACTGTTGCTCATCCGTGGCGCTGTGCCAGGTTCTGCTGGTGGCTTTGTGACTGTGCGTCCTGCCATCAAGGCCAAATCTAAAGGAGCGAACTGATGCAGCTCGAACTCCTCAACGACCAAGGTCAGGCTTCGTCCAAATACGACGCGCCTGAGACCGTGTTTGGTCGTGAATACAACGAAGACCTGGTGCACCAAATTGTGGTGGCCTACCAGGCCAATGCCCGCCAAGGCACGCGTGCTCAAAAAGACCGCCAAATGGTCAAGCACTCGACCAAAAAGCCGTTCAAGCAAAAAGGCACTGGTCGCGCCCGTGCTGGTATGACGTCATCGCCCTTGTGGCGTGGCGGTGGTCGAATTTTCCCCAACAGCCCAGAAGAAAACTTCACCCAAAAAATCAACAAGAAGATGTACCGCGCCGGTATGGCCGCCATCTTCTCTCAGTTGGCGCGTGAAGGCCGCTTGGCAGTGGTGGATTCGCTCAAAATTGAAGCGCCCAAAACCAAACTGCTGGCCGCGAAATTCAAGGCCATGAATTTGCAATCGGTGTTGGTGATTTCTGACGTGGTTGACGACAACCTGTATTTGGCTTCGCGCAACCTGCCGAATGTGCTGGTGGTCGAGCCCCGATACGCCGATCCCTTGTCTCTGGTGCATTACAAAAAAGTGCTGGTCACCAAGGCGGCCATCGATCAGCTCAAGGAGATGTTCGCATGAGCGCAGTGAAATATGACGAAGGCCGCCTGATGGCGGTTTTGGTGGCGCCCATCGTGTCTGAAAAGGCCACCATGGTGGCTGAGAAAAACAACTCAGTCACTTTCCGTGTGTTGCAAAACGCCACCAAGCCTGAGATCAAAGCCGCTGTTGAACTGATGTTCAAGGTTGAGGTCAAAGGTGTTTCCGTGGTCAATATCAAGGGCAAGAGCAAGCGCTTTGGTCGTTCCATGGGCCGCCGCGACAACATTCGCAAAGCCTATGTGACGCTGAAAGCCGGCCAAGAGCTCAACCTGTCTGGGGAGGCTGCGTAATCATGGCGGTCATCAAAATGAAACCGACCTCACCCGGCCGCCGTGCCGTGGTCAAGGTCACCCGTGATCACCTCTACAAAGGTGATCCTTACGCGCCCTTGTTGGAGCCACAGTTCCAGAAAGCCGGTCGCAACAACAATGGTCACATCACCACCCGCCACAAGGGCGGTGGTCACAAGCACCACTACCGCGTGGTCGACTTCCGTCGCAACAAAGACGGCATTGCCGCCAAGGTTGAGCGCGTCGAGTATGACCCCAACCGCACCGCCCACATTGCTTTGTTGTGCTACGCCGATGGCGAGCGCCGCTACATCATTGCACCGCGTGGCTTGGAAGTGGGTGCCAGCCTGATGAGCGGTGCAGAAGCGCCGATCCGTGCTGGCAACACCCTCCCGATTCGCAACATCCCTGTGGGCTCCACGATTCATTGCATCGAGTTGCAACCCGGCAAAGGCGCCCAAATCGCGCGCTCGGCAGGTACCTCTGCCACCTTGTTGGCACGTGAAGGCACTTACGCCCAAGTGCGCATGCGCTCAGGTGAGGTTCGCAAGATCCACATCGAATGCCGCGCCACCATTGGCGAAGTGGCCAACGAAGAACACAGCTTGCGCCAATTGGGCAAAGCCGGTGTCAAGCGCTGGATGGGCATTCGCCCGACGGTTCGTGGCGTGGCCATGAACCCGGTCGATCACCCCCACGGCGGTGGTGAAGGCCGCACAGGCGAAGGCCGTGCTCCGGTTGACCCATGGGGCAACCTGACCAAAGGCTACCGCACCCGCAACAACAAGCGCACGCAAGTCATGATCGTCTCGCGTCGCAAGAAATAAGGGGTAGGCAACATGACACGCTCACTCAAAAAAGGTCCTTTCGTTGACCATCACTTGTTGGCCAAGGCCGACAAGGCCGTCACGAACAAAGACAAAAAACCGATCAAAACTTGGTCGCGTCGTTCTGTGATCCTGCCCGAGTTCATCGGCTTGACCATCGCTGTTCACAACGGCAAGCAACACGTCCCTGTGTATGTGACTGACCAAATGGTCGGCCACAAGCTGGGTGAATTCGCCTTGACCCGCACCTTCAAGGGTCATCCGGCGGACAAAAAAGTCCAGAAAAAGTAAGGAGCCATGATGGAAACACGTGCAGTCCTCAGAGGCGTTCGCCTATCGGTCGACAAAGGCCGGTTGGTGGCTGACCTGATCCGAGGTAAAAAAGTGGATCAGGCGCTCAATATCCTGAACTTCACCCAGAAGAAGGCCGCTGGCATTGTTAAAAAAGTGCTGGAGTCGGCCATTGCCAACGCCGAACACAACGATGGTGCCGATATCGATGAGCTGAAGGTGAAAACCATCTACGTCGAGCAAGGGGCCACCCTCAAGCGTTTCACCGCACGTGCCAAAGGCCGTGGCAACCGCATCAGCAAGCCCACATGCCATGTGTATGTGACGGTTGGCAACTGAAAGGTTTAGGAAGATATGGGACAAAAAATCCACCCCACCGGTTTCCGCTTGTCGGTGAGCCGCAACTGGGCCAGCCGTTGGTATGCCAGTAACCGCGACTTCGCTGGCATGTTGGCCGAAGACATCAAGGTGCGCGAGTACCTCAAGGTCAAGCTGAAAAACGCCGCAGTTTCGCGCGTGTTGATCGAGCGGCCTGCCAAAAACGCCCGCATCACCATTTTTTCCGCACGCCCTGGCGTGGTCATCGGTAAAAAAGGCGAGGACATTGAAAACCTCAAGCGCGACCTGGCCCAGCGCCTGGGCGTGCCAGTTGCCGTCAACATCGAAGAAGTGCGCAAGCCAGAAATCGATGCGCAACTGATCGCCGACAGCATCACCCAGCAGCTCGAAAAACGCATCATGTTCCGCCGTGCCATGAAGCGCGCCATGCAAAACGCCATGCGTTTGGGCGCCCAAGGCATCAAGATCATGTCGGCTGGCCGTTTGAACGGCATTGAAATTGCCCGCACCGAGTGGTACCGCGAAGGCCGCGTGCCTTTGCACACCTTGCGCGCAGACATCGACTACGGTTTTTCTGAAGCCAAAACCACCTATGGGGTGATTGGCGTCAAGGTGTGGGTCTACAAAGGCGACACCTTGGGTCGCAACGATGCACCGGGTGTGCCCGAGCCCCGCAATGAAGACGACCGCCGCCCACGTGGACCGCGCCGAGATGCGCGCCCCACCGGTGACCGTCCTGCCCGTGGCGGCCGCCGCCCTGAAGGAACCCAAGCCGCACCCGTGGACGGCAGCGATAAGCCCGCTGAAGCCACCGATGCACCGAAAACCACCGTTAAGCGCGTTCGTAAAGTGTCCGCGCCCGCATCCACTGGCACGGTTGCGGACGGAAAAGGAGAATAAGCATGCTGCAACCAGCGCGCCGCAAATACCGCAAAGAACAAAAAGGCCGCAACACCGGCATTGCCACCCGTGGCAACACCGTGGCCTTTGGTGACTTTGGCCTCAAATCAACCGACCGTGGTCGCTTGACAGCCCGCCAAATCGAGTCCGCTCGCCGTGCCATTTCGCGCCACGTCAAACGGGGTGGTCGCATTTGGATTCGGATCTTCCCTGACAAGCCCATCTCCCAGAAACCTGCTGAGGTTCGCATGGGCAACGGCAAGGGCAACCCCGAGTACTACGTGGCTGAAATCCAGCCCGGTAAGGTGTTGTACGAGATCGTTGGCGTGCCTGAGCAATTGGCGCGTGAAGCGTTTCGTTTGGCCGCTGCCAAATTGCCTTTGCGGACCACGTTTGTGGCCCGCATGATGGGCCAATGAGCCAGGAGATACGACGATGAAAGCATCCGAATTGCGCCAAAAAGATGTGGCCGCCTTGCAAACCGAAGTCAAAGAGCTGCAAAAAGCCCACTTTGCCATGCGCATGCAAAAAGCCACGCAACAACTCAACAACACTGCCCAAATGCGCGTCACCCGCCGCAGCATTGCGCGGGCCAAAACCATTCTGGCCCAAAAGCAAGCGGCCAAATAAGGAACGACCATGACGGAAACCAAAAAATCCCTCAAGCGCACCTTGATTGGCAAGGTGGTCAGCGACAAACGTGCCAAAACCGTGACCGTGTTGGTGGAGCGCCGTGTCAAACACGCCCTCTACGGCAAGATCGTGGGCAAGTCGAGCAAATACCATGCGCACGACGAGCAAGGCGAGTACCACATGGGTGACGTGATCGAGATCACCGAAAGCCGCCCCATCTCCAAAACCAAAAGCTGGGTTGCCACCCGATTGGTCGAGAAAGCGGTTGTCGTTTGAGTTGATCACCCTCAACGCTGACAGACTTTGAAAAACGACCCACAATAGGGTCGTTTTTCATTGGTACATTCCAATATCTTTATTTCAACCTTGCACAGGAGTTCACCATGATCAAAGTCGGAGACGCCCTCCCCGCCGCCACCCTGATGGAATATTCAGAAGTCGAAGGCAACGGCTGCAGCATTGGCCCCAACCCGGTCGATGTGGCCAAAGCCTCGGCGGGTAAAACCATCGCACTGTTTGCCTTGCCCGGCGCTTTCACCCCCACCTGCTCGGCCAAACATGTGCCCGGTTATGTGACGCATTTCGACGATCTGAAAAAGGCCGGCGTGGATGAGATTTGGTGCGTCAGCGTCAACGACGCATTTGTGATGGGCGCATGGGCCCGTGACCAGCACACCACCGGCAAAGTTCGCATGTTGGGTGACGGCAGCGCCGACTTCACCAAAGCCACCGGCTTGACCTTGGATTTAACCGCGCGTGGCATGGGCTTGCGCAGCAACCGCTACTCCATGTTGATCAAAGACGGCAAGGTCGCCACCTTGAACGTGGAAGGCCCTGGCAAGTTCGAGGTCAGCGACGCCGAAACCATGTTGGCCCAAGCCAAGGGTTGAGCAAAGGCCGAGCGCCGTTTGGGCGCATGATGCAAAAAGCCCCCAACAGGGGGCTTTTGTTTGGGGCACGCCAAAGCGTTAGCGTGGTGGGCGCTTCAAAGATCGACTTTGAGGTAATGCGCTCCGGCAATCGGGTTGTGATAGTAAGGTGGAATTTCCTCAAAATCCAAATCCAAGTACAGCGAGCGGGCGGCTTCCATCTCGTCCAAGGTGTCGAGCAACACATGGCTGTAGCCGGCTTGGCGGGCCAGGTCAAGGCTGCGAGAGGCCAGCTCTCGGCCCAAACCAAAACCTCGAAAGGCACTTCGCACGTACAAGCGTTTCATCTCGCTGGCATTGGCGTAATCGCTGGCGTCCAAGGGGCGCAAGGCACAGCAGCCAGCCACCAAACCGTCCACGGTGGCCAACAGCAAGGCGCCGCGCGGGGCAGCGTAATCGCCAGGGAGCAAGGCGAGTTCTTGTTCAAAGCCTTGGAAACCCAGATCGATGGGCAAAGACTGGGCGTACTCGCGAAAAATAGAGACAACCTGAGCCAGCAGGTCTGGGGTGTTGGGGGTGATGATCTGGGTGTGGGCCATGCGCAACTGCATTCAGGGGCTGTTGGGCAGGGGCAGATTGACCAACCAGCCAACCAAGCCTGCGCAAACCACCAGCACCAGCAAGGCCCGAAAACGGTGGACCGCGCGGTCTTGAGAGGCTGTGGCCTCAAAAGGGAAAACCTTGTCGCCGCTGAACATGGCTGTCACCAGGTTCTCGCCAAAACGCCAGCGATGAAACACCATGGCCAACAGGTGCAAGGCAAACCACATCAACAGCAGTTTCTTGCCCACCGCCTTGTGGTACCAGGTGGCCCAGGTGACCGATGCACCGGAGACCCATTGGTTGAAAGGACCCGTGAAAGAAATTTCATCATCGGCCACCATGCCCGAGGCAATTTGCAAAGCCAACAAAACCAAGACACAACAAACCGACCAAGCGCCCAAAGGGTTGTGCCCAAGTTGGGGGGCATGGTCGCCCCGTTGGATGGCGCGCACATAGTTGAGGGCGGATTGGGGGTGCAAGTGAAACTGCTGGAACCGAGACCAGTGACCACCCCAAAAGCCCCAAGTCAACCGAAACAGCACCAAGGTCAAAACGGCGAAGCCACAACGCGCATGCCATGTCATCATGTCGCCGCCCATGTTGCCGGTCACGATGAGGGCCAATACGCAGACGACCAACAGCCAGTGGAACAAACGGGTGGGCAAATCCCAGACTCGAACGGTCGGGGTGGATTCAGGAGAGGAGGGAGGATGCATGGGCAAAAGATACATGAAAAAAACACACCGCAAACACAAACCTGCAAAGTAAGCACTTTATACTTCAACCCACCCAATCATCCCAAACCCTCACCTCCAGGAGAACCCATGAAATTGAAGCACAGCTTGTTGATCGTTGCCGCAGCCTTGACCGCGATACCCGCCTTGGCCCAATTTGCCAAGCCCGAAGATGCCATCAAATACCGCAAAAGCAGCTTGTTTGTGATGGGCCAACACTTTGGTCGCATCGGTGCCATGGCCCAGGGACGTGTCCCTTTTGACGCCAAAGCCGCTGCCGATAACGCTGCCGTGGTTGAAGTGATGTCCAAACTGCATTGGGCGGCTTTCACCGAAGGAACCGATAAAGGCGAGACGCGTGCCAAGCCTGAAATTTGGAAAGATGCCGCCAAATTCAAAGAGGCGGGTGACAAGCTTCAAGCCGAGGCCACCAAGCTCAGCGCCGCCGCCAAAACCGGCAATTTGGACAACCTCAAGACGGCTTTTGCAGCCACCGGTGGCACCTGCAAGGGCTGCCATGACAACTTCCGCAAAGACTGATCTTTGGCTGGGCCCGCCTCAGACGATGTTTTGGTTGCGCAATCGGGCCATATCTGCGGCGCCATAACCCAGCACTTCGCTGAGCACGGCTTCGGTGTGCTCTCCCAACAGCGGTGGGGGATGGTCTTGGCGCACCGGTGTGCGGCTGAGTTTGAGCGGGCTGGCCACCAAATTCACCGGTCCGGCCAACGGGTGATCCCAGCTTGAGACCATGCCACGCGCTTGGACATGGGGGTCCTGGAACACCTCTGCCAAATTGTTGATGGCGCCACAGGGCACTTTGGCCGCTTCCAGTGCGCTGAGCCAGTCTGCTTTGCGCCGGGACTTCATGGTCGCAGCCAACAGGGGCACCAACACCTCACGGTGGCGCACCCGGGCTTGGTTGGTGGCGTATTGGGGGTCCAAGGGCAAATGGTCCAGACCGGCCACGGCACAAAATTTGACAAACTGGTTGTCGTTGCCCACGGCCAAGATCAAATGGTCTTTTTCTCCCGAGTCTGATGGCGCGGTTTCAAACACCTGGTAGGGCACGATGTTTTGGTGTGCGTTGCCGGCGCGACCCGGCACTTTGCCGGTTTTTTGTCCAGAGACCAAATAGTTGGCACCCAGGTTGGCGAGCATGGCCACTTGGGTGTCGAGCAAGGCCATGTCAATGTGCTGGCCTTGGCCCGTGAGTGCCACATGGCGCAATGCGGCCAAGATGCCCACACTGGCGTACATGCCGGTGAACAAGTCGGCGACGGCCACGCCCACTTTCTGGGGGCCACCGCCCAAATCGTCACGCTCGCCGGTCACGCTCATCAAGCCGCCCATGCCTTGCACGGCGTAGTCATAGCCAGCGCGGTCGCTGTAGGGGCCGGTTTGGCCAAAACCAGTCACGCTGCAATAAACCAAGCGGGGGTTCAGAGCCAACAAGCTGGGTGCATCCAGCCCATAGCGTGCCAAGTCCCCGACCTTGAAGTTTTCAATGAACACATCGCAATGGGCCACCAACTCGCGCATCAAAGCCTGGCCTTCGGGCTTGGCAATATCGCAGGTGATGGAGCGTTTGTTGCGGTTGGTGCTCAGGTAATAAGCGGCATCGGTGGTGTCTTTCCCCTGGGCATCTGTCAAGAAGGGCGGGCCCCAGCCGCGGGTGTCGTCCCCCAAACCAGGTTTTTCAACCTTGATGACATCGGCCCCCAAGTCGGCCAAGGTCTGGGTGCACCAAGGCCCAGCCAGGACACGGGAGAGATCAAGAACACGGATGCCGTCCAATGAATTCATGCGCGAATTGTGACCCAGAAAGGGCTGGTGGGCCATGGCTTATTGAAGGACATACCAGCCACGGCGTCGGGCAGGGATAATCCTGCCCATGTTGAACCCCAGTCCCATCGCACGGGCTTTGATCCTTGGCCTGTGTGCTGGGATTGCCAGTTGCAGTCCAGCGCTGAATTGGCGCGAGGTGCGCCATGCTGCGGCCCCCGCGCGGGTGCTGATGCCGTGCAAACCTGACGTGGCAGAGCGCAGCATCGCCTTGCGCGAGCAGACCACGGTGTTGCACATGCAGGCTTGTTCGGCGCAGGGCATGGACTTTAGCTTTGCCGCCTTGGCTTTGCCCCCTGGCTGGCAGCCCGCGGCGGCCATTCAGGCTTGGCAACAGGCCAGTTTGGCCAGCTGGGGTGCCCCTGCAGAGGCCGTGCAAACCCGAACGGCGGCCACCCGCGTCAGCAGAAGTGATGCCATGCCCGCGCAGTGGGCCGTCGATGGTCCCACCCGGCAAGTGCGCAGCTTGTGGTTTGCCCATGGCGACTGGGTGTACCAAACAGCGGTGTATGCGCCCATGAAAGAACGCTGGGTTGATAGCACCGCTGAAACTTATTTTTCGGGAATCACACCACCATGAGCACCACCTTGTCCAAGTCCATGGCGGTAAGGGTATTCATTTGCTTTGCATTCACCTATTATTTGTCGGCCTTGGTGCGTGCCATCACCGCCACCTTGTCGCCCACCTTGATTCCCGAGTTTGGTTTGCAGTCAAGCGACTTGGGTTTGCTGGCGGGGGGCTACTTTTTGGGGTTTTCGGCCATGCAACTGCCCATGGGCAATTGGCTTGATCGGCATGGCCCCAACAAAGTCATCCTGTCATTTTTGGTGGCGGCGGTATTGGGCTGCGTGGCCTTTGCTTGTGCCGACAGCTTCACCGGCTTATTTTTGGCCCGTGTGCTCACCGGTGTGGGCGTGTCGTGTTGCCTGATGGCGCCTTTGACCGCTTATCGGCGTTGGTTTGACCCGCCCACCCAAATGCGCGCCAACTCGTGGATGCTGATGACGGGCTCATTGGGCATGCTGTCTTCCACCTTGCCGGTGCAATGGTTGGTGCCTTTGGTGGGCTGGCGGATTTTGTTTTGGGCCTTGGCGGGCATGGTGCTGTTGTCCATGGTGTTCATTTTGTGGTGGGTGCCCAAGTGGGAGACCGTGCCTGCACCTGCAGCCGCCATGGAAAAAGAGTCGCCGTGGTGGCGTGTATACCTGGAGGTCTGGCAACACCCATACTTTCGGCGCATGACGCCGCTGGGCTTTTTCAGTTACGGGGGGTTGGTGGCCATGCAAACCCTGTGGGCGGGGCCTTGGCTGACCAAAGTCTCGGGCTTCACCGCTTTGCAGGCGGCCACCGGTTTGTTTTGGATCAATGTCAGCATGCTGCTGGCTTTTTGGGGTTGGGGCATGGTCAACCCCTGGCTCACCCGGCACGGCTACAACGCCAACCGACTCATCGGTTGGGGGGTGCCATTCAATTTGTTGGCCATGTTCGGCGTGGTCTGGGGTGGGGCAGACACGGGGACCGTCACTTGGATTGCCTTTTTCATCACCAACACCGTGGTTTCCTTGGCCCAACCGGCCGTGGGCATGGCGTTTCCATCGCACCTGGCGGGCCGGGCCTTGTCCGCCTACAACCTGGTGGTTTTCGCCGGTGTCTTTGTCATCCAGTGGGGCATGGGCTTGTGGATCGATGCCTTATTGGCCGCGGGATGGAGCACCACTGCCGCTTTCCAAGGCGCCTTGGGCTTTTTCATGCTGTGCAGCATGGGCGGGTACGGCTATTTTTGGTGGGCACGCGGAGATAATCAGCAACCCAGCGCTTGAGTCCGCCCACGTCCATTGCCCGCCATGAACAACCGCATTTTCATCGTTGCCCACGCCCCATTGGCCCAGGCCCTCAAGGCGTGTGCCATGCATGTGTATCCCGAATGTGCACAGGAGGTGCTGGCCTTGGACGTGCAAGCCGACGATTCACCGGAGCAAAGCCTGCAGGCCGCAGCGCAATTGTGGTCGGGTATTCCAGAGGGCGACGTGCTGGTGCTGACCGATGTGCTGGGGGCCACCCCCGCCAATGTGGCGCAGCAATGGGCGCGTGGCCGCCAAGCCAAGATCATTGCAGGCGTCAACTTGCCCATGCTGTTGCGCAGCGTCTGTTATCGCCACGAACCCATGGCGGGTTTGGTGCAGCGCGCCATGACTGGCGGCGCCTTGGGGGTGGTTGAAATTTCACCCCCGGTTTGATTTTTTTATAAGCAGTGGACACCCATGATCGAAAACACCACCATCGTGAACAAATTGGGCTTGCATGCGCGGGCCTCGGCCAAGCTCACCAAGCTCGCTGGCAGCTTCCCGTGTGAAGTTTGGCTCTCCAAAGGTGAGCGCCGCGTCAATGCCAAAAGCATCATGGGGGTGATGATGTTGGCCGCTGGAGTGGGCAGCCAAGTGACCCTGGAAACCGTGGGCGATCAAGAGCAAGAAGCCATGCAGGCCTTGTTGGCGCTGATGGCCGATAAGTTTGGCGAAGGCGAGTGATGACCGGGCTGGCTTTGTGCCTCGCCGATGATGGGGAGGGCGCGCCATGACTTTTTCCGTTCATGGCTTGGCCGTGGCGCGGGGAATTGCCATTGGCCGCGCCGTCTTGGTCGCCTCGAGCCGGGTCGATGTGGCGCATTACTTCATCACCACCGACCAGGTGGTCGGTGAAATCGATCGCTTGAAACGCGCCAAAGAGGTGGTGTTCCAAGAGGTGCAGCGTTTGCAATTGGCCTTGCCCAAGGACGCGCCCACCGAGCTGGCGGCTTTGCTCGATGTGCATTTGATGTTGCTGCAAGATGAGTTGCTGGCCGAGGGCGTGGCCCATTGGATCAGCGAGCGCCTCTACAACGCCGAGTGGGCATTGACCAGCCAACTCGAAGTGGTGGCGCGCCAGTTTGACGAAATGGAAGACCTGTATCTGCGCGAGCGCAAGGCCGACTTGGAGCAAGTGGTCGAGCGTGTGCTGCGCCAACTCAAAGGCGCACCGACCGGCGTGCCGCAGCCCGCGGTGCGCCGCCCGGGCAGCCAACGCCAGCAAGACTTGTTGCTGGAAGACACCGAAGACGTGCCCCTGGTGTTGGTGGCCCACGATCTGTCCCCCGCCGACATGCTGCAATTCAAGCAAAGTGTGTTTGCCGGCTTTGTCACCGATGTGGGTGGCAAAACCTCGCATACCGCGATCGTGGCGCGCAGTTTGGACATCCCGGCCGTGGTTGGGGCGCGCAACGCCAGCCATTGGGTCAAGCAAGACGATTGGGTCATCATCGATGGCGATGCCGGTGTGATGATCGTCGATCCCTCACCCATCGTGTTGGCCGAATATGGCTTCAAGCAGCGGCAAGCCAGCTTGGAGCGCGAACGCTTGTCGCGCCTGCGATTGACGCCCGCAGTGACCTTGGATGGGCAAAAAATAGAGCTGCTGGCCAACATTGAAATGCCTGAAGACGCTGCCTCTGCCTTGGCCGCTGGCTCGGTGGGCGTGGGTTTGTTTCGCAGCGAATTTTTGTTCATGGGCCGAGCCAGCCATTTGCCGGGTGAAGAAGAGCAATACCAGGCCTATCGGCGCGCTGTCGAGGGCATGCAGGGCTTGCCGGTGACGATTCGAACCGTTGACATTGGGGCCGACAAACCGCTGGACCGCAATGTGCGAGAAACCGTCCACCTGAACCCCGCGCTGGGCTTGCGCGCCATTCGGTGGAGCTTGGCCGATCCGGCGATGTTCATGACCCAGCTGCGAGCGATTTTGCGGGCGGCGGTGCATGGCCAAGTGAATTTGCTCATCCCCATGCTGGCCCACGGCAAAGAAATCCGCCAAACCTTGGCTTTGCTGGCGCGGGCGCGGGCGCAACTCGATGCGCAAGGTGTGGCCTATGGCCCCCTCAAGGTCGGCGCCATGATTGAAATCCCGGCTGCTGCTTTGACCGTGCCCATGTTTTTGTCCTACTTTGACTTTTTGTCCATTGGCACCAACGACTTGATCCAATACACCCTGGCCATTGACCGCGCCGATGAGCAAGTGGCCGATTTGTACGACCCCTTGCACCCGGCCATCTTGCACTTGGTGGCCAATACCATTGCCCATGGTCAAGCACTGGACAAGCCGGTGAGCGTGTGTGGCGAAATGGCGGGAGACCCCAGCCTCACCCGTTTGTTGCTGGGCATGGGCTTGCGCAGCTTTTCCATGCACCCGACCCAAATCTTGGCGGTCAAACAGGTGGTGTTGCGCAGCGACACCACACGCCTCAAGCCTTGGGCGGAAAAGGTGTTGGCCAGCGACAACCCGGCGGAGTTGCTGGCCTCGGTTTGATCTCAGGCATGGGTTCATGGGGCAAGGCGCTTGGCCCTGCCCCCTCAAATGGGGCGACTTTCCGCCGCGTGTGCCTGTTGATCGGCGTGGTAACTCGAGCGCACCATCGCGCCCACTGCGGCGTGTTGAAAACCCATCTCGTAGGCCTTGGCTTCAAACATCTTGAAGGTGTCGGGGTGAACATAGCGGCGCACCGGTAAATGGCTGCTGCTGGGTGCCAGGTATTGGCCAATGGTGATGCGGTCAATCAAATGATCGCGCATGTCTTGCATCACCGCCAAGATCTCTTCGTCGGTCTCGCCCAAGCCCACCATCAACCCGCTTTTGGTGGGTACATGGGGGAACAGCAATTTGAATTTCTTCAGCAGGTTCAAGCTGAACTGGTAGTCGCTGCCGGGGCGCGCTTGGGCATACAGGCGTGGGACGGTTTCCAAGTTGTGGTTCATCACATCGGGGGGCGCGGCTTTGAGGATGTCCAGCGCGCGGTCGTCGCGCCCGCGGAAGTCGGGCACCAGCACCTCGATTTGGGTGTCGGGTGAACGCGCCCGCGTGTGTTCAATGCAAGCCACAAAGTGGGCGGCCCCGCCATCGCGCAGGTCATCGCGGTCGACACTGGTGATGACCACGTATTTCAGCTTCAAGGCCGCAATGGTGTTGGCCAGGTTGCTCGGCTCTTGCGCATCCAAGGGGTCTGGTCGCCCATGACCCACGTCGCAAAACGGGCAGCGGCGGGTGCATTTGTCGCCCATGATCATGAAAGTGGCCGTGCCCTTGCCAAAACACTCGCCGATGTTGGGGCAAGAGGCCTCTTCGCAAACCGTGACCAGGTTGTTTTTGCGCAAGATGTCCTTGATTTCGTAAAAGCGGGTGCTGGGCGAGCCGGCTTTGACCCGAATCCAATCGGGCTTTTTCAGCACCGGCGCACCCTGCTCGACCTTGACAGGAATGCGCGACAGCTTGGCTGCCGCTTTTTGCTTGGCCAGGGGGTTGTAGCTGTCTTGTCCTTGTGCTTCGCGCACGGCGGGGGGGCGGGTTTGGCTC
>CANFPJ010000031.1 GCA_947448885.1 Comamonadaceae bacterium
ACTGACCAAAGTCGGGCACCATGGCCCGGTTGTTGTACATGCGGTCGTACCAATCGGCGTCATGTGTGGGGGTGCTCATGCCTTGACCTTTTTCAACGTCTATGGGGTGGTGTCATGTCTGGCTGCACCGGGGGGCGGTTGCGGTGGCGCAGCGCCAGCGGCCAGCCAGGGCTCACGACTTGCCGATTTGCGCCGTGCGAATCACGCTGTCGGCTTCGGCGGTGCTGTTGCTGCCACCGCTGGGGGTTTGGATCACCAAGCCCAATAAGCGTGCGCCGTGCTCGACAGCGATGGAGCCGTAAGAGATATCGCCATGAACGACTGAATCTTTGTGAAACTCGACGCGCTCGGAGGCGTAAATATTGCCTTCGACCTTGCCCGCCACCATCACCCGGTGCGCGGTGATGTCCCCAGACACCTCGCCGGTGGGGCCAATCGCCACGGTGACTTTGTTTTCTTTGGTGGTCTCGATGTTGCCTTCGACCTTGCCGTCGATGCGCACGCTGTCGAGCAAGACCAGACGGCCATAAATTTGGGTGGTGCGGCCAATGATGGTGTCAAACCGCTCCTGCGAGGACATCATCGATTTGTCTTTGAGCTTTTCAAACATGGCGGTCAGTCCTTGGCACAAGCCAACCCATCAGCTCGAGCCGAGGGGCAACACTTGCAGGGGGTTGAGGGGGCGGTCCTTGCGAAACACCTCGTAATGGAGGTGTGGTCCAGTCGATCGGCCGGTGCTGCCCACGTCACCCAGTTGGGTACCGCGCTCGACCACTTGGCCTTCCACCACCCGTCGGCGGCTCAAATGGGCGTAGCGGGTCATGAAGCCTTCGACATGGGTGACCTCGATGACCTGACCATAGCTGCCCTCAAAGCTGGAACGGGTGACCGTCCCGGGTGCCACCGCCACCACCGGCGTGCCGGTGGGCGCGGTGAAGTCCAAACCCTCGTGCATGGCCAACAAGCCGGTGAAGGGGTCGTTGCGGATGCCAAAGCCGCTGGAGACCCGGAATTCGCCCTGGATGGGCAAACCCGTGGGCAAGGAATGCAGCCACTCCAGGTGTTGGGTCCAATCTTGGCGCAACTCGCGCACGGTGGCATCCAAACGCATCAGGTCTTGCATGGTGCCGTTGAGCTCTTGGTCCAAAGTTTGGCGGAAAAACAGATTGCGCAAGGGGGTGGGCAGCAAAGGGCCGCCACGGGCATCGTCTTTTTTGCCGTTGTTCAGGAAGCGGTCGCGCAATTGGGTGGGGGTGGCCAGCTCCATGAAGCGGTTTTTCAGGCTTTCGAGCTGCTTGATTTCTTGGGACGTGGTGTGCAGGTTCTGGCGCAGCTGGTCGAGCCGCTCGCGGTAAACCGCTTCCATGCGCTGTTGCTCGGCCTCGGTGGTGACGCCGCCCATGCTGCGCGCCAGGTCAGGGCTGAACTCCACGGCGATGCGAAAACCCACAAAGTACATGACAAAACCCACCAACATCAAGGCCACGGACACACCTGCCGTGGCCATGATGACCTTGCGCGCAGTGATGGAGATGGATCGAACGGTACCGGTCGGGCCGGATACCCACATGAATTGCATGGGTGTAACGAGTTTTCAGGGAGGGGCAGTTTAATACTGATCGGCAGCTGGCGCAAAGGCTTGAACACATTAAAACTCAGGGTTTTCAGCCAACAACGCGCGAAATCACAGCCCTTAATTTAACACTTATATACCCATTTTCCAATCTGAGCAGTAAATAACCGCAGGGAAACACGTCACCCACGCCCAAAAGAAACGGTTCAGTCCGAAATGCCAAAAGACTAAAAAGTGGAAAACGCCAGCCAATGCACACATCACCTGGGCTTGGACGGGACCCACCAAGGCCAGGGGAAAGGCGCACTCCCAAAGGATGAAGGCCCAGGCGCTCAGGCGGGCCAACCAGGGCTTTCTGAATGGACTGCGGGCCGGCAAAGGGCCATGGATGGCGTTGCCAAGGAAGATGGTGAGCGCCTGCCCACTTCTCCACTGTGCATGCTTGAGTTTGACCCAACCTGACATGAAATACGAGCTGATGGCATGGATGCAGATGTACCACAGGCCCGCTTGCCAGCCCAAGCTGGGGTGCGCCCAAAGGCCCACACCATGGGCCAGCAAACCACCGGTCAACACCACCAGGGTCATGAAATCGCTGCCCCCGTTGAAGGCGCCGCGCCAGCGGATCAACACCACGACGGCGCTCAAAAATAAAAACAAAAAATGCCAGGCTTGAGATCCATTCCAAGCCATGTGGCCCAAGACGGCCAGGCGCAACCACAGGTGGGCTTGGTGAACGGGGGGCTGAAACAAATGGCCCAATAAGGCCTTCAGCCATCTTGGGCGGTCGGGCACATCGTCTTTTTGATCGGGCCAATGCCAAATTCGCTCCACCACGCCGGAGCGGTGGATGCGCAAAAACTCCAGGGTTTGGATGCCCAGGCTCCAGGCCAACAGCCACTCCAAGCACCGCACCGCCAACCCCAAGTCCAAAGCCTGACCCATTGACTGTGCCGCCTCAAACCGCCGCCGCTGGCGCCTGCATCAAGGTGTGGGACGCCACCACCCCCGCGGTATCAGAGCGCTCCAAGCGGATTTCAAATTCAAAAACTTGACCCGATTGGGCCCCCAACTGGTCCATGCAGGCCTCCCGCGCCAAGGCCTGAACCAAGCGGTAGGCCACCAAATCACGGGGGTCGGACTGGTCGGGCAGGTGATTCAGGTCGTGGGCCAAATGGTCGACCAGGTTTTGCTGGGACAAAGCCAGGTTCACATGCGGGTTGTGCACCCAGCCCCAAAGAGAACGGCGCCGGCGCGGATAAATCAATTGCCAGGCCAAACCAGGGTCCAGCCCCTTATGAGTCCCAGTAAGCTCGCCACAGCGCACATACAAGCGGGGCTCGTTGCCCACCGCATGAAAAAACTTCCAATTGGGGAAAAAAGCCCGCAGCAAAAAAAGCCAGGGGCCCTGAATGAAGCGCGGCCCCCACCACAGGGTGGCCAACAAGAACACGAAGTACAGCAGGATGAATGCGTGCGTGATTTTCACGGGGTGAAAGCATACCCCAGCATGGGTCATCTGGTGCGGGGGGGACTGGCTGAACGCATACAGACTATGCTTGCAACGCTCGCTCGGCCCGAATCCTTTTTCGGCGCGTCAAAGATCCGCTCACGCCCGCCCACACCATGAATTCCGTCAAACAGCGCATTGCACAACAGGTGCGAGACATGACCCATACCCGGCAACGGCCCGAGGTGTTTTTGCAGCCCGCTGGCGACCCAGGCCTGTTGGGGCCCGACAGCAGCGCCTGGCAGGTGCATGCACATTTCATGGCCATGATGGTGGGTGGCATTGCGTCGTTGATCGTTCAAGCCTTGCACCCCCGCGCTTTGGCGGGTGTTTGGGACCACTCCAGTTTTCGCGATGACTTGGGCGCGCGTTTGGGCCGCACCGCTTTTTTCATCGCGGCCACCACCTTTGGCGGGCGTGACATGGCCGAAAAGGCCATGGAACGGGTCAAACGCATCCACCGCCAGGTGAATGGGGTCGATGCCCAAGGCCAGGCCTACCGCGCCGATGACCCACATTTGCTGACATGGGTGCACCTGGCCGAATGCACGAGTTTCATGCGGGCTTATGACGCGCATGGCCGCCCCGCTTTGGACACCCATGCGCAAGACCGCTACTTTGCCGAGATGGCCTTGCTCGGCAGCGCCATGGGCACAGGCCCGGTGCCCACCCACCGGGCCGCCTGTGAGCGCCACTTGCTCAACTACCTGCCTGAATTGCGCTGTGATGAGCGCACCCGGTATGTGCTGAAACGCCTCAATGACTATCCCACCCAAGCCGTCTATCAACCTTTGATGAAGTTGGTGGTGCGCGCCGCCCACCACAGTTTGCCACCTTGGGTGTACCCCCTGCTCGGGCAACCCGAACCGAGTTGGCACGAACGCTGGTGGGTGCGCCAAGCCCTGGCCCGGGTGTCTGCCCCCCTTCAATGGGCCTTGAACGAAGAGGGCGTGGCCGCCTTCGCCCGGCAACGGGTGCGACAAGTCAACCCAGATACGCGCTAGAAACAAGGTAAGCTGACGCGGTGAACACCTACGCCTTCAAAGACATATGGGCCCAGCGCAGCTTCATGCGCTACTGGGGCTACCGCATCGCCACCACCTGTGCCAATCAAATGATGATGGTCGCCTTGGGCTGGCAAATGTATGAAACCACCCAAAGCGCCTGGGACTTGGGGCTGGTCGGGCTTTATCAATTTGTCCCCGCCTTGCTGCTTACCTTGTGGGCGGGCCATGTGGCCGACCGGTTGAACCGGCTGCACATCATCTTGGCCTGCTCGTTGGTGCAAGCTGGTGTGGCGGCTGTCTTATGGGGCGCCAGTGAGCAGCAGGCCATCAGCAAAGAGCTCATCTTGGCCCTGGCCGTGGTGATGGGTGCGGTGCGGGCTTTTCAAATGCCCGCTTCGCAAGCCTTGATGCCCGCTTTGGTCAGTGAAAAATTGCTGGCACGCGCCACGGCCTTCAACTCCTCGGGCATGCAAGTGGCCATCATCTCTGGCCCCGCATTGGGGGGCTTGATATTTGCGCTGGGCGCCAGCGCGGTTTATGCCACTTCACTGGTCCTGTTGCTGCTCGCCTGCGCTTTGTTGTGGGGCTTGGGCTATCAGCGCCACTTGGTGGCCAGCGAACCCGCCACCATGCGCACCGTGTTGGCAGGGGTGCATTTTGTTTGGCACAACAAGCTGCTGTTGGGCGCCATTTCCCTGGACTTGTTTGCCGTGTTGTTGGGCGGGGCCACCGCGCTATTGCCCATGTTTGCCAAGGACATTTTGATGGTGGGGCCTTGGGGCCTGGGATTGTTGCGCGCCGCCCCAGCTTTGGGGGCATTGAGCGCATCCATGTGGTTGACCACCCACCCCTTGAAGCGGCGCGTGGGCCACATTTTGTTGATCGCGGTGGCCGTTTTCGGTTGCGCCATGGTCCTGTTTGCCTTGTCCACCCATTTTTGGTTGTCCATGCTGGCCTTGGCCATCAGCGGTGCGGCCGATACCGTCAGCGTGGTGATCCGCATGACCCTCATGCAACTGGAAACACCTGACGAGATGCGCGGTCGGGTCGGCGCGGTGAACTCGATTTTCATTGGCGCGAGCAACGAATTGGGCGAGTTCGAGTCCGGTGCGGCTGCGGCATGGCTTGGCCCCGTCATGGCCACCTGGGTGGGTGGATTGGGGACCATCTTGGTGGCCCTGATGTGGTTGCGCATGTTCCCCAAACTGTCGAACAGGGACAAATTGGAATGACCCCCTGGTCCGGCCAGCTCGCCCGCTTGCGCTTGTACAGCTTGTGTTTTTTGGCGCTGTCCGTGAGCCTGGGCGTGGCCTTGGTTTCATTGGCCAAATTGGTGCTACTGGTCACTGTGCTGTCACAGCTGATGACCGATGTGCGCCAACGCCATCAGGCCCCAGCCTCCCATGCCGCCACCCCCCTGCCTTGGCCCAGCAGCCTGTGGTGGGGCGCCGCGGCCTTGCTGTGGATGGCTTTGTCCATGACCTGGGGTTCAGCCCCCGCCCATGAAGCCTGGCTGGCCCTGTCACGCCATGCGAGATGGCTGGTATTGCCAGCCGCGTTTTATCTTTTTCGTGTGGGCACGCCTGCTTGGCCGGTCTTGCAGTGCCTGGTGGCCGGGCAATTGTTTGTGCTGCTGAGCTCTTGGTTGATGGTGGTGGGTATCCCCTTGCCCTGGGCCATCTCTGTGATGAGCCCCGACAACGCCGTGGTCTTTGCCAGCACCATCGAGCAACCCATCATGAACACCTTGATGATGCTGGTGGTTTGGTATTTTCGAGATCAGTGGCCCCTCCCGCACCGCCGGCTTTGGGTCTGGGCGGTCATGGTTTTGACCAGCGCCAATGTCCTGCTGGTGGTGACGGGGCGCACCGGGCAAATGGCTTTGCTGTTGGCCTGGTTGATTATTTTGGTCACCAGCTTGCCCCACCGCCACCGCTGGTTGGCGCTGTTGGTGCCGGTGTTGCTGGCGGCGATCGTGGGCCTGGGCTCTGAGCGCATGCAGGAGCGCTGGCGCAAAGCCCAAACAGATGTGCTCGCCTTGCAGCAAGGCCCCTTGAGAGAAGAAAACTCATTGGGGTTTCGCATCGACGCTTGGCAAAAATCGGTGCAGGCCGTGGCAGAGAAACCGGTTTGGGGCCACGGCGTCGGCGCATGGAACCAAGCCTATGCAGCGCAAGGCGGCACCATTCCCAAAGCCAACGACCCGCACCAGCAATTTTTGCTGTGGGCGGTAGAAAGTGGGCTGGTTGGCGTGGCCTTGTTTGCAGGCTTTTTAACCCTGTTGTGGCGCAATGCGCTTGCCCTGCCCTGGTCTGCGCGTTGGTGCTTGCGCGGCGTGGTGGCCATTGAGGTGCTCACCGGATTGGTCAACAGCACTTTGCTGGGGGCCGGCATTGGCGAGTTTTTTCTGATGCTGTGGGCCGCCTTGTTGGCCTGCCAAAACCCAACCGCCACAGACTGATCACAAAGGCCTTTGCCGCCAAGCCAATGCGGCACCCAGCAGCAGGGCACCGGCCGAAAACACCAAGCCTCGGGCCAGACCGCCAGGGCCGTCCGAAATCCACCCCACCACCACCGGCCCGATGATTTGTCCGGTGGCAAACACCATGGTGAAGGCGCTGATGCCTGTGGCCCATTGGGATGCGGGAAGGTTGTGCCGCACCAAGGCCGTGCTGGACGCCACCACCGACAAAAAAACCGCACCAAACAACAGGCCTGAAGCCATCACCGCAGCGTCATGCGCGGTGAGTGCCGGCACGATGGTGGCCAGGCCCAACAAACCGTTCAGGGTGGCCATGGCTCCACCGGCCCGGGCCCGGTTGAGCAAGCCCGACCACAAGCGCGATGACAACACCACAGCGCAGCCCAACAAGGCATAAAACACCATCAACGCGCTTTCGCTTTGCCCTTGTTCGCGCAACAAAGCCACCACAAAGGTCATGTAGCCGATGTAGCCCACGCCAAACAGGCCATAACCCGCCAAAGCATGGGACAGGGATGGCCAGTGAAAGGGTTTGGGGGCGGCGTCACTCGGGTTCGGTTCATGCCCCAACAGGCCTTGTCGCTGCCACAGGGCACAGCGCTTCAAGGGCCACCACATGGCCAAGCAACAAGCTGCACACACCGCACTCAACCACCACCAGGCCCAAACCCATGGGTGGGCCAAACCCTGCTCATGGGCTTGGGCCATGACCGGCGGCAGGCTGATCGCAGACAAGATGATGCCCCAGCCCGTGCCACCGTAATACAAGCCCAACAGCCAGCCGGCACTGGGGGGATGCAAGTTGCCAAGCCGTGCGGCCAACAAGCCCCCAGCCACAAACACCCAGGCGCTGGACAAACCTGCCAACACGCGCTGCAACAACAGGGGTTCAGCCTGAGTGAAAAAACCACTCAGGCCCATGAACACGCTGGTCAACACCGCACCGGTCATGAACACCTGCACCGCATCCCAGCGGCGCAGCATGCGTGGCAAGGCCATGGCCCCCAGCAAATAACCCAGGGCGTTGGCGGTGTTCATGGCGCCAGCCAAGGTGTAGCTCCAGGCCAAATCTTCCCGCATGGGCGGCAGCAGCAGGCCGTATGAAAAACGCGCCATGCCCAGCGAAATGGCCGCCCCCAAGGACAGCGCGAAAGCCATGCCCCAGAGACTGCGCACTGAGGGCAGGGTCATATCAATCAATCAACGCTGGGGGTTGAGCACGAAGTCGTATTCCATCAAGTAAGTGCCGTCGGCTTGCTGAACCCAGTCGGTGACCAAAGATTGGCGCACACCAAACACCGCATCGGAGTCGAGGTATTTGTCGTGGTCGCGGAACACGTGGGTGATCAGGCGCTCATAGCCAGGTGCTTCCACCATGAAGTGCAAATGCGCCGGGCGCCACGGGTGGCGTTTGGTGGCGTTGAGCAAGGTGCCTACGGGGCCATCGGTGGGGATGGGATAGGCCTCGGCCAAGATGGTGGTGAAGTGAAAGTGGCCTTGGTCATCGGCATTCAAAATGCCCCGCGCCTGGGGCTGCGACAGGTTTTCGTACTGCACATCGTATTTGCCATCGTCATCGGCTTGCCAGACATTGAGCTTGGCGCCCTTGACCGGCTCGCCGCCCAAACCCTTGACCTGGCCGCGCACCAAACACTTTTGGCCCGAAGCGCCGTTGGACACATCGGCACCCAATTCAAAATGCGGCGCGTTCTCCAAAAAGAAAGGGCCAAACACGGTGGGCTCGGTGCAGCCCGCAGGTTTGTCTTGGTTCATGGCGATGGTGAGCATCGACAAACCCAGCACATCGCTCAGCAAAATGAATTCTTGCCGCACATCGGTGCACTTGTGTCCGGTGGCGGTGAGGTATTGGATGCCGTAAAACCACTCCTCTTCGGTCAACTTCACGTCACGGGCGAAGTCGTGCAAATGCGTGACCAGGCTGGTGATGATTTGTTTCAGGCGCGGATCGGGGGTGTTTTCGAAGCGGGCCAACACGGCCTCGGTGATGGTGTCTTGGTTCAAATTGCGCACGGTTTACTCCTGGTGAATGCCTGCGGATTGTTCCACCACCTTGATGATGGCGGCGTAGTCTTGCTCGGCCCAACCTTGGGCCAAGGCCGACTGCATCATTTGGCGGGTCATGGCGGTTTGCAGCAAGGGCACCTGCAAGGCGTCACCCTCGGCCAAAATCAAATCGATGTCCTTGAGCATTTGCGGCACAGTGAAAGTGGGCGTGAAGTCACGTTGCGACAACTGCACCGCTTTGGCTTTGACAATCGGCGAAGCCACGGCGCTGGCCCCAATGACTTGCCACAAGTCGGTCCACGCCAAACCGCCTTTGCTGCCCAAGCTCAAGGCCTCGGCCAGCATGGCACTGGTTTGGCCAATCATCAGGTTGATGACCAGCTTCATCAGGCGAGCTTGCTCCCCCTCACCCAAATAAAACTGCACCGAACCCCAGGATTTGAGCAGGGGCACCACACGCTGCCAAACGGCCTGGGGGCCGGATGCCATGAGGGTCAACTGGCCGGCCTCGGCCATGTGGTTGTTGCCAGATACAGTGACGCGCAAATAGTCACACCCGGTGGGCGCGAACAGCTTGGCCACGGCGGCCGATGCAGCCACCGACACCGTGCTGGTGTCCAGGTAAAAAGCGCCTTGGGGCAGGTGTTGGGCCACCAGCGCAGCGGCACTTTGGAGCGCGGCATCGTGGGGCAAGGACGACATGGCGCCATCGGCTTGGGCCAAGGCAGCACCCAAGTCTGTGGCCATCGTCAGCCCGGCCGCTTGGGCCAAGGCCAAACGCTGCGCATCGGTGTCGTGCACCTGCACCGCATGACCCGCAGCCAACAAATGGGTGGCCATGGGCAGGCCCATCTTGCCGACCCCCAAAAAGACCAGCTTCATGCCAAGGTCGCCCAAGCGCAGTTCATCAATTGGCCTTCAGACCTGCGGCCTTGACAATGCGCGCAGCGGTATCGATTTCGGTCTTGATGTAGGCGTTGAAAGCTTCCGGCGTCATGGTGAAGGGGTCGGCACCGAGCTTGGCCATGCGCTCTTTGATCTCTGGGTTGGCCAAGGCTTTGAGGGCCTCGTCATGCAAGCGCTTGACCACCGCAGCGGGTGTGGCGCTGGGGGCGATCATGCCCACCCACAAGGTGTAATCCGATGCCGGCAACCCCGCTTCGATGCTGGTGGGCACCTGGGGCAAGGTGGAGGCGCGCATTTTGGTGCTGACCGACAAAGCCTGCAGCTTGCCGTCTTTGATCAGCGGCAAGGCCGAAGCCAAGGGCGCAAAAAACCAATCGTTGGAGCCGCCGATCACATTGGTCATGGCGTCAGGTGTGCCTTTGTAGGGCACATGCAAAGCATCGATGCCCGACTGCAGGCGGAAAATTTCTGCATTCAAATGGGTGCCACTGCCCACCCCGGCCGAGGCGTAATTGAAAGTACCGGGCTTGGCTTTGACCGCATTGATCAACTCAGCCTGGGTTTTCCAACCCTTGGCCGGGTTGACCACCAAGACATTGGGAATGGCCGCCAAGGTGGTCACGCCGGTCAAGTCCTTGATGGTGTCATAGCCCAAGTTGGGATAGAGCGAGGCATTCAGCGCATGACCCGAAGAGTGCACCAAGACGGTGTAGCCATCGGCTTCGCTTTTGGCCACTAAGGCTGCTGCGATCGTGCCGCCCGCACCAAGGCGGTTGTCGATGACGATGGTTTGGCCCATGGACTTGCCCATCGCATCGGCCACGGTGCGGGCCACGATGTCGGTGGCGCTGCCGGCGCTGAAGGGGACGACAAATTTAATCGGCTTGGTCGGATAAGCCTGGGCCAAAACCTGGCCTTGCACCAACATGCAGCCCATGGCCGCCAACGCCAAGCCCATGCGGCGGATCAAACCCAAATAGGTATTCATGCGTGTTGTCTCCTGATGAAATGTCATAAAGAAAACGGGCTCAAGAACTCAATCCGTCACTGATGGTTTTGTTCTCGGACTTCAATTCCAAACCGGCATCGCGCGCGGTCTCGATGAGCAGCGCGGCAAAGTCGATGTGGTCATAACCACGCCCCACCATGCGCGCCACCGATTCGCGGGTGGCCGCCGCAGCGGGCATGCAGACGCCTTGGGCTTTGGCCGCCGCCATGCCCAAGTCCATGTCTTTGAGCAGCAACTGGGGGGTGAAAGTCACCTGGTCAAAGGTGAGGTTGGTCAGCATGGGGGTTTTGTAGCGGGTGTACATGGATCCCAAGACAGAGTCGTTGATGCTCTCCAAAAACAAATGGCGCGGAATGCCCGCCTTTTCGGCCATCACCGTGATTTCGCACAGGTTTTGGATCACCACGCCAAACATGGTGTTGTGCGCGATCTTCCACACCCGCGCCAACTCGCCCTCGCCGACCCACATGGTTTTGCGCGCCATGGCTTGCAAATACGGCTCGGCCAGGTCATACAACTCGCGCGGTCCCGAGGCCACCACCAACAACTTACCGGCCTTGGCCACTTTGGCATTGCCCGACACCGGCGCACACAGATAGGCCACACCGATCTTCTCCAGCGCCTCACGCACCTCGGCCGATCCTTCTTGAGAAATGGACGAGCTGTCGACCACGATCTTGGGCAGGGTTTTACCCGTCACCAAGCCACCTTCGGCGAACAACACCTCTTTCAAGTCATCGGTGGTTGACACCATGGTGAACACCACCTCGCAAGCGGCCAAGTCCAGCTTGCTGTTGACAATGGTGGCGCCATATTCGGCCAAAGGCTCGGCTTTGCTGCGGGTGCGGTTCCACACGTCCACACCGTGACCGGCTTGGGTCAAACGTTTGACCATGGCCTCGCCCATGCGACCCAAGCCAATCCATCCCACTTTGTTAGCCATGTTGTTTCCTCATCAGATTAAAAAATTGAACTTCAAGCGGCGATGGGCAAGCCCACCAAACGCTCCAAATCTGCGCGCGACAAACCATCCACCGCATCGACCCACTTCAGGCCTTGGGGCGTGACGTCCAAGGTGGCCAGGTCGGTGTAGATGCGTTTGACGCAGCCCAAACCGGTGAGGGGGTAGGTGCATTGCGACACCACCTTGCTCGCGCCTTGCTTGGTCAGCAAATCCATCATCACCCAAGTTTGCTTGGCACCCATCGCCAAATCCATGGCCCCACCGACAGCAGGAATCGCCCCGGGCTCGCCGGTGTGCCAATTGGCCAAATCACCGGTGGCACTGACCTGAAAAGCCCCGAGCACACAAATGTCCAAGTGCCCGCCGCGCATCATGGCAAAGCTGTCGGCATGGTGAAAAAATGCCCCGCCTGGCAGCAAGGTGACGGGCTGTTTGCCCGCGTTGATCAAATCAAAGTCTTGATCCGCTTCAGCCGGCGCTGGGCCCATGCCCAAAATGCCGTTCTCGCTGTGCAAGATGATTTCCAAACCGGCTGGCAAGTGGTTGGCCACCAGGGTCGGCATGCCAATGCCCAAATTCACATAGGCCCCATTGGGGATGTCTTGGGCCACCAAGGCGGCGATCTGGTCTTTGCTTCTGCGGGGATGTGTCATCTGAACCTCATGCCTTGAAACCGCCGCCTTGCGTTTGCACGCGCGGCACTTGCACCACTTGGGAGACAAAAATGCCGGGGGTGACCACCGTCTCTGGATCGAGTTGCCCCAACTCCACCACCTCGTGCACCGAGGCCACGGTGCGGCGAGCGGCCATGGCCATCACCGGACCAAAGTTGCGCGCAGCCTTGCGGTAGGTCAGGTTGCCCCAGCGGTCACCGCGCTCGGCCCGGATGAGCGCCAAGTCGGCGTGAATGGGGTGCTCCAGCACATGCATGCGGCCGTTGATTTCACGGGTTTCGCGCTGGCTGCCGTCGGGGTTGCGGGCCAACTCAGTGCCATAAGCGGTGGGCGAGAAAAAAGCGCCAATGCCCGCGCCCGCTGCGCGGATGCGCTCGGCCAAATTACCCTGGGGCACCAACTCCAATTCAATTTGGCCGCTGCGGTACAGCGCATCGAAAATTTGGCTGTCCACTTGCCGGGGGAAACTGCACACCACCTTGCGCACGCGACCGGTTTTGAGCAAAGCCGCCAAACCCGTTTCGCCATTGCCGGCGTTGTTGTTGACCACCACCAGGTTGCGCGCCGAACCTTGCTCTAAGACGCGCATCAAACCTTCGAGCAATTCATTGGGGATGCCTGCCGTGCCAAAACCGCCCACCATGATGGTGGCGCCATCGGCAACCGGTCCCACGGCTTCCTCCACGGAAGCGGCGATTTTGTTGATCATGCTTGGCTTTCGAATCGAATCACACCGCGATGAGATGTGTACGCGCATGGCGCCACAACAGCAAAGGGAGCATTGTGTCACCGACGGCGCATTCTAAGGAGGTCTCCAGCGGCCGTGCGTTGGCTGGCGCCAGGGCCGCCATGGATCGCCACTGAAACCTAAAGTTCAGTCGATGAAACCCGTGGCAGACCGGGTGCCAGAAACGGCACAATGTCGCTCACCAGCGAGGCCCCATGACCCAACCCATCCTGACTTACCACCCCAACCCTTCTCATCCAGACAGGCAACTGCCCCCCCTGGCTTGCGACAGCCATGTGCATGTGTTTGGCCCTGCCGATCGCTTTGCCTATGCCAGCAGCCGCAATTTCACACCCGTGGACGCGCCCAAAGCGCGTTTGTTCGATCTGCATCGGCATTTGGGCATTGGCCGATGCGTGATCGTTCAATCGGCGGTGCATGGCATGGACAACCGGGTGGTGGAAGACGCCATCGCGGCGGGCCAAGGGCGATACCTGGGCGTGGCTTTGGTTCCGATCGACGTGGCTGACGGTGAATTGCAGCGCTTGGCCAGCGTGGGTTTTCGCGCGGTGCGCTTCAATTTCATGCCGCATCTGGGTGGCGCGGTGGACACCCAGGCCTTGTTGGCCCTGACCCAGCGCTTGGCCCCCTTGCAGATGCACCTGCAAGTGCACTTTCCGTCCGCCATGGTGCACAACTTGGCACCGGTGCTGGTGCAAAGCGCGGTGCCCGTGGTCATTGACCACATGGGCCGGGTGGACGCCCAATTGGGCCCCCAACACGCCGACTTTGTGGCCTTGTGCGAGTTGCTCGGCCAGCCTGGCATGCACGTCAAGGTCAGTGGCATCGACCGCATCGACCCCAGCCCGCCCTACACCGCCGGCTTGTTGTTGGCGCGCCACTTGGTCGAGCGCTTTCCCACCCAATGCGTGTGGGGCACCGACTGGCCCCACCCCAACCACACCCATGTCCCCGATGATGGCGCCTTGGTCAATGCCATTTGGCAAATGGCCCCCGATGAAGATGTGCGCCAACAAGTCTTGGTGAACAACCCCCAGGTCTTGTACCGTTTTGCCAACCACTGAAAAGGTTTTTTGATGGCTCGTTTTATCAACAAAGTGGTGATCGTGAGCGGCGCGGGCTCGGTCGGTCCTGGCTGGGGCAATGGCCGCGCCATCGCGGTACAAATGGTCGAAGAAGGTGCGCATGTGCTGGCATTGGACCGCGACCTGGCCCGCATGGACGAAACCCTGGCCTTGGCACAAAAGGCCGCTCTGACCAGTGGTGGCAGCATCGAGGCCATGGCCTGCGATGTCACCGTTTCAGACGGTATCAAGGCCTGCGTTGACCACGCCATGGCCCGCTTTGGTCGCATCGATGTGCTGGTCAACAACGTCGGTGGATCGGCCGCTGGGGGGCCCGTGGAGATGAGCGAAGCCGTGTGGGACGCGCAAATCGACCACAACCTCAAAAGTGTTTTTTTGGGTTGCAAACATGTGCTGCCCATCATGGCGGCCCAAGGCGCGGGGGCGATTGTCAACATCGCCTCCACGTCTGGCCTGCGTTGGACCGGCGCGGCCCAAGTGGCCTATGCCGCCACCAAGGCAGGCGTGATTCAACTGGGCAAAGTGGTGGCGGTTCAGTACGCCAAACAAGGCATTCGGGTCAACACCGTGGTGCCAGGTCAGCTGCACACCCCCATGGTGGAAACCCGATTGGCTGGCCAGCGCGCCGGTGGCGATGTGCAGTCTTTGTTGCAAGCGCGCCAAGCCCGCATCCCCCTGCCCTTCATGGGCGATGGCCGCGACACGGCGCGCGCCGTTTTGTTTTTGGCCAGTGACGAGGCCCGCTTCATCACCGGCACTGAAATCATCGTAGACGGCGGCATGTCGGTGCGCTGCGACTGAACTTGATTCCCACCACTTTTGAGACAACCCCACGGAGACCACCATGATCATCAACCACCGTTTCAAGCGATGGACGGCTTTTGCACTGTTGGTTGGGTTCAGCCTGGCCAGCTCGGCATGGGCCCAAACCAAGGTCACCCGCATGCTGGTGGCCTTTCCCCCAGGTGGGCCGGTGGACTTCATCGCCCGCACCATCAGCGAACAACTGGGCAAAGAGTTGGGACAACAGGTGGTGGTGGAAAACCGTGCTGGCGCCAACGGCGCGATTGCGGCCGAGGCCTTGCTCAAGGCACCCGCCGACGGTCAAATGCTGTGGTTGTCCAGCGTGGGGGCGATTTCCATCAACCCCGGCCTTTACCCCAACTTGCCCTACGACCCGGTGCGCGACCTGGCCGCCGTGTCGCTGGTGGTCAACAACGTCGAGATGTTGGTGGTACACCCCAATCACCCGGCCAACAACCCCCAAGAATTCATCGCCGTGGCCAAACAAAAGCGCGTGACCATGGCCTCCTCTGGCACCGGCAGCGTGCCCCACTTGGCCATGGAGTTGCTGGCCGACGCCACCAAAACCGACTTGGTGCACGTGCCGTACAAAGGCGCCGCACCGGCCATCACCGATGTCATGGCTGGCCATGTGGACGGATTTTTTGGCGATATTCCCGGGCTCATTGGTCACATCAAGAGCGGCAAACTCAAGCCCGTGGCATTGGCCTCCACCCGCCGTCACCCCCTGTTCCCCGATGTGAAAACGTTTCAGGAAATGGGTGTCGCTGGCGTGGACTCGGACAATTGGTACGCCTTGTTTGCGCACAAAGGCACGCCCAGCGCGGAGATCGAGCGCATCAACCAGGCCCTGCGCCGCACTTTGGCCCATGAAGCGGTGCGCGCCAAAATTGTGGCCTCGGGTGCCGAGCCAGCGGGCAACAGCCCATTGGAGCTGAGCAACTTGGTCAAGGCCGATTTGACCAAATGGGGGCGGGTCATTCGCGACAAAAAAATCAAGGCCGATTGAGCATGGCCTTGACCCACTGTGTGTTGTTGCGTTTGCAAGCCGACTTGGGGGCGCGCGATTGGACCACTTGGCCATGGGCGTCAATGATGCCCACACCCCAGCACATTCGGGTGAGTTGCACCGCCGAAGACGAAAATGCGCAGCCATTGACCCATGTGTATGTCCACTTTGACGGTGGCACCGAGATGGGCGAAGCGCAAATCAAGCCCTGGGAACACCACCTCTCGCAATGGGCAGGCCACGCCGCGCAAGCTTCGCGATTGCAATTGGTGCTGGACTGCCCCTGCGCCAGCCCCAATGCCAAGATCAGCACCCACTACACCGTGCAAACCGATCCTGCGCCGGGCTGGGAGGAGGAAATTTCACAGTGGTATGCCCAAGAGCACATGCCCGGCTTGGCGATGGTGGCGGGCTGCGTGCGCGCCCAGCGCTACATCAACCACGACCACGGCCCGCGCTCTTTTGCGGGCTATGACTTGACAGCGCCGGAGGTGATGGGCTCACCCGATTGGCTGGCTGTGCGCGCCAGCGATTGGAGCAGTCGCTGTCGCCCCCATTTCACCAACACCCGTCGAACTTTTTTCCAATCCCTTCACACCTTGGCTGGAGCCCCCACATGACCGAACGATTTGCCCTGCGCAGCTACGAAGAACTGCCCGCCGAGGTTCGCCCCTTGGCCGACGATATTTTGAAAATCTCCAGCGCCGGGCTGGGCGGGCCATACAACGCTTTGATGCGCAGCCCTGAAATGGCCCGGCGCTGCTTTGACCTGCTGGACTACTTGCGCTTCAAAACCTCGGTGCCCAAAGCCTTGAATGAATTCGCCATCCTGATCCAAGCCCGGGTGGCGAATGCGCAATATGAATGGTGGGCACATGAACCCATTGCGATTCGCGCAGGCTTGCCCCAGCACATCGCCGACGATTTGCGCCAATGTCAGCGCCCCAGTCGCATGGACGAAACCCAAACTTTGGTCTATGACTTTTGCATCCAACTCACCTTGAACCACCAAGTCAACGATGCCTTGTGGCAAAAAGCCATGCAACTGTTGGGCGAACAGCAGGTCATCGACTTGATTGTGTTGTCAGGCACCTACACCATGGTGTCGATGTTGCTCAACGCGACCCAAGTCGGCATCCCCAACCAGGGCAAGCCGCCCTTGGAAGTCATCAGCCCAGAAACCATTCGCCAACGCCTTTTGGCTTGAGCGTTGCTCGCGCTGTTGCGCCCTCCGTCATCAAAGAAAGTTGGATATGAAACAAATTTTGAAACTGTCACTGAACTGGCGCCTGGGCCTGTGCTCAGCCGTTTGCACGGGTTTGATGTGGGCTTCGGGCAGCACCGCTGCAGCCGAGGGCGACTACCCGACCAAACCCGTGAGCATCATCGTGGCTTATGCCCCGGGTGGGCAAGGCGACACCTTCGCCCGCTTGGTCAGCGAGCGGTTGACCTCGGTGTACAAACAAACCGTTTTGGTGGACAACAAACCTGGTGTGTCTGGAACGGTGGGCACCCGCTTGGCGGTCAAGGCCCGCAACGATGGCTACACCTTGTTTTTGGGCCAAACGGGTGAGATCGCGGTCAATCGGGTGTTGATGAAGGACTTGGGCTACGACCCGGTCAAAGACATGATTCCCGTGGTGCTGATTGGCAATGCGCCGCTGGTTTTGCTCGCCCCCGTGGATGCGCCCTACAACTCCTTGAGTGAATTGCTGCAACAAGCCCGCGCCAAGCCGGGTGAGTTCAGCTATGCCTCGGTGGGTGCGGGCACCCCCGGGCATTTGGCCGCGGTGGCTTTGTCGGTGGGCGCCAAGCTCAACATGGTGCATGTGCCCTACAAAGGCGTGGGGCCGCTGATGGCCGACTTGATGGGCAACCGCATCCAAATGTTCTTCAGCAGCGCATCTGCGGCTGTGCCGCAAATCAAAGGCGGCAAACTCAAGGCCTTGGCCGTGACCACGCCCCAACGCATGACCTCGCTGCCCCAAGTGCCAACGGTGGCAGAAGTGGCCATCCCAGGTTTCAGCTATTCACTCTGGGGCGGTTTGTTTGCCCCCGCCGACACCCCCACAGCCGTCGTGCAAAGCCTCAACAAAGAGGTGAATGCCATTTTGGCCAGCCCCGACATCCGGGCGCGCTTTGAAGCCGACAATTTGAGCGTGCCCCGCAATACCCCCGCAGAGTTTGCCGAATATGTGCGCAATGAAGCCGTGAAATTTGAAAAGTTGGTCAAAGACGCCAACCTCAAAGCGGAGTGAATGGGCATGGACATCGTCATCATCCCCGGCGACGGCATTGGCCCAGAAACCATGCAGGTCAGTGTTGAATTGCTGCAAAAAGCCGATGCCATGTTTGGTTTGGGCTTGAACATGACCCATGAAATCGCCGGCCATGACAGCCTGCGCCTGCACGGCGCCACGGTCACGCAGCGATTGCTGGACCAAGTCAAAGCAGCCGATGGCCTGTTGCTGGGCCCCATGGCCACCTACGACTTCAAGGACGAGGCCAAAGGGGAAATCAACCCCTCCAAATTTTTTCGCAAAAACCTCGACCTGTATGCCAACATTCGACCGGCCAAAACCTATACCGGCATCAAAACTTTAACCGGGCCTTTTGACCTGGTCGTGGTGCGGGAGAACACCGAGGGGTTTTATGCCGACCGCAACATGGCTTTGGGACACAGCGAAATTCTGGTCACAGACGATGTCGCCATCTCCATGCGCCGCATCACCCGCGTCTGCTGCGAGCGCATTGCCCGAAGCGCCTTTGAATTGGCCCGGTTGCGCCAAAAGCGGCTCACCCTGGTGCACAAAGCCAATGTGCTGCGCATCACCGATGGTTTGTTCTTGCAGGCCTGCGCCGATGTGGGCCAAGACTTTCCCGATGTGGCGGTGGATGACTTCATTGTGGACGCCATGATGGCCCACGTGGTGCGCGCACCGGAAAAATTTGACGTGATCGTCACCACCAATATGTTTGGCGACATCTTGTCCGACCTCACAGCAGAGCTCTCAGGCAGTTTGGGCTTGGGCGGCTCTTTGAATGCGGGCGCCCACCACGCCATGGGCCAGGCCGCCCATGGCTCTGCGCCCGACATCGCCGGGCGCAACATTGCCAACCCGTTCTCCCAGGTCTTGTCTGCGGCCATGCTGTTGGCTTGGCATGCGTCGCGTCGCGACAAACCCCACTTTTGGGCCGCATCCCAGGCCATGGAAAAAGCCGTCAGCGACTGCGTGGCCGCAGGTGAATGCACCCGCGACATCGGCGGCCAATTGGGCACCCGTGAAACGGGCCAAGCCCTGTGCCGGCGCCTCCAATCTGCCGCATGAGCGGCTTGACATTTTTGCCTGAGCCCCGCACACCATTTCCAACTGAAAGCCCCTATGTCCAGCGCATCCCCTGAAGAACTGTTGTACGCCATGGTCATGCGCGAGATGCAGCAAGGCATTCGCCGCGATGGTTTGTGGGCCCAGGCCTTGGCCGAAAGCGAAGCAGACCCCCAAAAGTCACAGGCCGCTTACATTCGTTTGCGCGTGGCCACCTTGCGCCAAGAAACCACTGGCATGTTGGTCAAAAATATCAAAGGTGCCGTGGCCGAACAGTTTCGCCCTCCACCAGACTTCAAATCCTCTCGCGACCTTTGATTTTTTCGGCAAGCCCCTGGGGATTTTTTTGCCTCAAGCATTCACCAACGGGTCAGTTCGCGCTTAAAATAAATTCCGTCTTGATTTTCAGTGAGGCGGAACAGTGATCAATAAATGGCGTTGGGTGTGTTTGACTTCGGCCTTGGTATTGAACCCCGCATGGGCTGAAAACTGCGACAAAAAGCCCACCAAAGACATGCGGCTCATGTGCGAAGCCGCAGAGCAAAACAACCCCCGCTTTTGCGAAGACATCTCTTCCAATGACCAGCGCCTTTATTGCATGGCGCGCATTCAGCCCAACTCTTACACCTGCGAAAAAATCACGTCCAGCAGCACGCGATTTGATTGCTTGTCTTATGTCAAAAGCAAGCAATTCAATTTGATTTGGTCTTTCAGCGGCTCCAAATCCAAAAGTTGATCTGCCTGGGGGTTGGCAAACCCCATCCCACAGGAATCCAACCTTGTGGGAAGATTCCCAACCGATGCGCTCCAATGAGCGGTGTTTCATGGAAAGGCGTGATATGCGGGTCAAAGGTCAATCTATTTTGGTCACCGGTGCGGGCAACGGCATTGGTGAAGGCATCGCCAAACGCCTGGCCGAACAAGGTGCTGTGGTCACGGTCAATGACATTGATGCACAGCGGGCCGAACGCGTGTGCCAAGCCATCATGGCCAGTGGCGGTCTAGCTTGGGCCTGCGCAGGAGACGTCACCCTCAGTGCCGATTGGGCGCGAATGGTGGACTTGGCCAAGTCCCACGGCAAAGGCTTGAATGGCGTGGTCAACAACGCGGGCTGGACGCACCGCAATCGCCCGGCGTTGGAGGTGTCGGAAGCAGAGTTTGACCAGGTCTATGCCATCAATGTCAAAAGCATTTACCTCTCCACCATCCACGCCGTGCCCGTTTTTCGACAGCAAGGCTCAGGCTGGTTCATCAACATCGCGTCCACCGCTGGTGTTCGCCCCCGACCTGGCCTGACTTGGTACAACGGCTCCAAAGGCGCGGTCATCACCACCAGCAAGTCGCTGGCGGCCGAATTGGGTCCCGACAACATCCGCGTCAATTGCATCAACCCGGTGTTCAATCCAGACACCGGTTTGTCGGCTGATTTTGCTGGCGGCCCCGTTGACGATGCACGGCGTCAAAAGTTTTTGGCCACCATTCCTTTGGGCAGGTTTTCAACCGCCATGGATGTGGCCAATGCCGCCCTTTACCTCGCCAGTGACGAGGCGGCTTTCATCAGCGGCGTGTGCATCGAAGTGGATGGCGCACGCTGCGTTTGATCAGGCCTGCGGAATGGGCACCGACTGCCAAGAAGCCATTTGCCAGCCCGCACTGCGCTTGACCCACACCTGCAAATAGCGGCTCATCACCACTTTGGGCGTGCCATTGACGTCGACCTCGATGCGCACATCGCCATTGACCAAAACCACATCGCCCATCACGCGCATTTCACGCTGCAATGTGTTCATGCTCCGATAGGTGTAGTGGCCGCTGGCCAATTTGGCCAAATACTGCTGTTTGTTTTCCAGAACGGCACTGGAATGCACATAGCGCAAGTCTTCGGCAATCAAGGTCTCCAACGCCGCAAAGTCGCGCTTCAAAATGCATTCGGTGCGCTTGGCATCCAAGCTTTCAATCTGGGCAATGGTTTCGTTGTCGCTCATGGTTTCTCCTGGGTAAAAGCAGATTGTGACAGTAGCAGCCCGGCGCGTCAGCCGCCGTCTTCAAACAATGGCATTTGCCGTCGCTGCAACAGATGCTCGGCCACAAATTGCCACAGCATGGGGTGGTGTGCGTTTTGATGCCAATGGGCTTGCATCACCTTTTTGTTGTACCAATGGGCCTGGCTCTCCAAGTGGCACCCCACCAGCCCCAGGTTATCTTGAACGATGGCCATCGGATCCCCATTGGCATACGTCGCGATGGTCTCAAAACGCCCGCCGACAAATGTGGGGCCATCGTAAAAATACATGCGCTCGGGCCGCTGGCGCCACAGCACTTTCGCCGTGGTGCCGTATGACGCACGGATGTCTGCATGGGGTCGCTTGATGTATTGCACCGCACGGGTGCCCTTGAGAAAGTCGAAATAATAGGCGTCGGCCCAATAGGCGCCCATGCATATGCCCAGGTACTTGCCGCCACGCTGCATGAAAGCTCGAATTTCAGATAAATTGGGCTTGAGCACATGGCGAAACGCGGTGGCTTCGCCATCACCGCCGGGAAAAACCACGACATCCACGTCATCAAAAAAACCATTCAGTACCCGGTGCTTGGTGAACAACTTGATGCGGGCCATGGGCGACAAAGCGGCCATCACCCCATTGACCGAATCGGTCGAGCAGGTGGGATGGTGCAAAAAAACAGCGATGGTTTTGGTCATTTGCTCGGACGAACAGCTGTATGGTGCCAAGTCAAAACGATGGATGCCCCCATGGCAAACCCCAGAAACGCCATCAATCCAATTTGATGCCCGCCTCTCGAATCACTTGTCCAAACCGCTTGAAATCATTGGCAATGATGGCGCCAAAATCTTCGCGCATTTCAGTCCTGGGTTCATAGCCCATGCCTGACAGGCGCTCTTTGACTTCCGGCATGGCCATCACCTGGGCCAGTTCTTGGCTGAGTTTTTGCACCACCTCTGGCGGGGTGCCGGCGGCCACCACCACACCGTTCCATGATTCATATTCAAACTGAGGCATGTTGAGCCCCTTGATTTCAGCCACCGTGTGCACATCGGGCAAGTTGGGGTTGCGCTTTTTACCGGTCCAGGCCAAGGCCTTGAGTTTGCCCGCCCGAATATTGGGCAAAGGGCCGACCAAGCTGTCAAACACCAAATTGATCTCGCCCCCCAAAATGGCCAAGGTCATGGGGGCGTTGCCTTTGTAGGGCACGTGCAGCAACTTGATGCCCGCTTGGTGGCTGAACAATTCGGCACCCATGTGCAAAGGGCCCCCACTGCCCGAAGAGCCATAACTGATTTTGCTGGGGTTGGCTTTGGCTTGGCTGACCAAGTCTTGCAGATTTTGGGCACCCACAGATGGGTGGGCTGCGATCACCAAGGCGTATGAGGCGATCAAACCAATTGGGGCAAAGTCTTTGATCGGGTCCCACGCCAATCGGGCCAGGTGCGGTTGGATCGACATGCCACTGGTGGCCAGCAACATTGTGTAACCATCTTTGGGTGAACGCGCCACAAACTCAGTGCCGATGTTGCCCCCTGCACCAGGCTTGGTCTCGACCACCACAGCTTGACCCAGTCGTTCTGACAATTTTTGGGCGACCAAGCGTGCCGTGGACTCGGCACCACCCCCCGCAGGAAACGGAACAATGAACTTGAGCGGCTTGCTGGGAAACGGCTGAGCGACAGCCCAACCCGACAACAGGACCCAACTGGCGAACAGCCAAGCACGCTTGAAATGGTTCATGGGGATTCCTTTCTGGGGCTGTTCTCGTTGTGGAGATTTATCAGTGGATACGGCGGGTTGGGTGGAAAAAGCCTGGATCAAGGGTTGGCGCCCGATTTCAAGGGCAACAAAATTTCATTGCGACGGTTCCAAGGCAAGGTGAAGGGGTCGTTGTAGCGCGCCACTTGGGGCTTGTCTTCAAATGCCAACTGCTGCTGGGTCAACCAATCTTTCAGCATTTGGGTATGGCGTTGAATGCTGGCCCCCGTGGTCAGGCCACTGAAACGCACAGAGGCCATTCGCTGGGGCGGCATTTCGCGCAATTGCACGCTGCTGTCATTGGGCTTGGGCAGATTGTCCAAATTCAAGCCTTGTGGCATGACAAAGTGCAAGCGCCACTGCTGATGTTGGGCTTCCATGGTCACAGGCGCGGTCATGGCGATTTTTTCGCTCTCGCCTTTGGCGTTTTGGTTTTTCCCAAAAATGTACCCCGCCACCCTGCGAAAGCCCAGCGAGCCTGCGATGTCAAAGTCGCCCTCCAGGGTGGTTTCGGCCACCGTCATGGCGCCGTAGTCACGCAATTCAAAAGGGGGTTCGCTCTTGATCAGGGCGTAGGGGGGTTCACTCACAGTTTGCGCCATGGCGGGAAATATCCATTGAAAAAGTAAAAAGGCGCTCAGCAACAGTTGGATGTTCATGGTTGCTTCATTCTAGGCACCCGCGTCTGCCACCCAGGCCCACTGGGCGAGTCTGCGGCCCGGTGGGCATCGGGCGGCAGCGAATGCTCAAGAAAACGCCACTCTTTCCGATCAAACCCAGGGGTCACCGTTCACGCCAGTGGAAGAGCAATCCAAAAGTTCTCATGGCTTGAATGGACCGCGCCCAAAAGGAAAACCCATGAAAAAAACCATTTGCATCGCATTCAGCGCATTGGCCCTGAGTGCGCATGCCCAAACTTACCAAAGCACCTGGGGTGGGGCATCGGTGAATCAAATTTTCACCGAACGCAGCGACAACCTGTACGGCACGGGCTTGATGCTCAGCGGCGCCTATTTTTCCAAGCCGGTCAAGATGGATGCCAGCCAGCCTTTTGATGAACAAGCGTGGATTCAAAAGGTCGATCAGTTTTATGCCAGCTACACGCCTTATGACATCCATCAAAACGACGTGGTCAATGCCCGCCAAGAACGGGGCAAGATCGGTAGCAAAATTTACAGTGGCTCGGTCGTCAGTGAAATCGAATTCGAAAGCCAAGTTTCGTCGGGCACGTTCAATCAATACACACCGGTTCGACTGATGGGCCAAAGCACGGAGGCGCAAAGGGTCAGCTTGGGCTATTTTGTGGGGCCCAGCGCCACGGTCAGCGTGATTCGCGCAGCCACCAAAACAACCACCAACACCAATTTCAGCTATACCGGCAGTTACTATGAGGCATTGACCTCCACCGCCGTGGCCTTTCACGCGGCCACCCCGCTGTCTTCCAGCAGTTCCTTGGTCATGGATGCGGCCCTCAGCAAAAGCGACTACAGCACCACCGTCAACCAAACCAACTTTCAACAAGAGCTGGGCATCAAGTTTTATCCAATCAACACCATTTACTTTGGCTTGGCGATCAAAAAGGATTCGGGCGAAGACAAAACCTCTGAAAAGCGCGTCACCCGCGTGAGCAGCGGCTTCTTGCTCAACCCGAGATTGAACATCCAATTGGGCGTCACCAAATCGATTGGCGATGGCTACAACGTCAACAACCAGCAAATCAACACCGTGGGTGCAGAATACCGCATGTGATTGACCCTGGGGTTTGCATGCGCCATGTATTGGATTTGATCGACGACCGCCCCGATGAAGGCGTGTTCCGGGTGCACCGCGATGTGTTTCGCGATCCTGCCATTTTTGAGCTGGAAATGGCGCGCTTTTTCGAGCGCGGCTGGGTGTTTGTGGGCCACGAATCGCAAATCCCCTTGCCGCACGACTTCATCACCGTGCGCATCGGCCGCAGCCCGGTGATCATCAGCCGCGATGGCCAAGGCCAATTGCATGCCCTGAACAACTCATGTCGGCACAAGGGCTCGGTGGTGTGCCATCACACCTCGGGCAACCGGCGCGCCCACCTGTGCCCATATCACGGCTGGAGCTATGGTTCGGATGGCCGCAACATCTTGATCAAAGACAAAGCCGAGGGCGACTATGCCAGCGCCTTCGACCAAGACAACCACGACTTGCAAGCCGTGGCGGAATTTGCCCAGTACCGGGGCTTCATGTTTGCCAGCCTGTCATCCGATGTGCCGCCCCTGCACGCGCACCTGGGCGATGTGCGCACCCTGATCGACCTGGCCGTGGACCAAGCCCCCGAGGGGCTGGAGTTGGTGCCAGGCGTGGTGCATTACCGCTTTGAAGCCAACTGGAAAATGCAACTCGAAAACACCATCGACGCCTACCACTTTGCCTCCACCCACCCCTCGTACCTGCGCTTGCAAGAGCGCCGCGCCAGCATGCCGCAACGCGCCGATGCGCCACAAACCATTTGGCAAAGTGCCAACAAGCCCCAAGAAATGATGGGCGCCTTTGGTTTCCCCCAAGGCCACGCCATGGTCTGGACCACCACCCCAGTGGAAAACCACCCGCTCTACCCCCAGCGCGATGCCCTGCAAAGCCGTGTCGGCCCCGTGCGCACCCAATGGATGATGCGCACCCGACAACTCAATGTGTTTCCCAACTTGCAAATCGCCTCCAGTGCAGCCATCCAAATGCGCGTCATCCAACCGGTGTCGGTGGACCGCACCGAAATCACCTCTTACTGCCTGGCCCCAGTGGGTGAAAGCGCCCCACAGCGGCGCCAGCGTTTGCGCCAGTACGAAGATTTTTTCAACCCCAGTGGCCTGGCCACGCCCGACGACACGGTGATTTTTGAAGACTGCCAGCGCGGCATGGCGTCGGGGGCCATCGAGTGGCAACAAGGCCATGCCCGGGGCATGCAGCGCCGCATTTTTGGTCCCGATGAACACGCCCAAGAACTGGGCATTCAACCGCTCACATCGGTGAGCGGCACCTTTGAGATGAGCGATGAAACGGTTTTTCATGCCTTGTACCGCCACTGGCGTGGGGGCATGGCATGAGCACATTGCCCTGGGCCACCCTGCATGCGGTGCAAAGCGTCATCCACCGCGAAGCCCTGTACCTGGACAGCCAACGCTGGGACGATTGGTTGGCTTTGTTCACCGAAGATGCGGTGTTTTGGATGCCCGCCTGGACCGATGAGCACCGCTTGAGCGCCTCGCCAGAGCGCGAACTCTCGTTGATTTATTGCACCGCCCGCGCGGGCCTGGAAGACCGCGTTTGGCGCGTGCGCTCAGGCCTGTCCATCGCCTCCAAGCCCCTGCCCCGAACCTCGCACGCCGTCACCAACAGCGTGTTCTGCCCCGATGGGGAGAGCCAAGACAAAGTCGTCGTTGACTCCAGTTGGACCTGCCACGTTTACCAACTGAAACAACGCAGCCAACACGTGTTTTTTGGCAGCTATCAACACCATTTGGTTTGCGAGCAGGGGGCGTGGCGCATCCACAGCAAAAAAGTGGTGTTGATGAACGACCAAATCCCCACCATGCTGGACTTTTACTGCATTTGACGGCTGGCCTTTGCCCGGCCAGCCCCCTCAACGCCGCACGCCTGGCGCCATGGCGGCGGCGGCATCCCAGGCTTGGTCAAACCATGGGTCGCCGGCCAGATAGGCCTGCAACATGGGCAAGGCGTCCAAGCCCCAAAAGACCTTGTCGTCCACACACAGGCTGGGCACGCCAAAGACGCCGCGCGCAATCGCCTCGTCGGTGTTGGCCTTGAGTTGCTGCTTGACCTCGGGCGCGTCGGGCCCCATGCGCGGGGCCAAATGCGCTGCCAAGGCCTGCCCACGCGCCGCGTTGTCTGCCACCCCACCGCCGCGCCACACATGGTGGAAAACGGTTTCGACCACCGCGTGAGGGGTTTCACCCGCATGGCTGCAAGCCAGTGCCAAGCGCAACAAAGACAAGGGATTGAACGGATGGGCGTGGGGCAAATCCAAGGGCACGCCAAGCTGTTGGGCTTGCCACAACACCTGGCGATAAGTCCACTCGCGCTTGCCCGCGATCTCCGCCGGGCCCAGCTGCCCATGGTGTTTCAGCATCGCGGCAAACAACACGGGCTTGTACACCACGCGGTGCGGCACCGCTTGCAGGCTGCGCGGCAAAGCTTCAAACGCCAAATAGGCGTAGGGCGAAATGAAGTCCAGGTAGAAGGTGATGGTTTTCATGGGGGATGGCTCAGATGGCGCGATCAAGCCTTTGCGATGCCTCGCGCCACAGCCTCACGCAATGCCGCATTGATGCGGGTTTGCCAGCCTTGTCCGGTGGCCTTGAATGCGTCCAACACGTCTGGGTCCACACGCATATTCAGCGTGGGCCGTTTAACGGCGGATGCTGGTCGCCCTGGGCCACGTTTAATGGTGACTTTCTGCGGTAATCGTCCCCAAGAACCAAAGGTGTGAGAAGTAGAATTTTTTCCAATGGAAGAGGTTCTAAATGAAGAGATCGAAATTCACAGACAGCCAGATCATTGATTCAGTCAAAAGGGTTGAAGCTGGCATAGGTGTCCCAGATATTTGC
>CANFPJ010000032.1 GCA_947448885.1 Comamonadaceae bacterium
CGGCCGACGCCCACGAAATCCGCCGCCAGGCCGGCTTGTGTCTCAAACGCGTGGCGCTGAAACAGCGCTTGCGCTTGCTCGGGGTGCGGGTCGGTTCCCTGATGCGCCAAGCGCAGGCACAGGCCTTGGTGGCAGGTGAAACATCACCCCCAGTGGCGCTGGATGCGGATCAAGCCGACTTGTTTGCCCTGCCTTCTGGCCCCGTTGATCCAGACACACCACTGGCCGGCCAAAGACCTGCGTGAATGAAGCGTGTCGCTTGGCTTGTGCTGCGGGCCTCACCTGTCACCCGTGGTTGTCAAGGGCCCGTCATGGGCCCCCGGGCGCGGCAACAAATGGACGCCATGGCTGAACAAACATCCGCCATCCCACTCAAAACCGCTTGCCAAACGCAAATAAAAATTCGTTGTAGGTGAAGTTGTGCGAGGCCTTGTCGCCTTGCGAGCTGGTCAGCACATCGGGCAAGGTCACATAGCCCACTTTGAGCATGCTGCGGAAAAACCAGCTGTCCAAAAAGTCGGCCTCCCAGCCCACGCCACCACCGGCGCTGTAGCCGGCGAGGTGAAATTGGTCGTTGCGTGATCGGCCCAGCATGTTCAAGGTGACATTGGTCTTGGGGTAGACGATGCCGGCCCCCACCAAAGCCACCCAACGCGAAGCAAAGGGCGCCTTCCATTGGGTCACTGGATACTGCTTTTCATACTCAACGGTCACTACATTCAGGCCATCGGTGTGCTCAAAGTTCAGGTAATTGGTCGACAGCGTACGGGTGGCACCGGTTTGCGTGGAATTGCTGTTGTTGATGTAACCAGCGAAGCCCACCGTTTGGTCGGGCGTGACCACGTATTTCATGTGGTCGAGGTTGATCGCCCAAGCCGTATCGGGCGAGACTTGATAGGCCACGCGCAAATTGGTTTGCGGCAAGGTCATGTTGCCCGGGTTCAAAAAGGTGCCAAAGATGTTTTCGCTGGTGACATCGGCTTGCATGTCATTGGCCTTCACGCTGCTGAGGGTGAAGTCATGGTCGGCACCCCAAAAGTGGATGTCGCTGTTGGAATAAGTCGAGCGGTTCCAACCCCAATACACCGACCACTTGCGGCTGGCCGACGCCGCAGCCTGCAAGGGGCTGGCGGGTTGGCGTGGCTCAGGTGCGGCCGCCGCCGGGCTGGCCTGGGCCAGCAAAACCGTGTCGATGGCCTGGGCCTGGGCGGGGCCATGCACCCACCCAACCAAGATGAAAACAGCGAACCAAGAGGCCGCCCAAAGAGGTTTTTGCTGCATGGTCGCTGTTGGCATCACAGGGTCAAAATCGTGCAACCCGTGGTTTTGCGCGCTTCCAAATCGCGGTGGGCTTGTTGCACTTGCTCCAGGGGATAACGCTGTTCGATGTTGATCTTGACCTTGCCACTGGTGACGATGTCAAACAGGTCTTTGGACATGGCCATCGCCCCTTCATGGGTGGCGATGTGGGTGAACAAGGTTTGACGGGTGACAAACAGCGAACCCTTGTTGCCCAAGATGCCGGGGGCAAAGGGTGGCACGGGGCCAGAGGCATTGCCAAAGCTGGCCATCAAGCCAAAGGGCGACAAGCAATCGAGCGACTTGTCCCAGGTGTCTTTGCCCACCGAGTCGTAAACCACTTTGACGCCTTTGCCACCGGTGATGTCTTTCACGCGGGCGGCGAAGTCTTCTTTGGCATAGTTGATGACATGGGCGGCACCGTTGGCCTTGGCCAGTTCACACTTGGCATCGCTGCCCGCCGTGCCAATCAGTTGGTAGCCCAGGGCCTTGGCCCATTGGCAAGCGATCAGGCCCACGCCACCGGCTGCGGCATGGAACAACACGAAGTCACCGGCCTGCAAACCGCCTTGGGGCAGGGTGCGCTTGAGCAAAAACTGAGCGGTCATGCCTTTGAGCATCATGGCCGCACCGGTGTCAAAGTCGATCGCGTCGGGCAATTTGCACACCACTTTGGCGGGCATCACCCGCACCTCGCAATAGCTGCCCGGGGGTTGGCTGGCATAGGCGGCGCGGTCGCCTGCTTTGAGGTGGGTCACGCCAGGGCCCACGGCTTCGACCACGCCCGAGGCTTCCATGCCCAGGTTCAAGGGCATGGGCAGGGGGTACAGACCGGTGCGTTGGTACACGTCGATGAAGTTCAGACCCACCGCTTTGTGGCGGATGCGGATTTCACCGGGGCCGGGGTCACCCACGGTGACATCAACGATTTTGAGGACTTCGGGACCACCGTTTTGGTCAATGCGGACAGCTCTGGTCATGTTTGGGCTCCAATGTTTTTGGTTGTGATGGGTGGGCTGCAAGTGTCCGCCTGTGGGACCCGCAACGCCCGTGCATTATCGGCCTTCCCAATGCCCCAAGGGCCGATGGGTTAGAGTGGCACACCCATGACCGCCTCCGCCTCCCCCCGCCTGACCCTGGGCACCGCCTTTTTGCTGACCATGCCGCCCCTGCTGTGGTCGGCCAACTCGGTGATTGGGCGCATGATCAACGACCAAGTCCCGCCGGTGACACTCAACCTGCTGCGCTGGCTGGTGGCGCTGGTGCTGTTGCTGCCACTGGCGCACCGCATGCTGCACCTGGACAGCCCGCTGTGGACGCACTGGCGCCGCTATTTGTTTTTGGGCCTGCTGGGCGTGGCTTGTTACAACACCTTTCAGTACCTGGCCCTGCGCACCACCACGCCCATCAACGTGACCCTGGTGGCGTCGAGCGCGCCGGTGTTCATGCTGGCCCTGGGAACCCTGTTTTATGGTCAACGGGTGCGGCGCGATCAGCTGATCGGTGCGGTGATGTCCATCATCGGCGTGATGCTGGTGATGTGTCGGGGTGACTGGCAACTGCTGGCGCAGGTGCAGTTTGTCGAGGGCGATGTGTTTGTGCTGATCGCCACCGCCGCCTGGGCGTGGTACAGCTGGCAAATCAGCCTGCCAGACCGCGACCCGCCGGAAATTCGCAACCACTGGGCCCACTTTTTGATGGCCCAGGTGGTCATGGGTTTGGTCTGGTCGAGCTTGTTCAGCGCCGCCGAATGGACGCTGACCGATGCCCACATCCATTGGAGTTGGCCAGTGGTGGCCGCATTGCTCTACATCGGCATTGGCCCCGCGATCCTGGCCTACCGCTGCTGGGGCTTGGGCGTGCAAAGAGTGGGCCCCAACATCGCAGGGTTTTTCAGCAACCTCACACCGGTGTTTGCCGCTGTGCTGTCCAGCCTGGTGCTGGGCGAGTGGCCGCAGTGGTATCACCTGGTGGCCTTTGTGCTGATCGTGGGGGGGATCGTGGTGTCCTCCCAACCCCAAAGGCCACAAACCGACACGGCCTGAGATGAGCGCGGGGGGCTGTGAGGCCCCCGCTCACGTCAAGGCTGGTTGGCGCCCATCAAGTAGTCGCGCTTGCCCACCGGCACGCCGTTCAAACGCAGCAGGTTGTAGGCGGTGGTGATGTGGAAATACATATTGGGCAATATCCACATCGTCACATAGTCTTGCCCACGCATGGTGTGGCTGCCCGCTTTGCCCACCGGAAAGGTGAAGGACTGCTCTTCGCGCCCATCGATGGCGCTGGCCGGGACGGTGGCCAACCAGGCCAGGGTTTTGTGGATGCGCGCTTGCAACTCTTCGATGGTGGATTCGCTGTCGTCGTACTTGGGCGCTTCCAGGCCAGCCACGCGGGCGACGCCGTTTTTCACCACATCGCAGGCGATGAAAATTTGGTTTTTGAACGGCAGCATGTCGGGCGCCAAGCGCTCGGTGATGTGCACATTGACATCAAAGCCACGGGCCTGGGCATCGGCGCGGGCTTTGTCGAGCAAATGGCTCAAGTGGCCCAACATGGCGGTGCACACGGGCAAGCAGGCTTGGGACAAAGAAATGGTCATGGGGTTCTCCTGAATCAAAATCAAAACGCGCCGGGATAGGCACCACCGTCGATCAAAATATTTTGACCGGTGATGTAGCTGGCTTGCTGGCTGCACAAAAAGGCACAGGTCTCACCAAACTCTTGGGCCGTGCCAAAGCGCTGGGCGGGGATGGTTTTGCGCCGCGCCTCGCTCACTTCCTCGACCGACTTGCCGGCTTTGGTGGCAATGGTTTTTTGGTTGCTGCGCAAGCGGTCGGTGTCAAACGCACCGGGCAGCAAGTTGTTGATGGTCACATTGCGCCCGGCCAACTGGCTGCTGCGCGAAGTGCCGGCCACAAAGCCCGTCAAGCCACTGCGGGCGCCATTGGACAGGCCCAAGATGTCGATGGGCGACTTGACCGCGCTGGAGGTGATGTTGACCACCCGGCCAAAACCACGGGCAGCCATGCCGTCCACGGTGGCGCGGATCAACTCGATGGGCGTGAGCATGTTGGCGTCCACCGCCTTGATCCAGGCGTCTCGGTCCCAATCGCGGAAGTCACCCGGTGGCGGGCCACCGGCGTTGGTGACCACGATGTCAAAGTTTTTGCCCGGCCCACCGGCCACGCCCCAAATCGCCTCGCGACCGGCTTCGGTGGTGATGTCTTGCGCCACCACCAAAATTTGGGTGCCATGGCTGCGCAAAGCCTTGGCCGCGTCTTGCAAGGCATCGGCACCACGCGCGACCATCACCACATTCACGCCCTCTTGGGCCAGGGCTTGTGCGCACCCAAAACCCAGGCCCTTGCTGGCGCCACCCACCAAAGCCCATTTGCCTTTGATCCCTAAATCCATCATCGATCTCCCAGTTTGCTCACCATATAAACACCGCCCAGCACCAACAAAGTGCCCATGCCGGTCCAGGCATTGAACGGTTCATCCAACCACCACACGCCCAAGGCAATCGTGGCCATGGGCCCAATCATGCCAGCTTGCGACGTCAAAGCCGCGCCAATGCGCTCAATGGCCATCATGATCAACACCAAAGGCACCACCGTGCACAAGGTGGCATTGACCAACGACAACCAAAAAACCTCTGGCGGCACCCACAAAGCCGACATGGGCCGCATCCATAAAAACTGCAAGGCGCAGCACACGCTGGCCACACTCGACGCCAAACCCACCAAGCGCATGGCCCCAATGCGCTGCACCAATTGACCGCTCATGATCAAGTAAATCGCATAGGTCATGGCGCTGACCAACACCAGGGTGCTGCCCAGCACCGCGTCTTGGCCACCCAAACTGACCTCGTGGCCAAACACCAACACCACGCCGCTGTAACTGACGGCCATGGCCAAGGCACGCCAACGGCTGATGCGACGCCGGTACAAGACCCAACCCAACAGCAACACCATGGTGGGGTTGAGGTACAAAATCAGCCGCTCCAAGCTGGCGCTGATGTACTGCAAACCCAAAAAGTCCAGGTAGCTGGAGAAGTAATAACCGATGAAGCCCAGCAGAAAAATAGATCCGGCATCGCGGCGCGAAATGGGGTTGGCTCGGGCGTGCGCCTGGCGCGAGGACCACCACACCAGCAGGATGAAAAACGGCAGCGCCAGCACCATGCGGTACATGATGAGGGTGACCGCATCCACGCCGTGGCGGTAGGCCAACTTGACAATGATGGCCTTGCCACTGAAGGCAATGGCGCCCAGCAATGCCAGCGTCAAGCCGCTGGCCATGGAGGGATTGAGGGAGGGCGCCGGACTGCTCATGAAAGGCGCCTATCCTAAGTGAAACAGCACAGGCGCCGAAGCACGGCGCGTCACACGCCCCGCGCCATCCGCCGCAGCCTGTCACAGGGCTTGCAAATGGGGCATGACCTCCGAGGCAAACAGGGCTTGGTTGCGCCGCGTCAATTCGTTGTTCAAGGTGCCAAATTGCAGCATGGCAACAAAGTTTCCGAGTTGGGTTTGCTCGCGCACTTTTTCAATTTGGGCCAACACCGTTTTGGGCGTGCCCACCAACACCGTGCCCAGCTCCATCAAGCGCTCCAAGGTTTGGCGCGGCGCACCACCGGGGCCAAACCCACCGCGGCCAATGGCCTTTTTGGTGGCGATGATTTTCTTCAAGGATTGTGCCGAGGTGTAACCCGGTGGCAGCAGCATCTCGGGAGGCAAGGTCAAAAAGTCATTGAACAAGGCCTCTACCGCGATGCGCGCTTCGTTTTGCGCCCGCTCTTCGGTATCCGCCACATACACCGGTGCCGCCCACCCCAGTTGGGCCGGGTCGGCCTCGTAGCCGAATTGGCGGCACTGATCGCGGTAAGCGCCGAGGTTGCGCACCACCGCTTCGCGGGCCGAAAAAGTCACCAAGAAGGGATAGCGCCGGCTGGGATGGGCCGCCCACTCGATGGTTTCGATCGAGCCTTGTGAGGGCACCCAAATGGGCGGGTGGGGTTGTTGGTAAACGCGCGGCCACAGGTTGACGTAATTCAGGTTGTAGTGCTCGCCTTCCCAAGGAAAGGGCCCTGGCGTGGTCCACGCTTTGACAATCAAATCGTGCGCTTCGTGAAAGCGTTCGTGCGAATAAAACGGGTTGATGGCCGTGCTGTGGTACTCAGCGCCGATGCCGCGCACAAAGCCCGCGATGATGCGACCGCGCGACATGTTGTCGAGCATGGCGAACTCTTCGGCAATGTGAATCGGGTTGCCCACCAGGGGCAAGGCGCGACCCAAAATGGCAATGCGGATGCGCTGGGTGCGTTGGATCAAGGCGCTGGCGATCAAGTTGGGCGCAGGCATCAGCCCATAAGCGGTTTGGTGGTGCTCATTGACGCACACACCATCAAAGCCCAGGGTTTCCGACTCGGCCAGCATGTCGATGTAGCTCTCGTATTCCTGCGCGCCCAACTCGGGGTCATAAAAGGTATTGGGCAACACCACCCAAGCCGAGCGGTGTTGTTTGGAGGCCGCGATGTCCATCGGCCGATACGGCATCAAGGTGAAGTTGAGGATTTTCATGCGGCGTTTTGGGCAATGAATTGGTGAATCAGCGCCGCGGTTTCGGCGGGCTTTTCGTTGATGGGTGAGTGCCCGCAATCGGGCACGATGTGCAATCCGCTACCGGGCAACTGTTGCTGCCAATGGTGTGCATAAGCCAGCGGGAACAAGCCATCGTGGTCGCCCCAGATCACCTGGGTGGGCACTTGGATGCGGTGCAACCACTTTTGCAAATCGGGGTTGAACAATCGCGGGTGCCAGGCCAGCTTGGCAAAGCTGAACTTGTTGCGCACCAAGACATCGGCCTCTTCGTCGCTGGGTTGGGCGGCCAAGCGTGCCGCCCGCAGGGCTGGATCAAACACCAGGTGGCGCGCCGTTTCCTCGTCGTTCCAAATGAAAATGTCCCCCATGGGCGTACCCGGCACCCGCAAGCCCGCACTGGCCATCAAGGTCAGGCTGCGCACATGGCGGCTGTTGCGCACCGCGATCTCTGCGGCCAGCCAGCCGCCAATCGAGTGGCCCACCACATCAAAGCCTTGCTCAGGAGCCAGCTGGTCTAAAAAATCCAAATAAAACATGGCCAGGTCAGGCATGTGCTTGATCCAGTCTGGGTCGTCCGACAGGCCAAAGCCCGGGTGGTCCGGTGCCCACACCTGCGCACCTTGTGTCAAATTTTCAAAGAAAGGTGTCCAGCCCATCACGCCACCGGCACCGTGCAAAAACAACAGCGGGCGCCCTTGCCCACCTTGGCGCAGGTGGACATTCACACCAGACACCTGGCAAAAACGGTTTTCAACATTCATCATCAAGTTTCCACAGGGGGTTGTTCAAAGACACGATCAGGCATCACGCCCGAGCAAGGCCCAGCTTCATTCGAGTGCGGCCTTGACCTTGGCGTCGCGCACCACCCGGCCCCAGCGCACCAAGTCTGCCCGCATGATGTCGGCCAAGGACTCAGGGGTGGCCACGGTGGGCTCGAAATTCATGCCACGCAATTTGTCGCCAATGTCAGCGCTTTGCACCGCCGCGGCGAGTTCATTGCTGAGCAATTGCACGATTTCGCGGGGTGTTCCCGCTGGCGCCAAAATGCCGAACCACGGGTAAGCATCAAAGGCCGGAAACCCAGCTTCGGCAATGGTGGGCAACTGCGGTTGGCTGGGCAAACGCTGCAAGGACGCCGCAGCCAGCAAACGCACTTTGCCATTTTTGGCATGCGGCAAGGCATTGCTGATCATGTTAAAAAAGATGGGCACCTGGCCCGAAACCGCATCGGCCAAAGCCGGAGAGCAACCCCGGTAAGGCACATGCACCATGTCAATGCGCGCCGATAGGTTGAGCATCTCACCGGCCAAATGCAAGGGTGTGCCGTGTCCACAAGAGGAGAAACTGTATTTGCCCGGGTTGGCCCGCACCAAGCTGATCAATTCACCAATGGTGTTGGCGGGTACCGATGGGTTCACGCCCACCACGATCGAGGTGCGGCCAATCAGCCCAATCGGCGCAAAGTCTTTCATCACATCGTAATTGGATGCGCCGGCAAAACTCGCCCCCACGGTGAGCTGGTCATTGGTCACCAACAAGGTGTAGCCGTTGGCGGGTGACTTGGCCACGAAATCGGCGGCCACGCTGCCACCGCCGCCGCCTTTGTTTTCCACCACAAAGGCTTGCCCCAAGCGGTCGCTCAAGCGTTGGGCCATCATCCGGCCCAAGATGTCGGTGCCCCCACCAGGGGCGGCGGCGACCACCAAACGCACAGCGCGATTCGGATAATTGGTTTGGGCTTGAGCCAAGCCCATGGCGCAACATGCTGTGGCGGCGATCAACCACTGATAAGGAAGCAAAAATTTCACATCAAACCCCGAATGGACATCGGGGTCAATTTATCACCCACAGCCTGCGCACGACAGTCGGACTAACCCCTTGTCGCGCAGGCGGCAGGTGTGGCGCTGGCAGCGCTCAAAACCCGGCGGCCAAGCCGTCGCGGCGCGGGTCGCTGGCCACCACATAGCCCTCCACCTTGGGGTCACCGGCACGCCAAATGAATTGGCCCGCACCAAAATCTTGGTAGCTGTCGTTGATCACGTCGACATGGTGGCCGAGGTCTTTGAGACCTTGCACCGTTTGCGGGTTCATGCTGGATTCGACATTGATCTCCATGCCCTGGTTGAAGCGCCAGCGCGGCGCGTCGCAAGCGGCTTGGGGGTTTTGCTGGTAATCGAGCATGCGCACCACGGTTTGCATATGGCCTTGGGGTTGCATATTGCCGCCCATCACGCCAAAGCTCATCACCGGCTGACCATCTTGCGTCAAAAAAGCCGGAATGATGGTGTGAAACGGCCGCTTGCCCGGCGCGACCAAATTGGCTTGGTTGGGCGTGGCGGTGGAAACGGTGAAGCCGTGGCCGCGGTTTTGCAAACTGATGCCGTAGGTGGGCTCGACGCAACCCGAACCAAAGCCCATGTAATTGCTTTGGATGAAGCTGACCATCATGCCGTTTTCGTCGGCCGCGGTGAGATAAATTGTGCCGCCCTTGACCGGGTTGCCCGCCCCAAAAGCCTGGGCACGCTTCATGTCAATGAGTTTGGCGCGTTGGGCCAGGTAGGCGTTGTCCAGCATCTGCTCGGTGCTGACCTCCATGCCTTGGCGCTCGGCCACGAAGCGGTAGACATCGGCAAAGGCCAATTTCATGGCTTCGATTTGCAAGTGTTGCGACGCCACCCCATCGACCGGCAGGCTGGCCAAATCGAAATTTTCAAGAATGCCCAAAGCGATTTGGGCGGCAATGCCCTGGCCATTGGGCGGGATTTCATGCAAGGTGTGTTGGCGGTAATTTTTCGCCAAGGGGGTGACCCACTCGGGTTTGAACTGGGCAAAGTCGCTGACCTGGTGGCTGCCACCGTTCTCAGCAGAAAAGCGGGCCAATGCCTGGGCAATTTCGCCGCCATAAAAGGCATGGCCCTTGGTTTGCGCGATCAAGCGCAGGCCGCGCGCGGCGGCCGGAAATTTGAACAACTCACCCACGGCGGGCGCACGGCCCCAGGGCAAAAAGCTTTGGGCAAATCCCGGCAAGGATTGCAACTCGGGGGTGGCTGCTTCCCACTTTTGCTGCACCACCACCGGCATCAAATAGCCCCGCTCGGCCATCTCGATGGCTGGCTGCAACAAGTCCTCAAAGGGCAGCTTGCCAAAGCGCTCGCTCAAGGCGACCCAGGCCGACACCGCACCCGGAATGGTGACCGAATCCATGCCGCGCTTGGGCGGGGTGGTGGCGCCAGCACCGTACTTGGACTGAAAGTAGCCGGGTGTCCAGGCCTGGGGCGCATGGCCGGAGGCGTTGAGGCCATGCAGTTGCTGACCATCCCACAAAATACAAAAAGCATCCGAGCCCAAACCATTGCTCACCGGCTCGGTGATGGTCAGGGTGGCAGCGGCGGCGATGGCGGCGTCCACGGCATTGCCGCCTTGCCACAGCATGCGCAAGCCCGCTTGAGCAGCCAGGGGGTGGGAGGTGGACACCACGTTGCGCGCAAACACAGGCAAACGGGTCGACGTGTAGGGGGTTTGGTAATTGAAGTTCATGCGCAGATGATAGCGAAGGCCTGCACGGGACCCCCAAAAAAACGGCACCCGCAGGTGCCGTCCTTGGTTGCACCGGGCCATCGGCCCAGTGGCTCAGGTCACTCCTCGACAAAGGCCTCTTGGCGCTTGGCCTTGACCGATGGCAGCAGCACGATGATGAGCAGCACCAAAGCAGCCGCCAACAAGGAGCCTGACAGCGGACGGGTGACAAACACCGACCAGTCGCCGCGCGAGAGCAGCAGCGCACGGCGCAGGTTTTCTTCCATCATGGGGCCCAGGATGAAGCCCAGCAACAAAGGTGCGGGCTCGCAGCCGAGTTTCATGAAGACGTAGCCGATCAATCCAAACAGCGCCACCAACCAGATGTCGAAGGTGTTGTTGTTGGTCGAGTACACGCCAATGGCACAAAACAGCACGATGGCGGGAAACAGCAAGCGGTAGGGCACCGACAAGAGCTTGATCCACATGCCAATCAAGGGCAGGTTCAAAATCACCAGCATCAGGTTGCCAATCCACATCGAGGCGATCAGGCCCCAAAACAACTCGGGGTTGCTGGTCATCACCTGCGGGCCCGGTTGGATATTGTGGATGGTCATGGCACCGACCATCAAGGCCATCACGGCATTGGGCGGAATGCCCAAGGTCAGCAAGGGGATGAAGGAGGTTTGCGCACCCGCGTTGTTGGCCGACTCAGGGGACGCCACACCACGGATATTGCCCTGGCCAAACGGCACTTCACCGGGCTTGAGCGCGGTTTTCTTTTCGATGGTGTAGGCGGCAAAAGCGGCCAACAAGGCGCCGCCACCGGGCAACACACCCAAGATCGAACCCAAAGCCGTGCCACGCAAAATGGCCGGGATCATCAGCTTGATGTCCGTCATCGTGGGGAACAAGCCCTGCACCTTGGCGGTGTAAACCTGGCGGTCTTCTTCGGGTTGCGACAGGTTGGAGATGATCTCGCCATAACCGAACACGCCCATGGCAATGACCACAAAGCCCACACCGTCGGTGAGTTCGGGGATTTCAAAGCTGAAGCGCGCCACACCAGAGTTCACGTCGGTGCCCACCAAGCCCAGCAACAGGCCCAAGACGATCATGGCAATCGCCTTGATCAAAGAGCCAGACGCCAGCACCACGGCACCGATCAGGCCCAGCACCATCAGCGAGAAGTATTCGGCCGGGCCGAACTTGAAAGCCAATTCGGTCAAGGGCGCCGCAAACGCGGCCAAGATCAAGGTGCCCACAGAACCGGCGAAGAACGAACCCAAGCCCGCAGCGGCCAAGGCCGGCCCCGCTCGACCCTTTCGGGCCATCTGGTAGCCGTCGATCATCGTCACCACCGAGGACGACTCTCCTGGCAGGTTGACCAAAATGGCGGTGGTGGAGCCACCGTATTGCGCGCCGTAATAAATACCGGCCAACATGATCAGGGCCGACACCGGTGGCAAGGCATAGGTGGCAGGCAACAACATGGCGATGGTGGCGACCGGGCCAATGCCAGGCAACACACCAATCAAAGTGCCCAAGATGCAACCAATCAGGCAGTACAACAGGTTGATGGGGGTGAAAGCCACCCCAAAACCAGTGGCCAGGTTTGCGATTAAATCCATGCTCTGTCTCTCCTTAACCGGTAATGAACGCTGGCCAAACCGGAATTTGCAGTTTGAGCAAGACAATGAAAGCCAGGTAGCTGCCCACGCTGAGCACCGCCGCCAAAAGAATCACATCGCGCCAATTGAACTCATTGCCGGCTTTGCTGCAAATGATGGTCAAGGCAAAAATGGCCACGATCAAACCCATATAGGGCAGACCGATGCTGGGCAAGCCGCCCAACAACACGCCAAAAGCGAGGTTGCCACCCAGGATGTAGATGATCGGGCGCCACACAAAACTGCCCACTTTTTCGCCATCGGCCGTTTCCACGACCAAGGACGTGAAGCAGATGACAGCGCCAAAGACCGCCAACAACACGCCCAACAACAAGGGGAAATAGCCGGGGCCCATGCGGGCGCCGGTGCCAATGGAATACTTGGTCGCACCCCATGCAAAGGCAGCACCAACCACCAAAAACATGAGGCCTGAGAAAAAGTCTTTCTGACTTTTGATGTTCACGAATGATCTCCTCGATGAAACAAAACTGGCCGATTGTGTGCAGGTTCTGGCACTTCGTCTATGTGGGTTTCACCTATAAGCGCGTATTTTTGTATACGATTGATCGCGCCAGGGTCCGGGCGCCACATGAACAGGGCGTGTTGCACCCCCCCAAAACCGCTTCAATCCCCATGGGAAAGGGCTGCGGGCGCCAGCACCCGCAGCCACTTGGCGGCGGGCAAGCCCCACTGTTGCTCGATGTGTAGCGCGCGCGACACCAGCGCTGCGGGGTCTGGCACCACGCTGGTGCGTTGGGCCATGACCACGGTATTGCCCTCCCGCGTGGGTTTGAACGCCCACACCGCATCTGCGCCAAACACGGCACAAATTTTTTCGAGGCTGCGCACATAACTGTGGCTGCGCCCAAACAGGTTCACCGCCATGCATCCGTTGTGGGTGAGCAATTGGTGGCAATCGGCATAAAAGGCCTCGCTGTCGAGCACCGGTGCAGCGGCTTCGTGGTCATACAAATCCACCTGCAAAACGTCCACCTGGGCCCGCCAATGGCTGTGCGCAGCCACTTCGGCGGCATCACCCAACACCACTTGCAAGCGCTCGCTGTCGGGTGGCAGTTTGAACCACAAACGACACGCTGCCACCACCTGGGGGTTGATTTCGATCGCCGTGGTGTGCATGCCCAGTTTTTTGGCGCAAAACTTGGTCAAGGTGCCAGCCCCCAAGCCCAGTTGCATGGCTTTGAGGTGGACCACCTCTTCAGGCGGCACCCACAACAGCCAACCCATCATGCGCTGCACATAGTCCAGATGGATGTCATAGGGGCGGTCGGGCCACATCGAGCCCTGAACCCAATCGGTGCCCAGGTGCAAATAGCGCACGGGGCCATGGTCGGAAAAATTCACCGTGGGCAAACCGGTGCTGGCACTGCGTTTGATGCGGGACATGGGGGCTGACCTCATTCTTGGGCGGCTTCAATCACAAACCGAACCCGGTTTTGGCCTTGCCAGGCATCGGTCTCGACGCGGTAAGCCAAGGTGGCACGCGCAGCCAAAGGCTGGACACGGCCAAACCAAATGGCATCCACCACATCGCCTTGGTGGCGCAAGCGCAGGGACAAATGCTTTTCAGCCACCAAACGCTGGCTCACCACCTCCAACTCCTCGCAAAAGGTGGGGGCGGCAAAACCTTGGCCCCAAACCTCGCTATTGAGTTGCTCGACCAACTCCACGCGCCGGTATTCGGGCAGCAAAGGGCCGTCGGTTTCCATGCGGCGCTGCAAGGTGGCCTCGTCCAACCACTCCTGGGCCACCTGTTGCAAAGCGGACTCAAACACATCGATGTGGTCGGCGTGGATGGTGCACCCAGCGGCCATGGCGTGGCCCCCAAAACGCAGCAGCACACCTGGGTGGCGCTTGGAAATCAAGTCCAGGGCGTCGCGCAAATGAAACCCGGGCAAGGAACGGCCCGAGCCTTTGAGCTCATCGCCCTTGCCATCGGCTTGGCTGGCGGCAAACACAAACGTGGGGCGGTGCCATTGGTCTTTGATGCGGGCTGCGACGATGCCCACCACACCCTCGTGAAAGTCGGGGTCAAACAAGCACAAAGCGCTGGGCGGTTCGTCAAAGCCGTCGAGCATGGATTGGGCCAGCAACAGGGCTTGCTCGCGCATGCCGCCTTCGATGTCGCGGCGTTCGCGGTTGATCTGGTCCAGCGCTTGGGCACATTGGGTGGCGTGCGACAGGTCATCGGTTTGCAAGCATTCAATCCCCAGGCGCATATCGGCCAAACGGCCTGCGGCATTGATGCGCGGGCCCAAAGCAAAGCCAAAATCTTGTGCACTGGCGCGCTCAGGATGGCGGCCTGCGGCGACAAACAAAGCGGCCATGCCGGCGGGCATTTGCCCTTTGCGGATGCGCTTCAAACCTTGGGTGACCATGCGCCGGTTGTTCGCGTCCAGGCGCACCACATCGGCCACCGTGCCCAAAGCCACCAGGGGCAACAAGCTGTCCAAGCGCGGTTGCGCGGCTTGACCGGGGGCATCCCACACGCCGCGGCGGCGCTGCTCGGCGCGCAGGGCCAACAGCACATAAAACATCACGCCCACACCAGCCAGGTTTTTGCTCGGAAAGGTACAACCGGGTTGATTGGGGTTGACGATCACATCGGCTTCGGGCAATTCGGGGCCGGGCAAATGGTGGTCGGTGACCAAGACCTGCAAGCCCAAGGCGCGCGCCCGCGCCACACCTTGCACGCTGGCGATGCCGTTGTCCACGGTGATCAACACGTCGGCACCTTGGGCTTTGACGCGCTCGGAAATCGGCGGCGTCAGGCCATAGCCATCCACCACCCGGTCGGGCACCACAAAGTCCACCCGTTGGGCGCCCAGCATGCGCAAACCGCGCAAGGCCACGGCGCAGGCGGTGGCGCCATCGCAGTCGTAATCGGCCACGATGCACAAGGCGGCTTGGCGCGCAATGGCATCGGCCAACAACACGGCGGCTTCTTGAACGCCTTTGAGGTTTTGCAGCGGCAACAGGTGCGCCAAATCGGGGTCGAGGTCTTGCGGCCCATGCACGCCACGCGCTGCGAACAAGCGCGCCAACAAGGGATGCACGCCGGCTTGCTCCAGCGCCCACAGGCTGCGGGGGGGGATATCGCGTTGAGTGAATTTCATCGGTCCAACAAAGCCTGTTGCAAAGTGGGGGCCCGCCAAGCGCGCCACCAGGAAGGCCAAACAGAGGCCTCAGATTGGACCACGCAGGCATGGCGCGTGCCGCACAACACCAGTTCAGCGTGAGGCGCATTCGCCAAGGGCGCCAGCAGTTGGGCGTCCAGCGCTTGCCAAGCTTCAACCCAGGCCGCCACATGGCGCATTTGGGCGGCTTGGTGCAAGCGTTGCACCGCAGGGTGCTGCCATTCGGGCTGGGGCCACGCGCCATCGCCATTCACGGACTGCGTCACTGGGGTGCCATGGGACGGCGACATGGCTGCGGTCTTGTCACCCGCATGGGCGGCAGGGGCCAAGTGGCCACCCCGAACATGGGCAGCGGCCAAATCCCCAGTGCCACTGATCCAAAAAGAGTTGATGGCTGGGTTGCGCGATTCATTGCAGGCATGTGTGTAGAACAGCATTTGCATTTCGTTTTGCAAGCGGCGCAAGTGCTGGGCGGCTTCGCTGGGCTGGCTGAGGCCGGCACCGACCCACCAATCCTCGACCGCCTGGCCCACCACGCGGTCCAGGCTGGCGGAGGGCAGGCCGCGAAACAACTCGGAGGCCGCCAACCACTGGCCTGGGCCATCGGGGTGCAACTGGATGCCGTCTTGTTCGCAATAGGTTTGCATGGCCAGGCGCAAGTCATCACTTTCGGCGTCGGTCACGCCCAAACGCGCTGGCGACGCCATGGTGATCTGGCCTTGGGCCACATGCCAATGGCACAGGGTGAACACCGCCCAGGCTTTTTCGCCCCGGGTGTCCAAACCCAAGGCCTGGGCGCGCATGGCTGCCCAAGGCAGTAAACCGTCTGTGGGCGTCCAGCCCCAGGCTTGGGCCTGGGCCCATTCATGCACCGTGCTCAAGCGCTGGGCCGGGTGCTCGGGGCTGCGCTGCACCCGCGAGCGCGCCAGCCAAGCAGACAAGTGGGGCAAGCGCAGCCCCGCCAAGGCCTGGACAAAAGCACTGTCCTCGGGGTCCACCAGGGCAGAGGGAATCACAATGGCATGGGGCGTTGGCACAGGGCGCATTGTGCAAGATGACACAATCCACACCCATGTCGCGCCCCAACCCCTCATTCATTCCGTACGAGCTGGTGCTGGGTTGGCGCTACACCCGCGCCGGGCGCGCCACCCGGCGCAATGGGTTTATTTCATTCATCTCTGGGGTGTCGATGCTGGGCATCTCTTTGGGGGTGGCCGCGCTGATCATCGTGTTGAGCGTGATGAACGGCTTTCAAAAAGAGGTGCGCGACCGCATGCTCGGGGTGGTGTCGCACATCGAGGTGTATGCCCCCGATGGCGGCGCCCTGCCCGATGCGGCGGCCACCTTGGCCCAGGCCTTGAAGCACCCCGATGTGGTGGCCGGCGCACCGTTTGTGGCGGCCCAAGCTTTGATCGCCCGTGGCGAAGACATGAAAGGCGCAGTGGTGCGCGGCATCGACCCGGCGCTGGACGGCGCGGTCACCGACCTGAGCCTGCAGCTCAGCCCCGCGGTGCGCGAACAACTGCAAGCCGGCCGCTTCGGGGTGGTGCTGGGCAGTGAGTTGGCGCGCAGCCTGGGGGTGCGGGTGGGCGAGCCAGTGACGGTGATCGCGCCGGGTGGGCAAATCACCCCTGCTGGGGTGTTGCCGCGCTTGAAACAAATGCAAGTGGTGGGCGTGTTCGATTCGGGCCACTACGAATACGACGCCAACATGGCCTTGCTGCACCTGGCCGATGCGCAAACCTTGTTTCGCCTGGAAGGGCCCAGCGGCGTGCGCTTGAAGCTGCGCGATTTGCACCGCGCGCGCCAAGTCGCCGACGAGTTGATGCCCATGCTCCCCGGCCTGTGGGTGCGCGACTGGACGCGGCAAAACCGCACCTGGTTTGCCGCGGTGCAGGTGGAAAAACGCATGATGTTCATCATCCTCACCCTGATCGTGGCGGTGGCCGCGTTCAATTTGGTCAGCACCTTGGTGATGTTGGTCACCGACAAACGCGCCGACATCGCCATCTTGCGCACCCTGGGCGCCAGCCCGGGCAGCATCATGTCTATCTTCATGGTGCAAGGCGCCTTGGTGGGGGTGGTCGGCACCTTGCTCGGTTTGGGCTTGGGCCTGGGCGTGGCCTACCACATCGATGTGATCGTGCCCGCCATTGAAAACGCCTTGGGTGCGAGTTTTTTGCCACGCGACATCTACCTCATCAGCCGCATGCCCAGCGACCCGCAAAGCGCCGACATTTGGCCCATTGCCCTGATCTCGCTGGGGCTGTCCTTTGTGGCCACCGTCTACCCCAGCTGGCGCGCCAGCCGCATCCAACCCGCCGCGGCTTTGCGCTATGAATAAAGCCCTAGCCAGCCCAGCCGTGGTGCAAGCGCGGGGCGTGGGCAAGCGCTTTCGCCAAGGCCCGTTGGATGTGACGGTGTTGCGCGAAGTGGATCTGCAGGTGCCTGCCGGCGACACGCTGGCCATCGTCGGCGCATCGGGTTCGGGGAAAAGCACCTTGCTGCACCTGTTGGGCGGTTTGGACACCCCCACCCAAGGCGAAGTCCACTTGATGGGACAGGCCTTGGCGTCAATGGACGCCGCCGCCATCGGTCGCCTGCGCAATGCGCACCTGGGGTTTGTCTATCAGTTTCACCACCTGCTGCCCGAGTTCAGCGCCCTGGACAACGTGGCCATGCCGCTGTGGATCCGGCGCATGGACCGCCACCAAGCCGCCGATCAAGCCCGACAGTTGTTGGCCCAAGTGGGTTTGGCCGAGCGCGCCGAGCACCGCCCGGCAGAGTTGTCTGGCGGCGAGCGCCAGCGCGTGGCCCTGGCCCGCGCCATGGTGACGCGCCCAGCCTGCATCTTGGCCGACGAACCCACCGGCAACTTGGACCAGCACACGGCCGATGGTGTTTTTGGCTTGCTGCTGGAACTGGCCCAGGTACACGGCAGCGCGGTGGTGGTGGTGACCCATGACTTGCGACTGGCGCAGCGCTGTTCGCGGCAATTGGCTTTGGTGGCGGGTCAACTCAGCGCTTGATGCCCGATGGCGATGCCCCGGCAAGATGCCCTATGCCAATGAATGATGGGTGTCATGCCTTGCCTCTGTGGCGATGACGAACTTGACGGGTGCTTTTCAGCGAAACGCCGTGCCCACAAACGCGCGCGGGGCTTGTTGCTCACCCCAATAGAGTTGGGCCTGGATGTGGCCGCTGGCTGTCCATATTTGCACATAGCCAATGGAGCGACCGTCGACCGATAACTCCAAGCGGTCGGCCACGCGTTTGGCCAGGCCACGCAACACCTGGGGGCTGGCATTGGGCTCGTTATGGCTGCCGGACTTGGACTCGCTGACTTGCATTTCAAACCGGTTGCCGCTCAAAAACATCATCTCGATGGCGGTTTTGCTGTCTTGCGCATGCAGCAAAAGTTTTTGAATGTCTTGGCCCCACAATGGCAAAGTCAACAGCCCCAAAATGGTGGCAATGATGCGGGCGGTGATGGTTTTAAACATTATCTTTATCATTCTATAAAAACGATCATACTTTATTTTTTTGACATCGATATGCCCCTCTGGATCGACACCCATTGCCACCTGGACGCGCCTGATTTTGCAGGCGATCTGCGGGCGGTTCGCGCCCGCGCGCGCCAAGCCGGGGTGGGTTTGTGCGTGTGGCCCGCCGTGCGGGCCGCCGATTTCAACCGGGTGCGGGCTCTGGCCACGGCGCATGGCGATGCGTATGCCCTGGGCATTCACCCCTTGTTCACCCCGCAGGCCCAAGAGGCGGATTTGCTGACCCTGGACCAAGCCCTGACCGAGGCGCGGGATGACCCACATTTGGTGGCGGTGGGAGAAATCGGTCTGGATGGATTTGTTCCCGGCTTGGACATGGCGCGCCAGCAACATTTCTACCGCGCCCAACTGGCGCTGGCGCAGCGCCACCGCTTGCCCGTTTTGCTGCATGTGCGCCGCTCGGCCGACGCCTTGCTCAACGGTTTGCGCCAATGCCCGGTGGTGGGTGGCCTGGCCCACGCCTTCAATGGCAGCCATCAACAGGCCGATCAATTCACGGCGATGGGCTTCAAACTGGGCTTTGGGGGCGCACTGACATTCGATCGCGCCCTGCAACTGCGCCGCTTGGCCAGCGAATTGCCCCTCAACGCTTTGGTGTTGGAAACCGACGCGCCCGACATCCCACCGCGCTGGCTCTACCGCACCCAGGCCGAGCGCGCGCAAGGGGCGGTGATGGGGCGCAACGAACCTGCCGAGTTGGTGCGCATCGCCCAATGCCTGGCCGACGTGCGCGGCATGCCATGGGCGGATTTGGCTTTGGCGACAACGGCGAACGCCTTGCAAGCCCTGCCCCAATTGGGCCCGCTTTGGGCGCGCTCAACGCCAACACAGGCCGCGGCCTAAAATCCAACTGTGACCCACCTCAACGCCGACCTGCACTGCCACTCTGTCATGTCAGATGGCACCCTCACGCCCGAGGCGCTGGCCGAGCGCGCCGCAGCCAATGGCGTCACCCTGTGGTCGCTGACCGATCACGATGAAATCGCCGGCCAAGCCCGGGCCTTGGCGGCCGCCAAATCTGCCGGCCTGCAATACCTCACGGGGACCGAAATTTCGGTCTCGTTTGCCGGACAAACCGTGCACATCGTCGGCCTGGGCTTTGACGCCCACGACCCGCGCATGGCCCAAGGCCTGCTCAAAACCCGTGGCGGTCGAGAGCAACGCGCCCAAGAAATGGCCGATCAACTCGCCGCCGTGGGCATCCCCGGTTGTTTTGAAGGGGCATTGCGTTTTGTCGGCAACCCAGAGCTGATCTCGCGCACCCACTTTGCCCGCCATTTGGTCGAGTCCGGGGTTTGCAGCGACACCCATGAGGTGTTTCGCAACTACTTGACCGAAGGCAAGCCAGGTTTCGTGCCGCACCGCTGGGCCAGTTTGCGCGAAGCGGTGCAATGGATCACCGAATGCGCCGGGGTGGCGGTGATTGCCCACCCGGCCCGCTACAAATTCAGCGCCAACGAGGAATACGCCTTGTTCTCAGAGTTCAAAGCCCATGGCGGGGTGGCGGTGGAGGTGGTCACCGGCAGCCACACGGCCCACGAGGCCACGGTGTACGCCCAAGTGGCGCAAGAGTTTGGCTTGGCGGCGTCGCGCGGCAGTGACTTTCACAGCCCGCACGAAAGCCGCATCGATTTGGGCCAGTTGCCTGAACTGCCCAAGGGTTTGACCCCGGTTTGGGAGTTGGTCGGGCACCGCATCCAATGAGGCCACGGCCGCCGTGCCCATGAACCCCCAGCGCACCTGGGCCGGCATTGGCTTTTTGATTTTGTCGATGATTTGCTTTGCCGTGCTGGACGCCATCATCAAGTACCTGGTGAACCTGTTGCCCATGGTTATGGTGCTGTGGTTTCGCTACTTGGTGCAAGCCGTCTCCACCAGCGTGACGCTGTGGCCGCGCCAAGGCCGCAGCCTGTTGCACACCCAACAACCGAAATTGCAATTGCTGCGTGGCTTTTTGCTGATGATGTGCAGCGTGCTCGGTTTTTTGAGCTTGCAGCACATGCCCTTGGCCGAGTTTGCCGCCATCGCCTTGCTCACCCCGCTGGCGGTGACGGTGTTGTCGCGCATGTTGTTCAAAGAGCGCATCTCCCCCCTGCGCTGGGTGCTGATTTTGGGCGGTTTTGCCGGTGCCATGATGATTGTGCGCCCCGGCGGTCACCTGAGCGGGGCGGTGGCCATGCTGCCCCTGACCATGGTGCTGTTCTACACCGCCTTTCAGCTGCTCACCAGTTACATGGCGCGCACCGAAAGCCCGATGACCATGCACTTCTACACCGGCTGGGTCGGCACCGCTGCGGTCTCGTGCCTGGTGTATTGGCACTGGACTACCGACATCAGCGCGCTCAATTGGGCTTTGTTGGTGGTGTGTGGGCTGCTGGGTTCGACCGCGCATTACCTGTTCATCCTGGCCTTTGCCCGCGTCACCCCGGTGCGCTTGTCGCCTTTTTTGTACCTGCAAGTGGTGTTCTCCACCCTGGCGGGCTGGGTGGCGTTTTCTTTTGTCCCGGCCGGTTGGGGCCTGGTGGGCATGCTGCTGATCATGGTCTGCGGCGCCGCCGCGGGTTGGCTCAATGCGCGTGAAAAAGCCCCACCCGCACTGGGCACGCTGTAAGGCGTGATCCCTCGACTTTTGGTCCCATCGCCATGGCCCAGTTTCTTCAAGTTCACCCGCAAAACCCACAACCACGGCTGATCCAAATCGCCGTGAAATTGCTCGCGGCGGGCGGGGTCATGGCGGTGCCCACCGACTCCAGCTACGCCTTGGTCTGCCACTTGGACGACAAAGCCGCCGTGGACCAACTGCGCCGCATCCGGGGCGTGGATGAGCGCCATCACCTGACCTTGCTGTGCCGCGACCTGTCTGATTTGTCGAGTTACGCCAAGGTGGACAACCGCCAATTTCGCTTGCTCAAAGCGGCCACGCCGGGCCCGTTCACTTTCATTTTGGAAGCCACCAAAGAAGTGCCCCGGCGCGTCAGCCACCCGCAGCGCAAAACCATCGGTCTGCGCGTGCCCGATCACCCCAGCTTGCAAGCCCTGCTGCAAGCCCATGGCCAGCCGTTGTTGGCCACCACCTTGATCCCACCCGGCCAAACCGAGGCGCTCAATGATGCCGAAGAGATTCGAGAAAAGTATGAAAAAGTGCTCACTGCAGTGATGGATGCGGGGGCCTGCAGCTTGGAGCCCACCACCGTGGTCGATTTGACGCCTATGGACCTAGGTGATGCGCCGCTATTGGTGCGAAAGGGTCGGGGGGAGCTTCATTTGTTAAATCTTTGATTCATTTCGGATTAAATCATCTGGTTTCATTGCACAATGGGGGGGTGAATTTATCCGATTCGATTCAGACACTTTTGATTTACGCCCTGCCTGTGTTGTTTGCCATCACTTTGCACGAAGCAGCCCATGGATACGTCGCCCACATGCTGGGTGACGACACCGCTTGGGTCATGGGGCGCGTCACCCTCAACCCCATGGCCCACATCGACTTGGTGGGCACCATTTTGTTACCCATTTTGATGTACCTGTCCACCGCACTGACCCCCATGGGGCCCCTGCTGTTCGGTTTTGCCAAGCCGGTGCCGGTGCGATTTGGCCAATTGCGCCAACCCAAGCGCGACATGGTGTGGGTGGCCCTGGCCGGGCCTGGCATCAACTTTGTACAAGCCCTGCTGTGGTGGACGGCGCTGTACCTGCTGCTGTTCGTGGGCGTGCAGGAGCGCTTTTTCCTCGAGGTTTGCAAAGCCGGCATCTTGACCAATGTGGTGATGTTTGTGTTCAACCTCTTCCCCCTGCCCCCGCTGGACGGCGGGCGCATTGCCGTGGGTTTGCTGCCCATGAAGCAAGCCATCCTGTTTTCGCGCATAGAGCCCTGGGGTTTTTACATCGTCATGGCCCTGGTTTTGTTTGGCGTCATCAACGGCATCTGGATGCAGCCCTTCATGGGCCTGACCTTGGACACCTTGCGCTGGCTGATGACCCCTGTTGAATGGCTATTGGGATGAGCATGGACCGACCCCGCGTTTTATCTGGCATGCGCCCCACCGGCGCTCTGCATTTGGGGCACTACCACGGCGCCTTGAAAAACTGGGTGCGCTTGCAGTCTGAAATGGAGTGCTTTTACTTCGTCGCCGACTGGCACGCCCTGACCACCCACTACGAGGACGCCAGCGTCATCGAGCAGCACGTCTATGAAATGGTCATCGACTGGCTCGCCGCTGGGTTGGACCCCGCGCAATGCACCATTTTTTTGCAAAGCCGCTTGCCCGAGCACGCCGAGTTGTTCACCTTGTTGGCCATGGGCACCCCGATCGGTTGGTTGGAACGCGTGCCCACCTACAAAGACCAGCAAGAAAAGCTCAAGGACAAAGACCTCAGCACCTATGGCTTCTTGGGCTACCCCTTGCTGCAAGCAGCGGACATCCTGATTTACAAAGCCAACTATGTGCCGGTGGGCGAAGACCAGGCCAGCCACGTCGAGCTCACCCGCGAGGCGGCACGCCGCTTTAACCACTTGTATGGCCGTGAGCGCAATGCCGAACAACGCATCGCCGCCAGCCTGGCCAAGTTGCCCCGCGACAGCGCCAAGCGGTTTGAAAAATCGCGCAAGCAATACCAAGAAACCGGCGACGCCAAAGCCTTGGAAGGGGCCATGGCCTACATCGCCCAAGCGCCCGAGCTCGACGCCGATGACCGCGAACGCCTCTCAGGCCACTTCAAAGGCACGGGCCGCTCGGTGCTGATCGAGCCCCAGGTGTTGCTCACCGAAGCCAGCCGCTTGCCGGGGCTGGATGGCGCCAAGATGAGCAAAAGCTATAACAACGCCATCGCCTTGCGCGAAGACGCCGACAGCGTGGCCCTCAAGGTCAAGCGCATGCCCACCGACCCGGCACGGGTCAAACGCCACGACGTGGGCGACCCCGAAAAATGCCCGGTGTGGCAATTCCACCTGGTGTACAGCGACGAGCCCACCCGCGCCTGGGTCACCCAAGGCTGCAAGAGCGCGGGCATTGGCTGCCTTGAGTGCAAGCAACCGGTGATTGACGGCATCTTGGCCGAGCAACAACCCATGCGCGAGCGCGCCCAACCCTATTTGGATCACCCCCAACTTGTCCGTGACATTGTGGATGCAGGCACTGAACGTGCTCGCATCACGGCACGGCAAACCATGCGCGAAGTGCGCGAGGCCATTGGCCTGAACTACTGACCTGGAGAAAAAACCATGAGCTTATTTGTGATCGATGACCACCCCTTGGTGCGCCAAGCCATTGGCATGTTGCTGCGCAGGCTGCGCCCCACTTCGGTGGTGGTGGAGCTCGAAAAGTTCAGCGAGTTGCAAGCGGCCATCATCAAGCACGGCACGCCCGAGCTGTTTGTATTGGACTTGCTGTTGCCCGGCGTCAAAGGCACCAGCGCCGTGCACGACACCAAGGCCATGTACCCCGAAGTGCCCCTGGTGGTGCTGTCGGCCATGCCCGCTGGCGAAGCCGAGGAAACCTGCATCGAAGCCGGTGCCGACCTGTACATTGAAAAGTCCTCACCCCCCAACGACATCTCCGCGGCCATCCAAGGCCTGCTGTCCGCCGATGCCAATTTCGAGGAGATGGCGCCCACCGACACCAAGCTGTCCAAGCGCCAAAAGCAATTGATCGTGATGCTCGACCGGGGCCTGTCCAACCGCGACATCGCTGCCGAGCTGAGCATCAGCGAGCACACCGTCAAAGTGCATTTGTGGCGCTTGTTCCGCCGCTTGGGTGTGAAAAGCCGCACCCAAACCCTGCACTTTGCCCGCACCCACGGTTTGCTATCGGGCTGAAACCCACGGGTTTTGAAGCCTTCCCCCAGGGGCTGCTGCGGCAGCCCCTTTTTTCATGGCATGGGGCCGCGAATCACCAAGCTGAGTTGGCTGGATTGGTTTTTGATGGGGCCGATGCTGACCCCGAGCTCGCCGGGCTGGGGCATGGCCTGACCGGTTTTGGAAATGCGCGCTTTGAGCACCACCTCGCTGGCGCTGGAGAGCTTGGTCTGTGGCCCCATGGCCTGGCTGTCGTCGAGCACAAAGTCAAAGGGCAAGGCCGCCACCGTGGTGCGCACGATCGCCAGCGGCATGCGCCCGCCTGCGACCGGGGTGGCGTAAATGAACACCGTGTCGCCAGGGCTGGTTTGGGCGGCCAACTCGGGCGCCAAGCTGACGCGGCCACTGATGCGCGCGGGCGCCGTGCTGGCGGCGGCTGGGGGCTGGGCGCTGGCGCGGCCCGAATCAGGTGGCTGGGGGCTGGCGCGGCCCGAATCAGGTGGCTGGGCGCTGACGCGCCCAGGGGCCAAGCGTTCACGCGCTTGGGCCAAGGCGCTGTCCAAGGCGTTGAGGTCCTCCGACTGAGGCGGTAAGCTGGCCCGCACCCGCTCCCAATATTGGATGGCCTGGGCAAAACGCCCCTCCGAAAAGGATGCACTGCCAGCCAACAACAAGGCATTGTTTTGGTTGGGGTTGGCCTTGAGGATGCGGTTGAGCACCGCCCAGGGCTCGCCGCTGAAGTCGCCCCCCTGCACCTGCGCCACCACCTCGGCACGTTCAACGGCCAGGTCGTCGTCGGGGGTCAGGGCCAAGGCTTTGGCAAAGGATTTTTCAGATGCCGGGAACTTCTCCTGGCTGCGCTGCAAACGCGCCAGCATGACCCATGCGTCCACGTTGTTGGGCTCGTCTTGCAAGCGGCGTTCCAGTTGACCCACCATTTGCGCAATTTTTTCAGGGGTCACGGTGGCGTTGGGTCCTTCGTCGGGGGCCGAACGGGCCAAGGCCGCCGGGTCCAAACCCAAGGGCGTGCCCCAGGTCCCATACAACAGCACAGCGCACACGGGCAGCAACAGGCACAAGGCCAACACCGTTCTGCGCGGCTTGTCGGTGGCCCCAGCGGTCGCTGCATCGGAGCTGTTGAGTGAATCGTCGCGCAAGCGCAGTTTCAGCTCTTCCAAGGCCTGGGCGTGTTCGGCCTCGCTCAGGTGGCCCAAGGACAGTTCGCGCGCCAAGTCGGCACTTTGCTCGCGGTAAACCTGGGCATTGGCCTGGGTGTGCGCATCCGCAGGTGCCGCTGCCGGCCTGCGCCACAAAGCCCACACCAAGACCGCCAACACCGCCACCACCAGCAGCAAGGTGAGGGCCACAAACGTCAAGGCAACATTCACATCAGTCCTTTAACCATTGATCCACCCGGGCGCGCTCTTCGTCGCTCAAGGCCGGGGCCGTGTCGGCCTGCTGGCGCCGCTGACGCAAGTACCACCACAAGCCGGCGACGGCACCCAACAACAACGCAAATGGGCCAAACCACAACAGCCATGTCAGGGGCTTGAGCTCGGGTCGGTAGAGCACAAAGTCGCCATAACGCTGAACCAAAAATTCTTTCACAGCGGCGTCCGATTTGCCCTCGCGCAAGAGCTCGCGCACCTCGCGGCGCAAGTCATCGGCCAGCTCGGCGCGCGACGAAGCCAGCGATTCGTTTTGACACACCAAGCAGCGCAACTCCTCGGACAGTTTGAGCAAGCGCGCTTCCAAGGCGGGCTCGTTGGTCATGGGCGCGGCCTCGGGGCCCAAGCTGCTGACGGGCGCGGCCACCGCAGGGGCTGCTGGGCCGCTGGCCAGGGGAGCGGTTGCAACCGCCGCAGCAGGCGCAGTTGGAGCCGCAGGCAGGGAGGTGGTCGCAGCGGCAGAGGCAGTCACAACGGCTGCCGCAGGCTTTGGGCCTTGGGCCGCAGCGGGCCACTGAAACAGGCCGGCCACGGCCAGGCTGAGGCTGGCGGCCAGACCACGTCTTGCGGGAAGGCCAAAGCCGGCGAGCCCGCTGCGCCTCGCAGCGACCCGCCCAGCCCAAAGAGGGGGTGTGTGCGATGCGCCCATCAAGAGGCATTCAATTTTTGGATCAAGGGCAACACCTTGCTGGCCAAGAGAGCTGGGGTGACCTCGCCGACGGCCTTGTAGCGGATCACACC
>CANFPJ010000033.1 GCA_947448885.1 Comamonadaceae bacterium
CCCTTGAGCCTGGATGCGTTTGGCGAACCGCTGCACCCTTTTCCTGCCTTCACCGCCAGCGTGTGCAACCTGAACCCGACCAGCCGAGGCACAGTGAATATCCAAAGTGCCGACTTCAGCCAAGCCCCCCAGATTGCGCCCAACTACCTCAGCACCGACGCCGACCGCCAAGTCGCTGCCGACTCGCTGCGCCTGACACGCCGCATCGCCGCGCAACCCGCATTGGCCCCCTACCAGCCCGAGGAATGCAAGCCCGGCACCCAGTTCCAAAGCGACGCGGACTTGGCACGGCTGGCGGGTGACATTGGCACCACCATCTTCCACCCCGTGGGCACCGCACGCATGGGCCGCTTGGACGACCCACAAGCGGTGGTCGACCCCGAATTGCGGGTGCGCGATGGGCGCGGCGGCGTGGTGCAAGGCCTGCGGGTGGTGGATGCGAGTGTCATGCCCACCATCACCAGTGGCAACACCAACAGCCCGGTGCTGATGCTGGCGGAAAAAGCCGCTGAGTGGCTGGCTTTGGAAGCGGAAACACCCACCTGAACCGGTGCTTTCCCCAGCGCGGGAAAGCACCTAGAAAAAAGTCCTCATTCTGCGTTTACATTGAGACCACTCGATCCAGCCCCTGGGCTGGGCACGAGGGTCCGAGGAGACACATCCCGAGAAACACCACCCAGGTGTTCGATACCCAAGCACCGCTGCGGCGGTGCTTTTTTTTGTGCCCAGACAGCAAGGACAATGTGCCCATGGATGTGTTGCTGGTTTCTGTGGCGGCGGCCTTGGCCGGTTTCATCGACGCGATTGTGGGCGGCGGCGGCCTGGTCTTGGTGCCGGCCTTGTTTGCCACTTACCCGCTGTCACACCCAGCCACCTTGTTGGGCAACAACAAAAGCGCTTCGGTGTGGGGCACGTCTTGGTCCACCTGGCAGTACAGCCGGCGCATCGATCTGCGGTGGTCGGCCGTGGTGCCAGGCGCAGGGGCCGCCTTGATCGGGGCCTGGCTGGGTGCGTGGTCGGTGACGGCCGTGGACCCCACTTTTTTGCGCCGGGCCTTGCCCGTGGTGCTGCTCTTGGTGCTGATCTACACCCTGGCGCGCAAAGACATGGGCCGCGACCACGCCCCGCGCTGGGTGGGGCGAACCGAAGCCAGTGCCTTTGCCGTGCTGGGCTTGGTGCTGGGTTTTTATGATGGTTTTTTTGGCCCCGGCACCGGCAGTTTTTTGGTGTTTGCCCTGGTGCGGGTGTTGGGTTATGACTTTTTGAATGCGTCGGCCCACGCCAAAGTGCTCAACACCGCCAGCAACTTGGCGGCCTTGCTGTTGTTTGCCCTCAAAGGCCATGTGTGGTGGCACATCGCGTTTTATCTGGCCGTGGCCAATGTGATGGGCAGTTGGTTGGGCACCCGTTTGGCCTTGAAGCATGGCGCCGGTTTTGTGCGCTGGGTGTTTGTGCTGGTGGTCTCGGCCTTGATTGTCAAAACCGGCTGGGACGCGTTTATTCGCTGACGCGTTGGGCCAAACGAACCGCCGCACGCGCCTCGGTGCTGTTCACCGCATGGACCCGCGCCCCCGTTGGCGCTGAACGCTGGGCCACGGCTGGGCTGGGCGTGCCTTTGGCGTCGGTGGGCAACTCATCTTTGGGCGCCACAGGTCGAGGCGGCCAGGGCATGTTGGCCACCTCGCGCTGTTTGCCGGTGGGCCGGGTCGCTTGGCCACGCTGCACCGCCAAAACATCTTCCTCGGCCGGGTACAGGCCTTGGATCACAAAGTCAAACACGCGCCGCGCAATCGGTGCGGCGTTTTGCGCCCCAAAGCCCGCGTTTTCAACCACCATGGCCAAGGCAATGCGCGGCTCTTCTGCCGGCGCATAGGCCATGAACAAAGCATGGTCGCGCATGCGCTCATCGATGCGTGCGGCGTTGTACTTTTCGTTTTGCTTGACGGTGAACACCTGTGCCGTGCCGGTTTTGCCACCGCTGGTGTAGGGCGCACCGACAAAGCTGGAAGCCGAGGTGCCCTCGATGTTCACCCCCACCAAGGCCTTGCGTATCACATCGATGTTTTCGGCCGTTAGCGGGAGTTGTCCGATGGGTTCTTTGGCCACCGGGGTTGCGCTTTTGGTTTCCACATCCATCACCTCGCGCACCAGGTGGGGCTTCATCTTCAAACCGTTGTTGACCAAGGTGGCGGTGGCATGCGCGAGTTGCAGCATGGTGAAGCTGTTGTAGCCCTGGCCAATGCCCAAAGAAATGGTTTCGCCGGAATACCAGCGCTGTTGCTCGGGTTTGCGGTAAGTTGTGCGCTTCCATTCGGTGGACGGCAAGATGCCGCGCGACTCACCCAAGATATCAATGCCGGTGAGCTGGCCAAAGCCCAAGGGCTTCATTTGCTCGTGGATCAAATCCACACCCATGTCGCGTGCCAGCAAATAGTAATAGGTGTCACACGACTGAACCACCGATTTGTACATGTCCACCATGCCGTGTCCGCCTTCTTTGTCATCGCGAAAACGGTGGTTGCCAAACTGAAAAAAACCGGGGTCTGGAATTTGTTGCGCGGGGGTGCGCTTGCCCGTTTGCAAGGCGGCCAAAGCCATGAAGGGCTTGTAGGTCGAGCCAGGCGGGTAGGTCCCGCGCAGGGCGCGGTTGAGCAAGGGTTTGTCCAGCGACTCGTTGAGCGCCTGCCAATTTTCAGAGTCAATGCCCTCGACAAATAAGTTGGGGTCAAAGGTGGGTTTGCTGACAAAAGCCAGCACTTCGCCGGTTTTGGGGTCGATGGCCACCAAGGCACCACGGCGGTTGCCATACAGGTCTTCGACCAACTTTTGCAGCTTGATGTCGATGGCCAACACCACCGTGTCGCCCGGCTTGGCGGGGCTGCTGCTCAAGCGTCGCACCGCGCGACCGCGTGCAGAAGTCTCCATTTCGTGCACGCCAGTGATGCCATGCAGTTCGCGTTCGTAACTTTGCTCCACGCCCAGCTTGCCGATGTAGTCGGTGCCACGGTAGTTGGCAGCGTCCTCGGCGTCTTCGATCTTGGCCTTCTCGCTGGTGTTGATGCGGCCAATGTAGCCAATCACATGGCTGGCCAACTCACCATAGGGGTAGTTGCGAAACAAACGGGCTTGAATTTCCACACCAGCGAATCGGTAGCGCTGGGCCGCAAAACGCGCCACCTCTTCATCGGTGAGGCGGGTTCGAATGGGCACAGAGTCAAAGCTCTTGGACTCATCAATCAACTTTTTGAAGCGGCGTCTGTCGCGACCTTGGATCTCCACCACCGTGGCCAATTGGTCAATCAGGGTGTCCAGGGGTTGGGTCACTTTGGAGGGCGTGATCTCCAAGGTATAGGCCGAATAGTTGGTCGCCAACACAATGCCGTTGCGGTCCATGATCACGCCGCGATTGGGCACGATGGGCACGATCGCGGTGCGGTTGCCTTCGGCTTGTTCGTTCAAATCTTCATAACGGTAGATCTGCAAATAGGCCAACCGCAAAGCCAGCAAGAAAAAGGCGGCCACCACCGCCACCGATGCCACCAAGATGCGGTAGCGGAAACGTCGCAAATCGACCTCGACGTTGCGCAGAACACTCATAGCGGACGGTTTTCGTCAGGGTCAGGCGCTCGCCGCTGGGGTGCCAGCAACAGCACTGAGACGATGGGCCAAGCCAAGGCTTCCAGCGCCGGGGCCAGCAACAACCACCAACCCGGAAACAAGCTGCCCGAGAGCATGCGCACCGACAACTCGAGCACATGGGCCAGCACAAACAAAGGCAGCACCTGCAAAGACTGCGAAGGCTCTTTGAACCACAACAGCCGGCGGTGAATCAGCGCCGCACAGTAGCCCAACACGGTGTAGGACAAGGCATGCTGCCCCAGCAATGACGACTGCTGCACATCGTTGAAGATGCCAAAGAAAAATGCCACCCCAATGCCCACCCGCTGCGGTTGGTGCACGCACCAAAAAACCAAAACCACCGCCAAAAAGTCAGGCGCCCAAGCCGCATTGCCGATCAGCAGCATGTTGAGCACCATGTTGAGCAACTGGGCCGACAACAAGCTCAAGAAGATGAACCAAGGGTTGGCTGGCAGCAACAATTGCTGGCCACGCGGCATGATCATCGCGGCCCCCCTTTGATGGGCAAGGTGCTGGGCCGCTCATGCGGCGGACGCGCTGGCACCTGTTTGCCCAAGGGCTCCAGCACCATCACATGGCGGGCGCCCTGCACCCGCCCTTGCGGCTGACACAAGATGCGCGCAAACACCGACTCCGCACGCCGCTCCACCTTCACCACCACCGCCACCGGCACACCCGGGGGATAAATGGCGTCGACCCCACTGGTGGTGAGCAAGTCGCCCACCTCAATATCGGCATTCGCCGCCATGTAGCGCAACTCCAGCAATGGCGCGCCACCGGCTTCGCCATAAGCCACACCACGCGCACCGGTGCGGGCATTGAGCACTGGGATGGATTGCTCGCGGTCGATCACCAGCGTGACCTCACTCACCAAGGGCATGACGCGGGTGACCTGACCGAGCACCCCAGCTTCATCCATCACCGGCGAGCTGGGCTGCACACCTTGCAAAGCGCCTTTGTCGATCACCACCTTGCGGGTGAAGGGGTCGGCCGAGTCGTACAACACCTCGGCCGCCAAAGCGCTCGAGGTGAGCCGCTCGCGCAATTCCAGCAAGCGGCGCAGTTGCAAGTTTTCCAGTGCCAATTGCTCCACCTGGCCCGAGCGCAATGCCTGCTGCTGCAGCTTGAGGGTCATGGCTTGAACTTGGGCTTGCGCATCGTCACGCCCCTCAAAAAAGCGGCCCGTCACATCGAACAACCATTGCGGCCGCAATGACAACCATTCCATGGGGTACAGCAAGAGCGAAATGGTGGCCCGCAAGGGCTGGGTCACCCCATAGCGGGCATCGGCCACCATCAAGGCCAAGGCCAACAGGGAAAACACCACCAGCTTGGACAGCGACGACATCCCATGCTTGAAAAAAGCTGGGGGTTTGCGCTCAATGGTGCCCAGTGGCATATCGGTGGGTCAAGGGATCAAGTGAGGACAAAGAAAAGGGCCCGTCGCTGAGGGCCCGTCTGGCTGCACCGGGGTGGGCTTTGCATGCACACCCGTGTGCTCACTCGCTGGTGAAGATGGAGCCCAAACGCTCCATGCGCTCCAGGGCCAAGCCACAACCGCGCACCACACAGGTGAGGGGGTCTTCGGCCACCAACACCGGCAAACCGGTTTCTTCGGCCAGCAAGCGATCCAGATCGCGCAACAAAGCACCACCACCGGTGAGCATCATGCCGCGCTCGGCGATGTCTGCACCCAGTTCGGGAGGTGTTTGCTCCAAGGCGTTTTTCACCGCCGACACGATGTTGTTGAGCGGGTCGGTCAGCGCTTCCAAAATTTCGTTGGAAGAAATGGTGAACGAGCGGGGCACGCCTTCGGACAGGTTGCGGCCCTTGACTTCCATTTCTTTGACTTCACTGCCGGGAAAGGCCGAGCCAATTTGTTTTTTGATCGACTCGGCGGTGGGCTCGCCAATCAACATGCCGTAGTTGCGGCGGATGTAGTTGATGATGGCTTCGTCAAACTTATCGCCACCCACGCGCACACTGCCTTTGTAGACCATGCCGCCCAAAGAAATCACGCCCACCTCGGTGGTGCCGCCACCAATGTCGACCACCATCGAACCCGAGGCATCTGACACGGGCAAGCCTGCGCCAATGGCTGCGGCCATGGGCTCTTCGATCAAATAGACCTCAGACGCCCCGGCGCCCAAGGCGGACTCGCGAATCGCGCGGCGCTCCACCTGGGTTGAGCCACAGGGCACGCAAATGATGATGCGCGGGCTGGGGCGAAACAGCGAACGCGGGTGCACCATCTTGATGAATTGCTTGAGCATTTGCTCGGTGACGGTGAAGTCGGCGATCACGCCGTCTTTCATGGGGCGAATGGCCTCAATGTTGCCCGGCACCTTGCCCAACATGGCCTTGGCTTCGTGGCCCACGGCTTGGATGCTTTTTTTGCCTTGCGGGCCGCCTTCGTGGCGAATCGAGACCACCGACGGCTCGTCCAACACAATGCCTCGGTCGCGCACAAAAATCAGGGTGTTGGCGGTTCCCAAGTCGATTGCCAGATCGGTCGAAAAATACCGACGAAATGATCCAAACATGTCTGTCCTAACGGGGGCGCTCAATGCACCCTTGTGCGTTGCTTATCAATTCACCCGCAGGGCGCGGGTCACAAAGGCGGGATAATACCCTATCGCCTTGACAATCACGGCATTTATCCCCTTGGCAGACCCCCATTCAACCCCGTTGCACGTCTACTTTTTGAACACTTCGCCATGTCTTTGACCCCCACCGACATCCAGCGCCTGGCGCAACTCTCGCGCTTGTCGTTTGACGCCCCGGCCAGCCAGCGCATGCTGGAGGGCTTGAACAACTTCTTTGCTGTCGTCGAGCAAATGCGCGACGTCGACACCAGCGGCGTGGTGCCCATGGCCCACCCGATTGACGCCATGCCCACGGCCGATTTGGCCGCCCACGCCCCCAGCGCCACCGATGGCATGGCTTTGCGCTTGCGCGATGATGTGGTGAGCGAAGCCAACCAACGCGCGGCCAACCAACGCAGCGCGCCAGCGGTGGAACGTGGTTTGTTCTTGGTGCCGAAAGTGATCGAGTAAGCCATGGCCGATCTACACACTTTTGGCGTGGCGCAACTCTCGGCGCTCTTGCAAAAGAAAGAGCTGAGCGCGGTGGAGTTGGCCACGCGCATGCTCGCTGGTCTTGGCGGCAACCCCCACAACGCATTTTTGAGCGTGGACTCGGAAGTCACTTTGGCCCAAGCCAAGGCGGCAGATGCCCGCATTGCAGCGGGCGACACATCGCCCTTGCTGGGTGTGCCGATTGCCCACAAAGACATTTTTGTCACCACCGACTTTCCCACCACCGCCGGTTCGCGCATCTTGGAGGGCTACCGCTCGCCCTTTAACGCCACCGTGGTGCAGCGCTTGGCTGATGCAGGCATGGTGAGCTTGGGCAAGCTCAGTTGCGATGAATTTGCCATGGGCTCGGCCAATGAAAACGTGGCGGTGCCCGCAGCCCATCCCCAAGCGGTGACCAACCCGTGGGATACGAGCCGCATCCCTGGCGGCTCCTCGGGCGGCAGCGCCGCTGCAGTGGCAGCGTGTTTGACCCCTGCCGCCACCGGCACCGACACCGGTGGTTCGATTCGTCAACCGGCGGCGTTTTGTGGCATCACCGGCATCAAACCCACCTATGGTCGGGCGTCTCGCTACGGCATGGTGGCGTTCGCGTCCAGCCTCGACCAAGCCGGCCCCATGGCCCGCAGCGCCGAAGATTGCGCCATGCTTTTGAGCGCGATGTGCGGCCCCGACTTGGACCGCGATTCCACATCATTGGATGTGAAGATGGAGGATTTTTCGCGCGACTTGAACAAGCCTTTGAAGGGCTTGCGTGTGGGTGTGCCCCATGAGTTTTTTGCAGACGGCTTGGCGGCCGATGTGCGCGGCCCCATCGATGCGGCACTTGAAGGCCTGAAGCTTCAAGGCGCCACCCTGGTGCCCATCGCTTTGCCACGCACATCGCTGTCCATTCCGGTTTACTACATCATTGCCCCCGCCGAAGCGTCGAGCAACCTCTCACGCTTTGATGGCGTGAAGTTTGGCCACCGCGCCAAAGACTTCACCGACCTCGCCGACATGTACGAAAAAACCCGCAACGAAGGGTTTGGTGACGAGGTGAAACGCCGCATCATGATCGGCAGCTATGTGCTCTCGCACGGCTACTACGACGCCTACTATTTGCAAGCGCAAAAAATCCGCCGCATGATCGCCAACGATTTCCAAGCGGCCTTTGCCCAATGCGATGTGATCGCCGGCCCAGTCGCCCCCACCGTCGCATGGAAGTTGGGGGACAAGTCAGACGACCCATTGGCCAACTATTTGGCCGACATCTTCACGCTGCCCGCCTCACTGGCTGGACTGCCCGGCATGAGCATCCCCGTGGGCTTTGGCGAAGCGGGCATGCCAGTGGGCATGCAGCTGATCGGCAACTATTTGCAAGAGGCCAAGTTGTTGAATGTGGCGCATCAATACCAATTGCACACCGACCATCATTTGAAAACACCCAGAGGTGCCGCATGAGCGCCCCACTCGTCCACGGCTACGAAGTCGTCATCGGCTTCGAGACCCACGCACAGCTTTCCACACAAAGCAAAATTTTCAGCCGCGCCGCGACCGCGTTTGGCGCAGAACCCAACACCCAAGCTTGCGCGGTGGATCTGGCCTTGCCCGGCACCTTGCCGGTGATGAACAAGGGCGCGGTCGAGCGTGCCATTCAGCTGGGCTTGGCGCTGGGTTCGCACATCGCCGAGCGCAGCATTTTTGCGCGTAAAAATTATTTCTACCCCGACCTGCCCAAGGGCTACCAAATCAGCCAATTTGAAATCCCGGTGGTGCAAGGCGGCGAGGTGTCGTTCTTCATGGAGTTGGGCAAAGAGACGGTGCGCAAAACCGTGCGCTTGGTTCGGGCGCATTTGGAAGAGGATGCGGGCAAGTCTTTGCACGAGGACTTCATCGCTCAAACGGGTATCGACCTGAACCGCGCTGGCACACCGCTTTTAGAGATCGTCACCGAACCGGACATGCGCAGCAGCACCGAGGCCGTGGCCTATGCCAAAGAGCTGCACAAAATCGTCACATGGATTGGCATTTGCGACGGCAACATGCAAGAGGGCTCCTTCCGTTGCGACGCCAATGTGTCGGTGAGGAAACCCGGTGCGCCTTTGGGCACGCGGCGTGAAATCAAAAACCTCAACAGCTTCAAGTTCATGCAGCAAGCCATCGACTACGAGGTGCGCTGGCAGATCGAGCAAATTGAAGATGGCCACGCCATCCAGCAAGCCACGGTGCTGTTCAACCCCGACACGGGCGAGACCCGCGCCATGCGCACCAAGGAAGACGCCGCCGACTACCGCTACTTCCCCGACCCCGATTTGCCCCCGCTGGTGATTGGCCGCGACTGGGTGGATCGCGTGAAAAGCGAGATGGCCGAGTTGCCCCGCGTGATGGCCGAGCGCTTTGTCACGCAATACGGCTTGCCCGAGTACGACGCCACACAACTGACGCAAAGCAAGGCCATGGCCGCTTACTTTGAAGCCACCGCCAAGGCTTGCGGACAGCCCAAGTTGGCGAGCAACTGGATCATGGGTGAGGTGTCGAGACGCTTGAACAGCGGCGAAACCTCTTTCGACGCACTGCCTGTGAGCGCCGTCCAACTGGCCGCCTTGATTGGCCGCATCAACGACAACACCATCAGCAACAACGCGGCCAAGCAGGTGTTCGATGCCTTGTGGTCAGAAGGCGGCGCGAATGCGGATGACGCTGCTTCTGACGCAGCGCGCGTGGACGCGTTGATCGACGCCAAAGGCTTGAAACAAATCAACGACACCGGTGCACTAGAGGCCATCATCGACGAGGTGCTGGCCGCCAACCCCAAGAACGTGGAAGAGTTCAAAGCCGGTAATGCCAAAGCCTTGAACGGCTTGGTCGGCCCCATCATGAAAGCCAGCAAGGGCAAGGCCAATCCGGCGCAGGTGAATGCGTTATTACTGAAAAAGTTAGGCTAGCTCGCTTATTTATCCTTGCATTTTGAATTTCGTATATTTAAAATGCAAGGATGTTTTCACGCATCGCTCAACCTGCACTCGCCACCGCGCTGACTTGGAGTCCTGCCGTTGCCATTTTGGGGCCACGCCAAATTGGCAAAACAACGCTGGCTCGTGCGCTGCTTGAAACCCACCCCAATGCCCTGTATCTTGATCTGGAGTCTCCCCAAGACCGTGCAGCGCTAGGCGACGGCCCCCTTTTCTTGCAAGCCCACGCAGATCAGTTGATCATCCTGGACGAAGTTCAGCACACACCAGAACTTTTTTCTGTGCTGCGCGGTGAAATTGACCGCTCCCGTCGCCCCGGTCGTTTTGTGTTGTTGGGTTCTGCTTCGTTTGAATTGTTGCGGCAGTCGCAATCACTGGCGGGTCGTTTGAGTTTGATCGACATGTTTCCACTGCTTGTCGACGAAGTGGGTTCTGAGCTCAGCACGCTGCAGTCCTTGTGGCTGCGTGGCGGTTTTCCGCCCAGTTTCACCGCCTTGAACGAACAAGCCTCTTGGCGTTGGCGTGAAGCCTTCATTCGTCATCTTCTGCACACCGACTTGCCGGCCTTGGGCTTGCGTGTCGACGCAACAAGCCTGAGTCGCTTCTGGCGCATGCTGGCTCATTTGCACGGACAACTTTTCAATGCATCGGCAGTGGCCAATTCACTGGACGTCAGCGCACCCACGGTCAACCGGTGGCTTGACCACATGGTGGGTGCGCTGCTGATCCGCAAGCTTGAACCCTTTCACGCCAACCCTGGCAAGCGATTGGTCAAATCCAACAAGGTGTATGTGCGCGACAGCGGTTTGTTGCACAGCCTGCTGGGTCTGACCAGTGTGGCCGATTTGCAAGGCCACCCCATGGCAGGGGCATCTTGGGAAGGCTTTGTGATCGACCACATTGCCGCCCACTTGCCGGCAGGGGCCAGCATGTCTTTTTACAGAACCGCAGCCGGCGCCGAGTTGGATGTGGTGGTTGAGTTCGGCCAGAAAAGAATTGGCTTTGAAATCAAATTCAGCGTCGCGCCCAAGGTCAGCAAGGGGTTTTGGCAGTCCCTGCAAGATGTGCGCCCCCATCAAACGTTTATTGTGGCGCCGGTTCAGCAGCGTTGGCCCTTTGCCGATGGGGTTGAGGTGATCCCTGTCGGGGACATTGCTGAGGTTTTGACTGGTTAAACACCATGAAAATCGGTGATGGCATGACCGATATCCATGGTTGGGTTGATCGAAATGCGCGCTTACCCCACCACCCCATACCGCTCGCGATAAGCCTGCACCTGGGCCAGATGCTCGGCCATGCCGGGGGTGGTTTGCACCTGTAAATAACCCACCAGGTCATCCAGGGTGGCGATGGCGCACACCTGCAAGCCCAATTGCTGGCGCACATATTGCACCGCGCTATAGGGCACGTCTTTGATGCCGCCATCGGCTTGCACCTCGGTGGCCATTTCTTGGCGGTCCAAAGCGATGACCACGGCATGGGGCGTGGCGCCAGCGGCTTGGATCAGTGCGATGGATTCGCGCACGGCCGTGCCTGCGCTCATCACGTCGTCCACGATCAACACCCGACCCTTCAATGGCGCGCCGACCAAACTGCCGCCTTCGCCATGGTCTTTGGCCTCTTTGCGGTTGTAGGCAAACGGCACGGTTTTGCCCAAACGCGCCAACTCCACCGCCACCGCCGCTCCCAAAGGGATGCCCTTGTAGGCCGGCCCAAATATCATGTCGAACGCCATGCCACTGTCGAGCAGCCGCTGGGCATAGCAAGCGGCCAAATGTCCCAACTTGGCGCCATCGTCAAACAAGCCGGCATTGAAGAAGTACGGCGAGATGCGCCCGGCCTTGGTTTTGAAGCTGCCAAACTTGAGCACGCCACAATCCAGCGAGAATTGCACAAACGACTGGGCCAGCGCGGTGCTGGTCTGCGCACTTGTTGTCATGGGAAAAACCTTGTTCAAACTGACCAGCCTCAATCTCAACGGCATCCGTTCTGCCACCACCAAGGGGGTTGAAGCCTGGCTTGAAAAAGCCAAACCCGATTGTATTTGTGTGCAGGAAGTCAAAGCCCAAGCCGCCGATGTGGTGGGCCAGTTCGATACATTGGCTGGCTTGAGCGGGCACTTCCAATACGCCGAAAAAAAGGGCTACTCGGGCGTGGGCTTGTACACCCGCCACAGCCCCAGCAAAGTGGTGGTGGGCTTTGACGGCGGCGAGTTCGACAGCGAAGGCCGCTATGTGGAGCTGCGCTTTGACACCCCGCAGCGCAAGTTCTCCGTCATCAGCGCCTACTTTCCCAGCGGGTCTTCGGGGCCAGAACGACAGGAAGCCAAGTACCGGTTTTTGGATGCCATCTATCCGCATTTGGCGGCCCTGAAGAAAAAACGCGAGTTTGTGCTGGGCGGCGACATCAACATCGCCCACCACAACATCGACCTCAAAAACTGGCGCAGCAACCAAAAAAACAGCGGCTTTTTGCCGGAGGAACGCGCTTGGATGACGCGCCTCACCACCGACGGCGGCTTGGTGGACGTTTACCGGCAACTGCACCCCAACACCACCGACGACTGCTACACCTGGTGGAGCAACCGCGGCCAAGCCTATGCCAACAACGTGGGTTGGCGTTTGGACTACCACTTGGCCACACCGGCCACGGCCGCATTGGCCCGCAGCGCCCACATCTACAAAGGTGAAAAGTTCTCTGACCATGCGCCCCTGAGCATCGACTACGAGATGACCTGGTGATGCCGCCCAGCGTGGCTGTGATCGGTGCCGGACCTGCGGGCCTGATGGCCGCAGAAGTGCTGAGCTTGGCGGGTGTGGCCGTGCATGTGTATGACGCCATGCCCAGCGTAGGACGCAAGTTTTTGCTGGCTGGCAAAGGGGGTCTCAACATCACCCATGCCGAACCCTTCCCGCTGTTCACCGGGCGCTACGGCGAACGCGCGCACACCATCGCCCCTTGGCTGAACCACTTTGGCCCCGCCGAGTTGCGCCAATGGGTGCATGGCTTGGGCATCGACACCTTTGTGGGCAGCACGCAGCGGGTGTTTCCTGCTGACATGAAAGCCGCGCCCTTGCTGCGCGCTTGGTTGCACCGCTTGCGCCACCCCGCCCAGGGCGTGCCCGTGAGCTTCCACATGCGCCACCGTTGGCTGGGCGACCTCCACCCCACCGACACAGGCTGGCAAATGCGTTTTGCCACACCCCAGGGCGAGCAAGTGGTTCAAGCCCAGGCCGTGGTGCTGGCCTTGGGCGGGGGCAGTTGGCCGCGCTTGGGGTCAGATGGGGCATGGGTGCCGTGGCTCGCACAACAAGGTGTGGTCGTGGTCCCTTTGCAGCCGAGCAATTGCGGGTTTGATGTGCGCGTGGGCGAGCGTTTGGATTGGAGCCCGCATTTGCGCCAACACTTCGCTGGCCAGGTGCTGAAAAACGTGGGCTTGTCGTTTTTGGTCGATGGCGCTGTGGTGTTTGATCGCGTGGGTGAAATGGTCATCACAGAAACCGGCATCGAGGGCAGCTTGGTTTATGCCGCCTCCAGCCATTTGCGCGATGCGATTGCACGCCACGGCAGCGCCACCTTGCACTTGAATCTGCGCCCCGACTTCACGCCTGAGCGCATGCGCCAAGAGGTGGCGCACCCGCGCGGATCGCGCACCCTCAGCAGCCACTTGCACAGCCGTGTGGGCCTGACCAAATTGCACACCGCACTGCTGCACGAAGTGCTGGCCAAAGACACGCTGAACAACCCTGCCCTGCTGGCCCAAGCCATTGGCCACTTGCCCATCACGCTGCATGCGCCGCGCCCCATCGCCGAGGCCATCAGCAGCGCGGGCGGGGTGGGCTTTGCGTCATTGACCGATGCGCTCATGCTGCACGAACTGCCCGGTGTGTTTTGCGCCGGCGAAATGCTCGACTGGGAAGCCCCCACCGGCGGCTACTTGCTCACTGCCTGCTGGGCCAGCGGGCGGGTGGCGGGTGAAGGGGTGTTGGGGTTTTTGCAATGAGTGATATTGACATCAACTCGGCTGCCTTGTCCTAGCACTGGGCCATGGCGGCCTCAAAGTTCTAAACTTTGTTATCAAACACCTTTTTCAAAACCCATGCTCCACTACGAAACCATCCCCGTCACGCCCTTTCAACAAAACTGCTCGGTGGTCTGGGAGGACGAGGGTATGACCGCGGCCATCATCGACCCGGGTGGCGACCTGGATGTGCTCCAAGACGCTTGCAAGCAACTCGGTGTCAAGTTGGTGGCGATTTGGATCACCCATGCGCACATTGACCACGCGGGTGGCACCGCTGAATTGGCTGAGACCTTGCAATTGCCCATCATCGGGCCGCACCCCGGCGATCAGTTTTGGATCGATGGCCTTCAAGCTGCGGCGGCCAATTATGGTTTTCCGCCGTCACGCGCGTTCAAACCCACCCGCTGGCTGAGTGACGGCGACACCGTCACCTTGGGGGCGCACACTTTGCAGGTGCGCCACTGCCCAGGGCACACCCCAGGACACGTGGTGTTTTATTCGCCCGAAATACAGCGCGCTTTTGTCGGCGATGTGCTGTTTGCGGGCAGCATAGGCCGCACCGATTTCCCCCGAGGGAATCACCAAGATTTGATCGACAGCATCACCCAGCGTTTATGGCCCATGGGCGACGACACGGTGTTCATCCCCGGCCATGGCCCCGAGAGCACCTTTGGCCGTGAGCGGCGCAGCAACCCTTATGTGGGTGGGACTTGATCGCACCTCAACGGTAAACCTCGCGCCGATTACCGATGCGCAGCACGCGCACAACGATTCGACAGTCGCCCACTCGGTATTTCCAATAGTTACCCAGCCTTGCACCTGACAAGGCCTCACCAATGCTGCGCGGATCTTCTAGCGGGGCCAGTCGGTCGCGCAAAAAGGAGACCAACCTGGTTTGATCTGGCCGATCCAGCTTCTTCAGTTCTTTCAACGCGTCAGGGTCAAACTCAATTTGCCATGCCAAGGTCGCGCTCCACATCGGCCAGGGGAATCAACTTGCGGTTTTTACGGGCTCGCGCTTGGGCGAGGTAGAAGTCCTCCAAGTCATCCAAATGTGCCAGGATGGCCTCCCGGGCCAGTGCCGTTTTGGTGCGCCCGGTTTCCAGGGTCAATCGATTCAACCGCTCTTCAATATCGTTGGGCAAGCGAATGGCAAGCATGACAAGCTCCTTTGCTTTACAAATATAGCCACCGTCCTAGCGTGCCCTCTTTGGTGCGCCCAGAAGTTCAACCCAAAACGATCAAGTGCCGCGCTTGGGCTTGCGAGGCCCATGCCGGCGCAATGCCTTGGTCCAGGGTGACCAAACAGCCTTGGTTTTTCACCGCCAGCGCCAGCAAATAAGCGTCGGTGATGTCCACGGGCCTGAGCACTTGCTGCCAATCGATGGCTGGGTCTTGCACGGCATTGATGTCATCTGGCCAAAAGCGGTGCATGGGGTGTTGCATCGCCATTGCCAAACCCTGCACCACGGTTTGCATCGGCAAGCGGTTGGGGTATGTGGGCTGCGACAAGATGCGCACACAACCATTCAGGGTGATGGGGCAACTGGCCCAGCCATCTGGGTGCGCCTGCAACCAAGCCATGACCCTTCGGTGGTGGATGTGGTTGGCGTCCAACAGGGCGATCAAGACGCTGCTGTCGAGCAAGGCGCGCAACTCACTCCCCCAACTCTTCGCGCATGGCCCGCACCAAGGCAGATGTGACGATGTGTTGACCCGGGGCCGTGAGCGACACAAACCCATGGGCTGAAGGCGCTGGTTCGGCCTGGCCGCTCGCATGGGCGCCAGCCGAGGGGCCAGGGGGGTCGGCCAGCCCGCTTTGAATGGCCCGGCGCATGGTGTCCGAAATGATGCGCCCAGCCGTGGTGTTCCCCGCTTTGGCCAAGGCCTTGGCGGCGGCCAATACATCGTCATCCAAGTCCAGGGTGGTGCGCATCACCGCAGTGTATCTGATGCGTTTGCATCAAGTGCGTCAATGCATGCTTCATCACTGGCGGGTGAAGAACTGACATTCCCCAACAACGGCATCACCCAAATGGGTGATATTCATTTTTTCTGTTTAAGCTAAAAATATTCGTTCTTTATCAATCAAAGGATGCATATGAAGCCTATTTCAATCTTTTCATGGCCAGCTTTGGCCATCGCTGTGGCATCTTTGGCCGCTTGTGGGGGAGGGGGTGGCGGGGGTACTGTGGCTGGCAACGACGGTTTTATCCTCAACGGACTCAACAGCAAAGGCGCGGCCTTTGGCGGCGCCACCATTGCGGGGACAGACAGCGAGAATCAACTTTTTTCTTGCCCCAACCCCAGCGATGAAACCACGGGCGAATACACCTGTACCGTTGCCAGCACCTTCAAACCTCCGTTCATTTTGAGCGCCACGCGCGACGGTGAAACCTACTACAGCGTGGTCGCGGAGGCCACCAAAGGCCAAACCACCAAGGCCCACATCACCCCCTTGACCTCGGCCATCGTGGGTGCTTTGGCCGACAGCGGTAACCCTGCGGAGGTCCAGCCTGCCGAGGCCACCAAGGCCGCCACCGAGACAGCAACAATCAAAGTAAAAGACAGCTTGGCAGAAGTCATCACGGCCACATTGGGCGGCGCCGTCTTTGACCCCTTCAAAGATCCTAACTTCCAGGCGGGCACCAGCACCGGTATGGACAAGCTGCTCGACGCAGTGAAGGTGTCTTCGAACGGTTCTGGCGTGCAAATTGCCTTGGCGGCCAATCCCGAAGTGACAACCACCATCAAGAAGTCTGAGGCTGCCCCCGCCCCCATCCCCAAAGCTGCGGTGGCCGCAGCCAACACCACCTTGGATGCCAAGCCACCCGTGCTGATTGACGCATTCTTAAAGAAAATCGAAGCTTGCTACGCTTTGCCAGCAACTGGTCGGGTGACAGACGGCACCAGCACCAACAGCAGCGTGAAGGCCGCCGAGTGCAAAAGTCTTTTTGTCGATGCTGACCCGTCTAAATTCAAGACTTATGGCGCAACGGTATCCTCCACCGGCGCTTTTTCCAGCTTGTTCAAAGATGAAGCCACCAAAACCACTTTCAGCCGTGGCAACCTCGAATACGTGATCAAAAACACTGGCAAACCCAATGACGGCGCTTGGCTGGTCAGCTATACCGCCACCACGCCGCTGAGCACCGGTGGCAGTTCAGCGCAAATCGGCAATTGGGTGATGAAGTTCGTTGCCCAATCAGGCGACACCCCCGCACAACTGCAACTCCTGGGCAACCAATTCGACCATGACGGTCAGGTTTACCCCACGGTTCAACAACGCTACTTTGTGGGCCGCACAGAGCACAACTATGTCTCCACCGGCTATGTCCTGAACGTGAACGACAAGGTGGTCAATGGTGCTTCGATTTACAGCCAAGTCACCGTGACCACACCTGATGGGAAAAACACGTTCACCCTCAAACCGACATCTGGCTGCTCTTACCTGGGCTTGGTCAAATCATCCGGCGCCATCACCTGCACCAACTTTGTCCGCATCAGCTCCGCCTACGCCAATGCGCCAACCACGCCCGTGAACGCAAACAACATGCCTTCGGTTGAGCAAACAAATTTGATATTCAAAGAGACTGCGATGACCGATGCCGAGATCGCCGCCATCCCTGACACGGGTACCTGGACATTCATTTACACCCTGAAAGACAACACCACGGTGACCCAAACCAACCGCACCCTGACTCGGGCGGCCACGTTGGCTGAAGTTTCCAAAATGGCATTTCCCGAGTTAACTGACGCCCAAAAGGCCGACGCCGAATTCAAGGCCCATGCCGTTGCGGGTGGTTTTGCATTCCCAGCCGACGTCGCCAACAACACCGTCAACATATCTGGCCCCAATGGGGGGGGCTTTTGGTATTTGCCTGCCGGCGCCATTGCGCCCTACCAAGCGACCGTTTTTGGGCGCGCACCAAGCACAGCCAATGCCACAGGAGCCGTTTTCAGTGACACGCAAGCCTTGAGCAAAACAGCAACAACGGCCACCATCAACTGCAGCCAGCAAAGCAATAGCGATACACATTGCGACAGCAATCAACCCACCAAATATGCTCAAAACACCTTGGTCAATCAAGTGCAACTCAATGCCATGACCGGCAAGGGCATGCTGCGTTCCAAACAAGTGGTGCTGTACAACCCAGAGCCTTTCCAGTCAAACGGCACTGCTGCATACGGGAATGCTGCAGGGACGTACACGGTGACAACATCCAACATGACCGTCAATGGTCAACCGGACGATAACGCAACTGGCACTCTCGAATTGGACGCTTCAGGAAAGGTCATCGCCTGTAAGGTTGGGTGGGTGACAACATGCAATGGCCAACTGGCTCTGAGCGTCGACAAAACCAAGGCCACATTCTCCCTCGCCGCTTCAGGCAGCGGAACAAACTCAGACAACGTCGCTTACAGCGTCTCTGGCACTTTTGTGGGCGAGGTCAACAGCAGCTATAAGATCTCCGGGACCATCAACGGGGTATTAAAACTAGGGACGGACACGTTCAACGTCGCCGGAAAATTCACCGCCACCAGATAAACCAACTCAACAGCCGGCTATGCTAAAAAGCAGGGCAAATGCCCTGCTTTTTTTACACCCAAACTGTTGAACGCCCTCCACGGCGTCTGGCAACGTGGATTTCCATGCGGACTTAAGCCACCCTTCAAAGCACTTTTAAACATGAACCTCAAACCCCTCACCCTTCTCCTGCTGGCCCCCACTTTGGCCTTGGCCCAAGCAGCGCCTTCCGCTGTCACCGTGTCTGCTTTGGACGAGCTGCAGGTGTCGCAAAAAACCTGGGGCATGTACACCACCCTGGGGCTGAACGGCTGGGGGGTGGGGGTGGTGCATGGCTGGTCTGACAAGTGGAGCCTGCGCGCTGACATTTCCACTTTCACCCGCAGCCAAAGCCTGAGCCAAGACGGCACCAACTACAACCTGGACCTGAGCTTGGGCACGTTGGGGGTTTACGCCGATTACCGGCCTTTCTCTGGGGTGTTTCGGGGCACGGTAGGGGCTTTGCTCAAGTCGCCCAGCGCCCAGATGCTGGCCACGCCTTCCTCGTCCACCACCATCACTGTCAACAACACCACGTACAACATCACCAACGACCAACTCAGCGGCAAATTTGAGTTTCCCAGCGTCATGCCCTATGTGGGCCTCGGCTGGGGTTTGGGCAAGCCGTTAGAAAAGGGCTTTAAGTTTGTATTCGACCTGGGGCTGGCCATCGGCTCGCCCAAAGCCACCTTGAGCGGCACGGGCACGGCGCTGAGCACCGCCCAAGCCCAGGCCGACATCGCGGCCCAACAACAAAAAATCAACGACGACGCATCCAAACTGCCGGGCCTACCGGTGATCAAAATCGGTTTGGGCTACGTGTTTTAAGTGCCCACTCAAGGCGTTTTGGCCCGCTGATACAAAGGCAGCACCTTGTCCATGTTGGCCTGCATTTCTTGGATGCGGCTGTTGCCTGAGGGGTGGGTGCTCATCCACTCGGGCGGGGCGTTTTGGTTGTTGGCGCTCATTTTTTCCCACAGCGTCACGCCCGAGCGCGGGTCAAAACCAGCGCGCGCACCCAGCTCCATGCCGACCAGGTCGGCCTCGGTTTCGTCTTCACGGCTGAATTTCAAGGTGAGCAAGTTGGCACCTTGTTGGGCCACCATGTCGGTGATGCGCGGGTCGATGCCAAAGATGCCCGCCACCAGCGCGCCACCAATGCGCGACAAGCCTTGGGTAGCGGTGGTTTTGCCCATGCGCTCGCGGGCATGTTCGCGCAGCGCATGCGCCACCTCGTGGCCCATGACCATGGCGACTTCGTCGTCGCTCAGGTTGAGTTTTTTCAAAATGCCGTAATAAAAAGCGATCTTGCCCCCAGGCATGCAAAACGCATTCACTTGGTTGGAGCCAATCAGGTTGACCTCCCACTTCCATTCGCGGGCACGCGGGTTCCACTCATAGCTGTAAGGGATGATGCGCTGGGCAATGCCACGCAAGCGCAACACCTCGGGGTGGTTGTCGGGGCCCAGGGCCTTTTTTTCGGCCGCTTGTTTGAGCATTTGCTGGTATTGCTGGCGCGCTGAGGCCTCGACTTCTTCGGCCGGCACCAGCTTGGCAAAAGCCGACTCTTTGCCCACCTCTACGCCTTCGCGGGCATCGACCAAGGGCGCAAACAAGCCCGCACCTGCCGCGCAGAAGGCGCAGCGGCGCAAAAAGCCGCGTCGGTGGGCATCAATGGTCATTGGGGTGGGTTTCATGAGGCCTCCAGCCATGGTGGTGTACTGCTGTGCAAGCCCTTCACAATAGGGGCCATGAACGATACATCAAGTCCAGCCACTGCGGTGGCACCGGTGAAATGGTGGGACACGCTGAAGGTGTATGGCCAACCGGCCAGTCTGCGCATGCTGGCGCTGGGCTTTGCCGCCGGCTTGCCTTTGCTGTTGGTGCTGGGCACGCTGAGTTTTCGCCTGCGCGAAGCGGGCATTGACCGCAGCACCATTGGCCACCTCAGTTGGGTCGGCCTGGCCTACGGCTTCAAATGGGCATGGGCGCCGCTGGTGGACCGCTTGCCCCTGCCGTTGCTCACCCCTTGGCTGGGGCGGCGGCGCAGTTGGTTGCTGCTGTCGCAATTGGCCATCATGGCCGGTTTGGCGGGCATGGCCTGGCAAGACCCGCGCGATGGTTTGACGCCTTTGGTGGTGTGCGCTTTGGTGGTGGCGTTTGCCTCGGCCACGCAAGACATTGCGCTGGACGCGTTTCGCATCGAGTCGGCCGATGCCAGGCTGCAAGCCGCGCTGGCCGCGAGCTACCAAACCGGTTACCGCCTGGCCATGATTTGGGCCGGCGCTGGCGTGCTGTGGATCGCCGCCCACCAAGAGGCCGTGGGCCAAAGCGGCTACCAACAGCTGGCCTGGCAAGCCGCGTACTTGGTGATGGCCGCGTCGATGGTGGTGGGTTTGGTGACGGTGGCGTTTTCTCACGAGCCTGCACCCGTGGCCATCGCGCCCGCGCGCAATGTGGGCGAATGGCTGCAATCCGCCGTGGTGGCACCGTTTGCCGACTTTTGGCAGCGACACCGCTGGCATGCGGTGCTGGTGCTGTCGCTGATCGCGGTCTACCGAATCAGCGACGTGGTGATGGGCATCATGGCCAACCCTTTTTATGTCGACATGGGCTACACCAAAGAAGAGGTGGCCGCCGTGACCAAGGTGTACGGCGTGGTGATGACCTTGCTGGGTGCGTTTGTGGGTGGCGCGATGGCGTTGCGCTGGGGCGTGATGCGCGTGCTCATGATCGGCGCCTTGTTGTCGGCCCTGAGCAACCTGCTGTTTGCCTGGCTGGGCCAACACGGCCACGATGTGACCGCACTGATTTGGGTGATCTCGGCCGATAACCTCAGCAGCGGCATTGCCTCGGCGGCCTTCATCGCCTATTTGTCGTCCCTCACCAATGTGCAGTACTCGGCCACGCAGTACGCCTTGTTCAGCTCGCTCATGCTATTGCTGCCCAAGTTTGTGGCGGGGTTTTCGGGCCAATTTGTCGACGCTTGGGGCTACGAGGCGTTTTTCATCAGCACCGCCTTGCTCGGCTTGCCGGTGCTGGGGTTGGTGTGGTTGGCCAGCCGGGCTGAAAAGTAAGCGGTTTCATATTCTGGTTTTGGCTTCGGCCACTTGGGTGATGACCAAGCCCACCAACAGCAAAGCCACCCCCGCCAACTTGACCCACCCCACAGGGCGAACTGCGGCCCCCAAAAGACCAAAGTGGTCGATCAACACCGACACCACAATTTGGGCCGATACCGCACAGACGATGAAGTTGGCCACGCCAATGCGCGGGGCCAACAAGGTGGCGCTGATGACATAAAAGGCCACAATCAATCCACCCAGGTATTCCATGGCACCCACGTGGCGAAGTTGACCCAAGTCGGGCAATGCGCGGGTGAACCACCAAGCACTGGCGCCACTCAATACCAGCGCCACCACAAACAGCACCACCGGTGCATGCATGCCCTCGCCAATTTGACGCCCCAAGCGACCGTTCAAAATGGCCATCACGGGGATGAAAGCCCCAGCCAATGCGGCCCAAAGCAACAAGCGAGGTGTGGTCATGTGCAAGCCTTTTGTTCAATACGGGGTTAAAGCTGGAACCGCTGCTCAAAGACCCAACGCCTGCCGCACCCGCTCGGGGCTGATGTCGTTCAAGCAGCGGGTGTGGCCCAGCGGGCATTGGCGCTCAAAGCATGGGGCGCAGTTGAGGGCCGGGGTGTAGTTGTCGTCGCGAGCCAGCCACAGCACCTGGGCTTGGGGGTTGAGTGGGGGCGTGTGCGCTGGGCTGGACGAGCCAAACAAAGCCACCTGCGCCACCCCAAAAGCCGCAGCCACGTGCATCAGGCCCGAGTCGTTGCTGACCACGGCCCGGGCGCTGGCCATCACGTCCATCGCGCTGAGCAAGTCGGTTTGCCCGGCCAGGTTGCGCACCTGTTGGGCTTGTTCGGCATTGACGGGTGCGGCAATGCTGTCGCACAACGCGGCCTCTTTGGTCGACCCCATCAGCACGGTGGGCAGGCCCAATGAGCGCGCCAGGGCGCTGAAGTGAGCCGCCGGCCAGCGCTTGGCCGGGCCGTATTCGGCCCCCGGCACCATCACCACATAGGCCTGCGCCGCCAGGCCCAAGCTGTGGAGGGTGGCTTTCATTTGCGCGGGGCTGCGCTGCAAGCGCGGTCGCGGGTCCACCCGCGGGGCGCGCAAGCCCATGGTGCTGTCCTGTCCGGCGCCAGGCTGAAACGAGGTGGCGCCCAACACCGAGCTGGCCCAGTCGCCCGCGCCAGCCGGGCCCAGGTGGGCGGGTGCATCGACCTGGGCCAAGGCCAGGTAATGGCCGACCATGGGCGGGCGCTCGTTGCGCGGCGGGTTGGGCAAGCGCCGGTTCAGCACGCCCCAGCGCGCCTCGCCCTGGTAGCCGACCCGCACCGGAATGCCCGCCCACCACGGTAAGAGCGCGCTTTTGAGGGAATTGGGGCCGACATAGGCCCGGTCAAACTGGCCTTTGAGTTGGCGCGCCATGGCGCGCCGCGCCGACCACTGCAAACCGCCGTGCTGAAAAGGCAGCTCGATGACGGCGGCCACCGCGCCCATGGCGCGAAACACCGGCGCCACCCAGGGCAGGGCCGCCACGGTGACCACCTCACCGCGCATGTGCAAGCTGCGCAGCAGCGGCTCGCTCATGACGGCGTCGCCAATCCACTGCGGGGCGATGAACAAAGAGCGGGTCATGGGGGGCGGCATGTGGCCAAGCCGAGGGCCATGAAGCCAGGGGTCGAGCGATGCAACAAGGCGGTCAACGCCTCAGTGGGCGCTAACGTGCTCGCCGTCTTTGAGCTGGTATTCGGTGCTGCAGTACGGGCACTTGGCGTGGCCGGTGTGAGCCACATCCAGGTAGACCTTGGGGTGGCTGTTCCACAACTTCATGTCGGCTTTGGGGTTGGGGCAGAACACGCCACCGTGGCCGTTGAGGTCTTTGGCCAGCAATTCAATCGGCGCTTTCATGTCAGGCATCCTTGTGGGTCGTGGGGCAAAAAGCAGTCGGTCAACACATGAATTTTACGGTGCACCGCTGGCCGGCCCGCCCAGGCTGGGGGGAGGCTGGTTGGGGGCGGTGTCTGGGGTCGCTGCGGGGCGCTCCAAGGTCCAGCTGTGCAAGCGGCCGCCTTGGAACACACAGGTCACCAGCGATGCGCTGTTGTCGCGCCAGCGGTAAATCTCGGGCTGTTCGCCTTTGGGCGAGGTCAACTCGCCCAGGCTGCGGGTGAGGGCGATGACGTGCATCAGGTTGACCCCGATTTTGAGCTTGGCGTTGAGCATGACCGCGCTGTCCACATGGCCGATGGGGCGGTTGGCCGCGCGCTCCAACACCTTGACCAAGCGGGTGAAATGCAGCAAGGCCCACATCACCAAGCCGCCCAAGACCAAGAAAAACCCCATCCATTCCAAGGCGTGGTAGCCATAGGCCAAACCGGCCACGGCGGCCACGGGGATCCCAATCTGTTGCAGCTTCATGCTGCCATTGTCTCAGCAGCCAGCGGGCCTCAGCGCTGCGACCACCAAAACCACAACACCGCCACCACCATCACCACCCCCAGCCCGGCCCAAGCAGCGGGAATGGCTTGATCGGCCGTGGCCCGTTTGCGCCCGGTCAGCATGGCGCGCACCAGGTTTTCGCGGTGCAACCAGCCACTGAACAACACCCCCAGCACATGCACAGCGATGGTGGCGATCAACGCGTTGGCGGCCAACTCGTGGGCTTCCTCCAACCAACCCGGCGCATCGCCGTCGGCGATCAGCCAACCGCTCACGCCGGTGAGCGTGGTCAAAGCGATCAAGGCCAGCACCGCCCAGGCCCCCAAGGGGTTGTGGCCCACGTGGCGCGGGGCCCGCAGCCGCAACATCTTGAGCACATAGGCCCACACCACAGAAGGTGGGCGCACAAAGTCGGCAAAGCGGGCATGGCGCGAACCCACCCAACCCCAAACGAAACGAAACGCCATCAAACCCAAGGTGGTGTAGCCCAAGGTTTCGTGCCACCAACGCCAGCGCTCGCTCTCGGCGCTGAGCCAGGCCCCCGCCACGCTGAACACCAGCAGCCAATGAAAAACGCGCACCGGCACGTCCCACACCAACACCTCGGCCTCAGGGGGCGTGGGCTTCACAACGGGTGCGTTGGATGGATCGCTCATGGGGGAATCCTGACCTTGTCTTCATTGAAGTCGCCGCGCTCGGCATCGGCATGGCAAGCCACGCAATTGGCCGGGCTGCCCACCGACTTGCGCCGCCACACGGCCGTGGGCACCTCGCCCGCGCGGTGCTTGCGCACAAACCACGCTGACAGCGTGATGCGCTGGTCCTTAGGGGTTTCGCGGGCATATTTGCCCGTGCCCGCATGGGCGGTGAGCCAAGTGGTCAGGGTCAACTGGCTGGTTTCATCCAAAGAGGCGTCCAGGCCGTAATGGGTTTTCAGGCCGCGCATGATTTGCTGCCACGAGGCTGCCGGCAGCAAGCCTGTGGGGTAGGTCATGTGGCAACTGCCGCACTCTTGGGTGTACAGCGCAAAGGCTGGGGCGTTCAATGCGTCATCGGCGTGGGCCATGCCGCCCAAAGTCCCCATCAAAGCCCCGACCAAGGCCCAGCTGGGCCCATGGGTTTTCATGCTGTTGGCCTTGCGGGGTGGTTGTGGCTGTCGCCGGGCCAATGGCAGTGGGTGAAGCGTGGGTGACGGGTTGAAGCGGGTGTTTTTCATGGGGCAGATGTGTTTCATGGTTTGAGGCTGATCAACCAGGCCAGCACATCGGCCTTTTCAGCGGCGGTGCATTCGCGGCCCAACACGTCGTTGCAATTGCGGCGAAACCACTTTTCGGTTTTGGCGCTGTCGGTGAAGCGTTTGGCGTTGGCCGCTGGGGCCAGCGGGGTGATGGCCTTGCGGGTGCTGGCGTGCGTGCCCTCGGCAGTGGGTAGCTTGGTGTGGCAGGTGCTGCAACTCCACTCTTTGCCATGGGTGGCGTCAAAAAACTGTTGTCCGCGAACCGCTTGCGGCGCTTGTCCCGACGCTTTGGCATAGCCCGCCAGCATCTCAGTTGGTGTCAACGCCCAAGCCGGCGCGGTGGCACAGGCCAGTGTCAGCGCAAAGCAGGCCAATCCCTTGCGGCGTAACACCCGAAATGAGAAAGGGCGGCGGGGGTATGGAATACGGGGTGCATGCGTCATGCCCTGTTTGTAGGCGCTCCAGGTGCAGCGCACTTTGCGCCAGCGCAAACAATGCGCTGTTGGGCCCCTCAACCCAAGCCGCGCACCACCGCCATGGCCTCTTCCACCCGCTCGACCGCGTGCACGGTCATGCCCTCGATGGGTTTTTTGGGCGCGTTGGCCTTGGGGATGACGGCCACGCTGAAGCCCAGCTTGGCGGCTTCTTTCAGCCGTTCTTGGCCGCGCGGCGCGGGGCGTACCTCGCCGGCCAAACCCACTTCGCCAAAAGCGATGAAGCCCTTGGGCAGGGGCTTGCCGCGCAACGACGAAGTGATGGCCAGCAGCACCGCCAAGTCGGCAGCGGGTTCGCTGATGCGCACACCGCCCACGGCGTTGACAAACACGTCTTGGTCCATGCAGGCCACACCGGCGTGGCGGTGCAACACCGCCAGCAACATGGCCAAGCGGTCGCGGTCCAGGCCCACACTCAAGCGGCGCGGGCTGGGGCCGCCGCTGTCGACCAGCGCTTGGATTTCCACCAACAAGGGACGCGTGCCTTCCAAGGTGACCATGACGCAACTGCCCGGCAC
>CANFPJ010000034.1 GCA_947448885.1 Comamonadaceae bacterium
CCCAGTTATGTCCAGCAAGATTCATGCCTTCGCCATTCAAGCCAGCTTGACACTGGTCATGTGCCTGTCATCCACGGCCGGGTGGGCAGAGCGGGCGGACCGTGACAAGCCGCTCAACATCGAGGCCGACAACCTGCGCCACGACGAGCTCAAACAAATCAGCGTTTTCACCGGCAAGGTGGTGGCCACCAAGGGCAGCATCGTCATGCGTGGCAACCGTTTGGAAGTGCGCCAAGACCCCGAAGGCTATCAGCATGCGGTGCTCAGCGCCGAAGACAATACCCGAGCTTTTTTCCGGCAAAAACGCGAAGGTCTCAACGAATTCATGGAGGGCGAGGCCCAAAGCATTGAGTACGATGGCCGCGCCGACCAAGTCCGTTTCAGCCAGCGCGCCGAGTTGCGCCGCTTGCGCGGCACTGTGGTGAGCGACGAAATCGTCGGCCAGTCCATCACCTACAACAACCTCACCGAAGTCTTCACCGTGGATGGCCGCATCGAGGCCAGCAAAACGACGCCGCCCTGGGGCGTCAAACCCGATGGGTCGCGGGTGCGTGCGGTGTTGTCGCCGCGCAGCGACAGCGGGGTTAAAAAATGATTGCGGTATCGGGCGCGCTGACGGCGTCCGGTGCGGACAGTCGCCTGCAGGCCCTGCACCTGCGCAAGTCCTACGGCAGCCGGGTGGTGGTGCAAGACGTCTCGATTGGCGTCAACAAAGGCGAAGTGGTGGGTTTGCTCGGCCCCAATGGCGCTGGTAAAACCACTTCTTTCTACATGATCGTGGGCTTGGTGCGCTCGGATGGGGGCACCATCAGCATCGACGGCCAGGCCATCGAGAGGTTGCCCATCCACCGCCGCGCTCGCCTGGGCCTGAGCTACTTGCCGCAAGAAGCATCGATTTTTCGCAAGCTCAATGTGCAAGACAACGTGCGCGCGGTGCTCGAGTTGCAGCGCGATGACAACGACCGCCCGCTGTCGGGCCCCGAGATCGAGCGCCGCTTGACCACCCTGCTCGGAGAGTTGCGCGTGGACCACCTGCGCGATTCACCGGCCCAGGCTTTGTCGGGGGGTGAGCGCCGACGCGTGGAAATCGCCCGTGCGCTGGCCACCCAACCGCGTTTCATCTTGCTGGACGAACCGTTTGCCGGCATCGACCCGATTGCGGTGATCGAGATCCAGCGCATCATTGGCTTTCTCAAGTCGAGGGGCATTGGGGTGCTCATCACCGACCACAATGTGCGCGAAACCTTGGGCATTTGCGACCACGCTTGCATCATCAACGATGGCCGTGTGCTGGCCCAGGGCACGCCCGCCGAGATCATTGACAACGCCGATGTGCGCCGGGTGTACCTCGGTGAGCACTTCAAAATGTGATGAAGCAAGGTCTCTCCCTTCGCGTCTCCCAGCACCTGGCGCTCACGCCCCAGTTGCAGCAGTCGATCCGTTTGTTGCAGCTGTCCACCATGGAGCTGAGCCAAGAGATCGACCAAATGCTCGACGACAACCCGTTTCTGGAAAAGGAAATGGAAGAGGCGCCGCGCGAGGAATTTGGCTTGACCAAGGCCGATGCCCCGGCCCAAAACGATGGCGAAGAGGTGGTGGACTTTGTCCCCGGCTCTTCTGTCAGCGAGGTGGCGGTGGACAACAGCGCCAGCGACACCGAGCCTTCGGTGGATGGGGTCGCCGAGAGCTGGGAGGGGGATGGCAGCAGCGAAACCCATGCCGACGACCCCGAGTGGGGCGGCGACGCGCCCGCGCGCAATGGGGCCAATGACGGGGACGACACCGACGCCACGGAGCTGGCGCGCAGCCAAGAGTCGCTGACCTCGTTCTTGCACCGCCAAGCCTTGGCACTTCGCCTGAGCGAAACCGACCGTGCGGCACTGCGCTTTTTGATCGAGTCGCTCAACGATGACGGTTATTTGGAAGACAGCTTGCTCAGCTTGGCCCAGGGCCTGGCCGGTGACGATGAAGAACAGATCGAAGAGTTGCAAGAGCGCTTCCAAATGGCCCTGCACTTGTTGCACAGCTTAGAGCCGGTGGGTGTGGGCGCGCGCCATTTGGGCGAGTGCTTGACCCTGCAACTCAAGGCCTTGTCGCCCAGCTCGGAGGAGGCCATGGGGGTGCGCGACTGCGCATTGCGCATTTGCGCCCAGCCCTTGGAGCTGTTGGCACGCCGCGACGTCAAGCGCTTGGTCCTGGCGGTCAACGACAGCGAGGCCACCATCAAATTGGCAATTGCCTTGATCGCGCGCCTCGAGCCCAAACCCGGGCGTCGCTTCATCGATGTGGAACGCAATGCGGTGGTGCCCGATGTGTTGGTCACCCGCACCGGCACCGACCGCCAGGGCAACCCCAAGTTTCGCGTGGCGCTCAACCCCGATGTGATGCCGCGCCTGCGGGTGCATGACATTTACGCCAATGCACTCAAGTCAGCCGGCAAAGGCGAGGGCCACCAAGGCTTGCAGCAACGCTTGCAAGAGGCGCGCTGGTTCATCAAAAACATCCAGCAGCGCTTTGACACCATCTTGCGCGTGGGCACGGCCATTGCTGAGCGCCAAAAAAGCTTTTTGCAACACGGTGAATTGGCCATGCGGCCGATGGTGCTGCGCGAGATCGCCGACGAGCTGGGTTTGCACGAGTCCACCATCAGCCGGGTCACCACGGCCAAGTACATGCACACGCCGTATGGCACCTTTGAGCTCAAGTATTTCTTTGGTTCGGGTCTGGGCACCGAGAGTGGCAACAACGCGTCGAGCACCGCCGTGCGGGCCTTGATCAAGCAGTTTGTGGCCAATGAAAACCCGAAAAAACCGCTCAGCGACAACCAGCTGTCAGACATGCTCAAGGAGCAAGGCATCGACTGCGCGCGCCGCACCGTGGCCAAGTACCGCGAATCCCTGCGCATTGCGCCCACCAATTTGCGCAAGACGCTCTGAGGCTTTGCCATGAACCAACTGGACTTGTTTTTGCCCTGCGCGGCTGGGGTGGAGCATTGCCTGGCCCAAGAAGTGCGCAGCGTGGTGGCCGACCCCGACTTGCACGTGGGCGTGGCCCGAGGCGGTGTGCGCTTGCACGGTTCATGGCGCATGGCCATGCAACTCAACCTGCACAGCCGCTTGGCCATGCGGGTGTTGGTGCAGTTGTCGCACACCCCGTATCGGCATGAGGACGATGTGTACGCTGGGGCCCATGCGGTGGCCTGGGAGGCTTGGTTCACGCCGCAGCACAGCTTCAAGGTCGAGGTCACGGCCCAACACAGCCCGCTCAAAAGCCTGAACTTTGCCACGCTGCGTGTCAAAGACGCGGTGGCCGATCGCTTTCGCGCCAAGGGCGGCGAGCGCCCCAGCGTCAACACCCAGTGGCCCGATGTGCGTTTGTACGCCCACCTGACCACCGACCACATGACGCTGTACATCGACACCTCGGGCGAGCCCTTGTTCAAACGCGGCTGGCGCGTGGACAAAGGCGACGCCCCTTTGAAAGAAACCTTGGCCGCGGCCATGCTGGCTGCCAGCGGTTGGAGCATGCCATTGATCAGCGCCCCGGGAGAAGCGCCCCCTGCCACGCCCGCTGTATGTGGTGTGGAGCAAGGCATGCCCTTGTACGACCCGTGTTGTGGCAGCGGCACCATTGCCATTGAGGCGGCCGCAATCGCTTGCAATATGGCGCCGGGCTTGATGCGCCGCTTTGCGTTTGAAAAATTGCTGCCCTACCAGGTCCATGTGTGGGATGGTTTGCGCGACCAAGCCCGTGCTGCCCAAGTGGCCCCGCGTGCCACGGTGTTTGGCAGCGACGTGGCCTTTCGCATGGTCGACTTTGCCCAGCGCAACGCCGACCGCGCCGGCGTTGCCCACGCCCTGGTGCTGCGCGGCGGCGACGCCTTGCAGCGCATGCCCCCGTGCGAAGGCGCTGGGGTCATGTTGCTCAACCCGCCGTATGGCGAGCGCATCGAGGTGGCCGGTGTGGCGGGCGCTGCCACGCGCCGGGGCCACACGGCGGTGGCCCAAGCCACCGCACCCGATTGGGACACCGACAGCGATGGGCCCACACAGCACGGTCAGTCGCGCAGCGATGCGGGTGCGCGCGAGCAAGCGCAAGTCACGGACGGTGGCGACTTCTTTGTCCAATTGGCCAGCCACTGGAAGAAAAACTACACCGGCTGGAGCGCCTGGGTGCTCACCCCCGACCTGAAATTGCCGGGCCGCATGCGCCTGAAAGAGTCGCGCCGCGTGCCCATGTGGAACGGCCCCATCGAATGCCGGTTGTTTCGCTTTGACATGTCGGCGGGCTCGATGCGCCGCCCGGCCAAAACCGACACCCCTGCCACCTGAGCCCACCCATGCGGGGCGTGGTCATCGACACCAACATCGTGCTCGACATGTGGGTGTTTGACGACCCGCGCTCACGCCCCTTGAACCAAGCCTTGCAAAGCGGCGGCGTGCATTGGTGGGCCAGTGCCGAGATGCGCGAAGAGTTGCTGCGGGTGCTGGCCTACCCGCATTTGGTGGCCCGCCAGGCATTGCGCGGTATCAATGCCCTGGACGTGCTGGCGCAGTTTGACCAGCATGCCCACAGCATGCCCAGCGCCGAGCGCGCGCCCTATGTGTGCAACGACCCCGACGATCAAAAATTCATCGACCTGGCCGTGGCCCAACAAGCCACGCTCATCAGCAAAGACAAGGAAGTCTTGCGCATGAAAAACCGCCTCGCCCGCCTGGGTGTGGCGGTGTTGCCGGTGTGGGTGCCGCCCGTCTAATGCGGGCGGCTTGGCTTGGCCTGGCGATGGATGCGCCTTGGCGCGAGCGACAGCTTGTGCAAAACCCAGGTCCGCTCAGTCCACAGCGTCGGGAATGAGGGCCAGCAAATCGGTCACCCCCACATCCACGCCGAATTGGTGGATCAAGGTGCTGGCCTGACCCCGGTGGTGGGTTTGGTGGTTGAAAAAGTGGGTCACCAACGGGGCAAACGCTTTGCATTGCTTCACCCCTGCCATGTTCGTGTAGTGCAGCGGTTGCGCCAAATGCGCCGGCTGAATTTCCTGGGACCATGCCACCAGCGTGGCGTCCAATTGCTGCCGATAGGCTTGCAAATCGGCCCAATGCGCAAACAAGGGCTGATTCAAGGCCGTCGGCTTGGGGCCGTTTTGCAGGGGCCTCAGCGATGCAAAACCACCGGGGTGCGTTGCAAAGCGCAACAGCCATATCGTGTCGGCCACGGCGATGTGTTGCAGCGTGCCAAACACCGAACCAAAAAACGCCCCTTGGTCTTTCATCAACAGCTCCGTCCCCAGCCGCGATGCCGCCTCATACATGCGCTGGTTCATCCACTGGTTGTAGTGGGCCATCAGTTGGGTGAATTCAGGGGCCATGGCGCATACCTATTCAGTGAAAAATGAACAATATAAGACTAAAAAAAGCGTTTGAAGATGGTTCATTGAAGCGACGTTGAATTCGAAATCAATCAAAAACGCCTAAAACAGACATAATAGGCGTAATGTCCACTTTTCAAGGCTTGCGAACATGATCACGATGACGTCTCTGGCGGCTCAAAACCAGTTTGGAACCCTCATTGATGCCTCTCAAAGGCAACCGGTGACTGTGACGCGCCACGGTCGGCCTGTGGCGGTGGTGATGTCTTTTGAGGACTACCAAGCCAGCATGCAAACCATTGCGCCCCATGTGGCGGCACTGATCAGTGAAAGTTATCCGCTGCGTGGCAAAGCGGCGGGGGACTCAATGCGCCAGCACTTGGCCAGTATGAGCAATTTGGCAGCCGAAGAGGGCTTGACTTCAGCCGATGTCACCCGCATGCTCCATGAACCATAAGCCTGCCTACATCGTTGTCGACACCAATGTCTTGATCAGCGCCGGGTTGCTGCCCCAATCCACCACGGCGCAAGCATTGGCCTTGGCCGTTGAGCATTTTGTGATGGCCCAAAACCAGGACACATGGCATGAACTGGAAACACGCATCGCACGGCCTAAATTTGACCGCTACTTTGGCGAATTTGGCCGCCTGCGCCATCTGATCAAAATTGCCCAATCGGTTGAGTTTTTCGAGGTCACTGCGCAAGCCTCTGTCAGTCGCGACAAAAGCGATGACAAATTTTTGGCCTTGGCCATTGACGCAGGGGCCCGATGGGTTATTTCTGGCGACCCGGATTTGAAAGATGTGCAGGTGTACAAAGGTGTGGAGGTCCTATCGCCCACAGAATTTCTTGACCGCATGAGCCAAAACCCAAAACACAACGCATAGACAGACGGTGTGGCCAAAGCCGAAAGAAGAAAGTTCAACCCAATGTCGGGGAGTCGTCATGTCACCACCAGCTGCATCTGACTTCGCCAACGCTTGGATACGCGCTTGGAATACGCGTGACTTGCCCGCCATCTTGGCGCACTATGCCGATGATTGCGTGTTGCACACCCCCCTGGCGCAGTGGTTGGCCCCCAGCACCCAAGGGGTGTTGTTGGGCAAGCCGGCGATGGCGGCTTATTGGGGCAAGGCCTTGCAACGCCCGGGCGAATGGCAGTTTGCGCTGACCCATGTGCACACCGGTGTGAACAGCCTGGGCCTGGCGTACGAAGGGCCGCTGGGGCCCGTGACCGAGTTTTGCGTATTCAATGACCAGCACTTGGTGTGCCAAGCCCACGTGCTTTACGCGCCAGAGCGTTTGCAGGCGCTGTTCCATCGCCCCGTTTGAGCCGCACGCTGGCACCCCCGAGGCACACAGGCATACTGGGGGCATCTTTCATTGACTGCCCTCCCGCAGAAATGCGGTGGTCGGTTCTTTCAGGGGTTCAACATGATGCGTCGTTTGGTTTGGTTGTGTGTGGGTTTGTGGTGCCTTCAAGCACCGGTGTGGGCCCAAGAGTGGCCGAGCAAGCCGATCCGGTTGATCGTGCCGTTTCCGGCCGGTGGACCGACTGATTTGGTCGGGCGCGAAGCGGCCAACATCTTGCGCGACGAGCTCAAACAAAGCGTGGTGGTGGAAAACCGCCCCGGCGGCAATGGCGTCACGGGTTTGGTCGCCTTGGCCAAAGCGCCGCCCGACGGCTACACCATTGGCTTGTTGGCCATCACGGCGGCCATCGCGCCGCATGTGGGCGAGCCGGGCTTTGATGCTTTCAAAGACTTTGCGCCCATCACCAATTTTGTGTCGATGACGCCGGTGCTCATCGCCAACAAAGACGCCCCGTTCAACAGCTTGGCCGAGATGATCAAAGCGGCTAAAGCAGGGGCCAAGTTGGCTTATGGCACACCGGGTGTGGCCACGGTGCCGCACCTGGCCGCCGAGTTGCTGCAAGCCCAGGCCGGTGTCCCTTTGCTGCATGTGCCCTACAAAGGTGCCACACAGCAAATCCAAGATCTGATCGGGGGCTCCACCCAATTGGACTTTCAAAGTTCGCTGGTGGTGGCCTTGCCACAAATCAAGGCCGGCAAGGTCAAGGCTTTGGCGGTGTTTTCGGCCAAGCGCTCGCCGCAATTGCCCGACGTGCCTTCAGCGGCTGAGGCGGGCTACCCGGCTTTGGTGGTGCAACCGTGGTTTGGCTTTGGCGCACCGGCGGGCACTCCACCCGCCATGGTGCAAAAAATGCACGCCGCGCTGGTCAAGGGCTTGCAAAACCCCGAGGTGATGGAGCGCTTCACGAACATTGGCGCCACCTTGCACCCGAGCGCCTCACCGGCTGAATTTGCCACCTACATCCGGCGCGAACACGAGCGCTGGGGCAAAGTCATCAAAGACGCCAACATCAAGCCCGAGTAAGCCGCAGCCAAGCCCGTCAGGGGTGGAGCTTGAACAACTGCTGGGCGTTGGTGCGCCCAATCTTCAACCGGTCTGCTGTGCTGATGCTGGCCGATTCAAACCAATCGCTGGCGTGGTCGATGTTTTCAAATGGCCAGTCGGCGGAAAACAACACACGATCGGCGCCAATTTCCAAAATCGCGTCGATCAGGGTTTGGGTGCGAAAGTTGCCTGAGGTGGTCAGGTAAAAGTGGGCATTGAAGTAGTCAACGATTTTCTTTTTTGCGGGGTAGCGTTTGGTCGGCGAGGCCCAGCCATTGCGGTGGTCGATGCGCCACATGCTGTAGGGAAGGCCCTCACCCAAATGGCCGACGATGATTTTCAAGCCCGGGTGCGCGTCAAACAAACCAGAACCCATCAGGCGCAGGGCATGCACGGCGGTTTCTTGACCAAAGGCCCAGGTCGGCCCCATCAGCCAGGGGTGACCGCTGTAAATTTGCGCGTCGCTGGGCAAGGGGTTGCGCGGGTGCAGGTAAAACGGTGCATCCAATTGCTCCACCACCGACCAAAAAGGCCAGTACTGAGCCAAGTCGTAGTACAGCGGCGCCGGGCTTTGGGTGCTTTGCGAAAAGCCATTCACCAAAGCGCCGACAAACTTCAGGTCTTTCATGCAGCGGGTGAGTTCACGCGCGGCCATATCGGGGTCTTGCATGGGCAAGGCGGCAAAGCCCCTGAAACGGGTGGGCTGCTTGGTGATTTGCTCGGCCAAAAAATCGTTGGCCCGTTGCGCCACGTCATGGGCTTTTTGCGGGTCGGCGATGGCTTGCACCGCCGGGGCATTGAGCGACAAGATCATGGTTTCGATGCCATGCGTGTCCATTTGGCGCAAACGCTGGTCATGGATGTCCATCAGACGCGACTTGAGCTCGCTCCAATCGGCGGAGGGCAAAAAACCCGACGAGTCCATCAGCGTCTCGTCGGTGGCGAAGTGTTCTTCCAGGGCGATTTTGGGGGTCATGGAGGTGGCTCCTTGTGGTGGGGATGGTTAGGTCAACCGTGAAAGGCCAGCAATGCGACCGCGGTCTCGGTGGGCAATGCTTCGGGGATGAAATGGCCGCAGGCCATCGCCCGCCCACTCAATGGGCCGCTGCACTGGGCTTGCCACAAGGCCATGGGGTCAAACAGGCGATGAACCACGCCTTGCGCGCCCCACAGCACATGCATAGGGCAAATCACTTTGTCGCCATGGGCGCGGCTGGCGCGCTCGTGCACCAAGTCGATGCTGGCACCAGCGCGGTAGTCCTCGCAGGCGGTGTGGATGGCGGCGGGCAAGCCATTGGCCGCCAGCGTGGGGTCGGTGAAGCAGCGTTCATATTCGGCCAGCGCCTCGGGCTCGATGTGGCCCAGGCCTGCGCTGCCCCAACCGCCCAGCTTGGCGTGCAGGTAGGCGAGTGGGTTGCCCGCGATCATGGTCTCGGGCAATGGCGCGGGTTGGGTCAAATGGAACCAGTGGTAGTAGGCCTGGGCAAAGGCCATGTCGGTGGCGTTGTACATGTCCAGGGTGGGTGCGATGTCGAGCACGCTCAGGCGCAGCACCCGCTCTGGGTGGTCCAGCGCCAAGCGATAGGCGACCCGACCACCCCGGTCGTGGCCACTGAGGTGAAAGGCTTTCACGCCCAGCGCATCCAGCAAGCCCACCACATCGCTGGCCATGGCCCGCTTGCTGTGGTGGCTGTGGTCAGGCCCGCCCAGGCGGTGTGAAGAGTCCCCATAGCCGCGCAAGTCGGGCAACACCACGAAGAAGTGGGGCTTGAGCTGCTGTGCCACCCGATGCCACATCACATGGGTTTGTGGAAAGCCGTGCAACAGCACCAACACGGGTGCGCCCAACTTTCCACCCGAGCGGTAGCACACCGTTTGCCCGTTGACCTCGGTGGTGTGGCGGGTGAAGCCTTCAAACCAAGTCATATCTGTCTCCTGATGGTTGGCGGCGTTTGATGGGGCCCGAGGGTGGAGACCAGCACGCTGCAGCGCAAAGTGTATTCACAGTGATTGGCGGTAACGCGCCATCATTTCCTCTTGGGTTTCTGCCCCAACGGCTTGGCCCTGTATGGCTTGGATTTGATCGCGCAGCATCTCACCCATGCTGGGCATGAGGTGGCGTTGTGCATGTCGAGAGGGGTTCCACAGCTGGGCCCGCATGAAGGCTTTGGCGCAATGCAAATACACCGCCTGCACCTTGACCCGAATGACCAGCGCGGGTGTGCGTCGCGCATCGGCGCATTGTTGGAGCGCTGAGGGTTCGATCGACAGCACGGCCTGGCCATTGACGCGGAGGGTTTCGTCAAAGCCCGGCAGCATGAAGAGCAAGCCCAGTTGACCGGTGTCGAGGATGTTCTCCAGCGTGTCCAAACGGTTGTTGCCCGGTGCATCTGGAATCAACAAGGTCTGGGTATCGATGACTTTGACAAAGCCCGCGTCACCCCCGCGTGGAGACGCGTCCATCTGACCTGTGGCGTTGGCACTGGCCAGCACCACAAAGGGCGACAGGGCGATGAACTGCTGGGCATGTCGATCCAATGACGGCAACTCTTTCAGGGATGCACGTTCGCTGGCAGCCCCATACAGTTGGCGCAGTTCGTGTCGGGTGGTGAGGTTCATGTTTACCCCTTTCTCTGATGCATTGGTCGATGCTCGGTCTGTCGTTTGCCATTTCGCTCGATGACCGATGCTAAAACTTTCAATCCTTAGCGGGTGGTTTTTGTCCCAACCAAAGCAGCAAACTGCGCAAGGCGTGTTGTACGGTGGCGCGGCGCACCTGGGCGCGGTCGCCGTCAAAGTGTTGGCGCTCGGTTTTGACCCATGCGGTGTCGGCCCCCAGCGTGGGGCCGCTGTCGCTGGGCAAGGCCCAGGCAAAGCACACCGTGCCCACCGGGCGTGAGGCGCTGCCCCCCGTGGGGCCGGCCACGCCGGTCACAGCCAGGCTGACCTGGGCTTTGGAATGGCGCAAGGCACCCAAGGCCATGGCCTGGGCCACCGGCTCGCTGACCGCGCCGACACGGGCAATCAGGGCTGCGTCCACGCCCAGAGACTCATGCTTGGCGTCGTTGGAGTAGGTGACAAAACCCCGCTCGAACCATTGGCTCGACCCGGCCAGTTCGGTGCAGGCGGCCGAGATCAGGCCGCCGGTGCAACTCTCGGCGGTGGCCAGGCTCCAGCCGCGTTGCAGCAGTGCCTGGGCCAGTTGCTCGACCAAGGCCGGCGTGTCATCGGTGGGGTGTGAACTCATGTGACGGTCCTCCATAAAGCGATCACCAGCAGGGTACAAAAAGCGGCCACCAGGTCGTCAAACATGATGCCAAAGCCGCCACGCCAACCAAAGCCTTTGAACGACTTGTCGGCCCAGCCCACTGGACCGGGTTTGGCGGCGTCGAAAAAACGAAACAGCACAAAGGCCCAAAACTGGGCCCAAAACCCCGTCGGCAGCAGCAACCACAGCACCAACCAAAAGGCGACGATTTCGTCCCATACGATGTTGCCCGGGTCGCTCACGCCCAAGTTGCGCGCGGTGACGGTGCAGGCCCACCAACCCAGGGGCAGGCTCAGGCCAATCAGCCAAGCCAACTGGACGGCATCAAAGTACAAATGCAAAACGGAAAAACTGGCCCAAGCCCACAGGGTGCCCACTGTGCCAGGGGCCCACAGGCTGAGCCCCGCACCAAACCCCAGGGCAATGACATGCGCGGGGTGGCGCTTCATGAATTGGCGGTCGATGGCGATGTTCATTCAGGCAAAGTGGTCAAAACTGGCGAGGCTGCTCACATCGATGGCTTGGCCTTGCGGGTCGAGCACGCGCAATCCAGCGGGGGTGATGTGGCCCACGCGGCTCACAGGTGTGGCGCTGGCTTGGGCGGCGGCCAAAACGGCCGCGCGATGTTCGGGCGCGGCGGTGAACAGCAATTCGTAGTCGTCGCCACCGGTCAAGCCACAGGCCAGTGTTTGCGCCCAGGGCAGGGCGGCCAGGTCGGGGCAGTGGGCGGGCCAAGCGGTGTCGCCATCGCTGGCATGAAGCAGCCAGCGGCTGTCGATGTCCGCGCCCACACCCGATGCCTTCAAAATGTGGCCCAAGTCGCCGAGCAATCCGTCGCTCAGGTCGATGGCCGCATGGGCCACACCCCGCAAGGCCTGGCCCAGGGCCACACGTGGCGTGGGCCGCTCCATGCGCGCACGGGCGCGCTCAAAGGCGTCGCTGGGCAAGCGCAGTTGGCCGCGAAACACCTCCAGGGCCATGCGCGCTTGACCGACCACGCCACTGATATAAATGTCGTCGCCCACCTGGGCCGCGCTGCGCAGCAAAGCTTGGCCGGGGGGCAACTCGCCCCACACGGTGATGGCGATGGTCAAGGGGCCCCGGGTGGTGTCGCCGCCGATCAACTCGCAGCCATGCGCGTCGGCCAGCGCCCACAGGCCTTGGGCAAAGCCGCTCAGCCAAGCGTCATCGGCCTGGGGCAAGGCCAGGGCCAGGGTGAAAGCGCAAGGGGTGGCGCCACACGCGGCCAGGTCGCTCAGGTTGACCGCCAAGGCCTTGTGGCCCAGGGCTGCTGGGTCGACGGTGGACAAAAAGTGGCGACCTTCGACCAGCATGTCGCTGGAGATGGCCAGGGCCTGGCCGGGGGTGGGCATCCAAATGGCGCAGTCGTCGCCCACACCGACTTGAGCGCGCTGGGGCGGGCGTTTGAAATAACGCTCGATGAGCTCAAACTCGCCCATGCGGTTGGCTCAGTGCAGGTTGCGCGAGCCGGGCTCGTGGCTCAAGGCGTCGAGCACAAACATGGGGATATCGACGTCGAATTTCTCGCCGTCTTCGGCCACGCAAAAGTACTGGCCGTGCATGGTGCCGGTGGGGGTGCGCAGCCGCGTGCCACTGGTGTATTCAAACGATTCACCCGAGCGCAGCAAAGGCTGATGTCCCACCACCCCCAGGCCGCGCACTTTTTCGTGCAGGCCTTGGGCGTCGTTGATGTTCCAGGTGCGCGAGATCAGTTGCGCGGCCAAGCTGCCGGTGTTGGTGATGGTGATGGTGTAGGCGAACATGTACAAGGACGCACTGGGGTCGGACTGTTCGGGCAAAAACTGCGGTTTGACATCGACGCGAAACTGGTATTTGGGCATGGTGTGTGTTCGCTCAAGGGTGGGTGATTTTGTCTCATGGCCAATCGGGTGTGTCGGGGGTGAAATAATCGCCCCATGAACACGCCCACCTATCGCATCGCCCCATCCATTTTGTCGGCTGACTTTGCCCGCCTCGGTGAGGAGGTGCGCCAAGTCATTGATGCCGGCGCAGACTGGATTCATTTCGATGTGATGGACAACCATTATGTGCCCAACCTCACCTTTGGTCCGATGGTGTGCCAAGCCCTCAAGCCACATGCCAAAACCGCGGCCGGCGTGGCGGTGCAGATCGACGTGCATTTGATGGTCTCGCCAGTGGACGCCTTGGCCCAGGCCTTTGCCAAAGCCGGTGCCGATCTGATCAGTTTTCATCCCGACGCCAGCACCCATGTGCACCGCAGTGTGCAAGCCATCCAGGGCGCGGGTTGCCAGGTGGGTTTGGTGTTCAACCCCGCCGAGCCGTTGGACGTGCTCGATTGGCTGATCGACGACATTGATTTGATTTTGATCATGAGCGTCAACCCCGGCTTTGGCGGCCAGGGCTTCATCGACTCGGCCTTGCGCAAGGTGGAACAAGCGCGAAAGCGCATCCAAGCCAGCGGGCGCGACATCCGCTTGGAGGTGGACGGCGGCATCAAGCCCGACAACATCCGCCGGGTGGCCGATGCCGGGGCTGACACCTTTGTCGCGGGCAGCGCGATTTTTGGCCAGCCCGACTACGCCAATGTGGTGCGCGCCATGCGCCAGGCCTTGGCCTGAAGTCCAACCGCTTCAAGGCCAGGTGACTGACGGTACCTGGGGCCATGGCGAGGGCCACCCGCTGACGCTACTTGCCAGGATTGATCCAACTTTTTAGGCCATGCCGCGCCACTTGCGCCAGCGTGTGCTCACGCCCATGCGCAGGCCTTCGAGCAGGCTGTAAACCACCGGGATCACCAGCAGGCTGAGCACGGTCGAGGTGATGAGGCCGCCGATCACCGCGATCGACATGGGCGAGCGAAAGCTGGGGTCGGCCAAGCCCCAGCCAAAGGCCAGGGGCAACATGCCCGCGCCCATGGCGATGGTGGTCATGATGATGGGGCGGGCGCGCTTGTGGCAGGCATCCATCAGGGCGGCCATGCGGCCCAGGCCTTGGTCGCGCTGGGCGACGATGGCGTATTCCACCAGCAAGATGGAGTTTTTGGTGGCAATGCCCATCAGCATGATCAAACCAATCAGCGAGGGCATGGAAAAGCTCTTATTGGCCAACAGCAAGCCGACAAAAGCGCCACCCAAAGACAGAGGCAAGGCGGCCAAGATGGTCAGCGGGTGCAAAAAGCCTTTGAACAGCAACACCAGCACGATGTAAATGCACAGCACCCCGGTGAGCATGGCCAGGCCAAAGCTGGCGAACAACTCGCCCATGGCTTCGGCGTCGCCGACCTCGACCACAGCAATGCCAGCGGGCAGGTTTTTCACGGCGGGCAGGTTTTTCACTTGTTCGGTCACATCGCCCAGGGGCAGGCCCGAGAGTTCAATTTCAAATTTGATGTTGCGCGCGCGGTCGTAGCGGTCGATCACCGCGGGGCCCGAGCCCATGCTGATCTGGGCCACCTGGGCCAACATGACCGGGCCGCGCTTGCCGGGCACGCTCAGGCGACCCAGGGTGTCCAGGTCTTGGCGGGCAGCGTCTTGCAGTTTGACCACGATGGGGATTTGGCGCTGGTCCAAGTTGAGCTTGGCCAGGCCCGCGTCGTAGTCGCCGGAGGTGGCCATGCGCAAGGTCTCGCCAATCGCCGCGCTGGTCACACCCAGGTCGGCGGCGGCGGCAAAGTCGGGCACCACCACCACCTCGGGGCGCACCAGGCTGGCGCTCGAAGCCACATTGCCCAAACCGGGGATCAGGCGCAACTCGCGCTCAATGGCCTGGGCCGAGCTGAACAAAGCTTCGCGGTTTTCGCCGGTCAGCACCAAGATGTATTTTTCGCCCGAGCCACCCAAGCCGACTTTGCTGCGCACCCCGGGCAGGGCGGTGAGGGCTTGGCGGATTTGTTGTTCGATGATTTGTTTTTTCGGGCGTTCGCCACGCTCGCTCATCAGCAAGGTGAGCGTGGCCTTGCGCGGCTCGCCCGCACCCGAGGTATCAAACGGGTCGGCACCCGCTGCACCGCCACCGATGGTGGTGTAAATGCTTTTCACATGCGCCACTTGGCTCAACAACTGCCGCGCGGCTTCGGCGCTGGCCTGGGTTTGGGCCAGCTTGGTGCCGGGGGGCAGTTCCAGGTACACCTGGGTTTGGCTGTTGTCGTCGGGTGGGATGAAGCCGGTAGGCAACAAGGGCACCAAAGACAGGGAGCCAATGAAAAACGCCAGCGCGCCCAAAACCGTCCACCAGCGATGCTGCAAACACCACTGGGCCAAACGCAAGTAGCCCCCCATCCAGGCCGGCCGGGCCTCGGCGTGCACGATGGGGCGCAACAGGTATGCGGCCATCATGGGGGTGAGGGCGCGCGCCACGATCAAAGAGGCAAACACCGCCAGCGATGCCGTCCAGCCAAACTGCTTGAAAAACTTACCCGGGATGCCGGCCATGAAGGCGGTGGGCAAAAACACCGCGATCAAGGTGAAGGTGGTGGCAATCACCGCCAGGCCAATTTCATCGGCGGCTTCCATGGCCGCTTGGTATGGGGTTTTGCCCATGCGCAAATGACGCACGATGTTCTCCACCTCCACGATGGCATCGTCGACCAAGATGCCCACCACCAGCGACAAGGCCAGCAGGGTCACCACGTTGATGGAAAAACCCAGGGCTTGCATGCCAATGAAGGCCGGGATCACTGACAAAGGCAGGGCCACGGCGGTGACAAAGGTGGCGCGCCAGTCGCGCAAAAACAACCACACCACCAACACCGCCAAGATGGCCCCTTCGTACAGCAGGTGCAAAGAGCCTTGGTACTCCTCGGCCACGGGTGACACAAAGTCAAAGGCTTCGGTCAGTTCGATGTCGGGGTGGGCGGCGCGCAAATCGGCCAGGGCTTTTTGCACCGCTGCGCCGACCTCGATTTCGCTGGCACCGCGGCTGCGCGAGACTTCAAAGCCCACCACCGGCTGGCCATTGAGCAGCGCCGCAGAACGCGGCTCGGCCACCGTGTCTTGCACCTGGGCCACTTGGTCCAAACGGATGCGCCGGCCATCGGCCAAGGTCAACGACATGCGCGACAAGGTGGGGGCGTCGGTGACGGTGCCCAGGGTGCGCACCGGTTGCTCACCCCCGGCCACGTCGGTGCGCCCGCCCGAGCTGTCGGACTGCATTTGCTTGAGTTGGCGCGAGATGTCGGCGGCGCTGGCCCCCAGGGCTTGCAAGCGCTGCGGGTCCAAAGCGATGTGGATTTGGCGCTCCACGCCACCCACGCGGTTGACCGCGCCGACACCGCGCACCGCCAGCAGCTTGCGCGCAATTTGGTTGTCGACAAACCACGACAAGGCCTCCGCGTCCATGCTGGGTGAACGCACGGTGTAGGCCAAGATGGGTTGGCCAGCCAGGTCGAGTTTGCTGATGACCGGGTCTTTCAGGTCACCGGGCAATTCGCTGCGCACCCGGTTGACGGCCGAGCGCACATCGTCCAAGGCCTCTTGGATGGGTTTTTCCAAGCGGAATTCGGCGCTGATGGTGGCGCTGCCGTCTTGCACTTTGGTGGTGATGTGCTTCAAGCCCTGCAAGGCGGCGATGGCGTTTTCGATCTTGCGCGCCACCTCGGTTTCCATTTGGGCCGGGGCGGTGCCGGGCAGGCTGGCGGTGACCGTGATGGTGGGCAGGTCGATGTCAGGAAAGTTTTGCACCTTCATCGACCCAAACGAGACCATGCCTGCAAAGCAGAGCATGACAAACAGCATGACCGCAGGGATGGGGTTTTTGATCGACCAGGACGAAACGTTGATCATGGCGCGATCCGAACCGTGTCGCCATCATTCAAAAAGCCCGCACCTTGGGTGACCAACTTCACGCCATCCGTCAGGCCTTGGGTGATTTCGATCTGGTCGCCCACCCGGCGGCCGGTTTGTACCTTGACCAAACTCACACGGTTGTCGGCCTTGACTTGCATCACATAGTTGAAGCCATCGCGGCTGACCACTGCGGGGGCTGGTACCGTCATGGCGCGACTGCTGCCCGATTGGATGCTGCCACTGGCATACATGCCGGCCAAGGCAGGGGCGTGTCCGGCGCTGGGGGTTTGCAAGTCCACATACACCAGGGCTTGGCGGGTTTGTGGGTCCACCGTGGGGCCGAGCATGCGCACCCGGCCACTCAAGCTGGCACCGCTGGCGGCCATGAGGCTCACGGCCATGCCAGGTTTGATGGCCCCCAATTCGCTGGCGATCACCTCGGCACGCCACTCCAAGCGGCCTTGGCGGATCAAGCGAAACAACTCGGTGCCCGGGGTGAGCACCGCGCCGACCGATGCGCTGCGCGCGGCGATGATGCCGCTGTCGGGCGCCAGCACCTGGGTTTGCTGCAGGCGCAGTTGCTGGCTGTCCACACTGGCCTTGGCCGCTGCGACGCGGGCCACAGCGGTTTCTTCGGCGGTGATGTATTGCACATACTGCTGGGCGCTGATCACGCCCGTGGGTTGCAGGCCACGGGCGCGCTCGGCATTGGCACGCGCTTCGTTGGCTGCGGCCTGGGTTTGGCTCAGGTTGGCTTGGGCTTGGGCCAAGTCGGCTTGCACCGGTGCTGCATGGAACACCGCCAGCACCTGGCCGGCCTTGACCACATCGCCCACATTCACACGCACTTCGGTCAGGCGCAAACCCCCGATTTCGCTGCCCACGCTGGCCTCTTGCCAAGCGGCGATGTTGCCGTTGGCCTTGATTTGCACCGGCAAGGTTTGCACGCTGGGGCTGCCCACGCTCACGGTCAGGGCGGGTTTGGCGGCTTTGGCGTTGGGGGTTTGGGCCCATGTGGCGCCGCACAACAAACAAAGGCTCAAGCAAAACGCGGAGGTGGCTGCGCGTGAGGTGGCACAAGGCCGAAGGTAAATGGTGGGGGTCATGGGGGGTGCGCCGATGGCAAGGCGCTCAGGTCTGAATGAAAAAACCATTTTAGAAGCGCCGACACGCGAGTGCGGCGGGCCCTGTCAATGGCCTTGCCCACACTTTGGCCTTGTCGGCTGAGATAGCATGCGCCACCCAAGACCCTGACAGATACCTACAGCGGAGCCAGCCATGACCATCCAAGCCATCATGATCGACCTCGATGGCACCTTGGTGCACACCTTGGGCGACTTTGCCGCCGCCATCAACTGCATGTTGGGCGATATGGATTTGCCACCGGCCACCACCGAGGTGGTGTCGCATGCGGTGGGGCAGGGGTCAGACCATTTGATCCGCACGGTGCTCGACCACCAACTGGGTTTGCCTGGGCAACAGCGCTGTGCGGGCCGTTCGGTGGACAACCTGTATGAGCCCGCGTGGCTGCGCTATCAACACCACTATGCGCAAATCAATGGCCAGTTTTCTGAGGTCTACCCAGGCGTGGTGCCCGCTTTGCAAGCTTGGCAAAACCGCGGCATGCCGCTGGCGTGCTTGACCAACAAGCCCGTGGCTTTTGCCAATGACTTGCTCAAGGCCAAGGGCTTGCATGGCTTTTTTCAGTGTGTGTTTGGGGGTGATTCGTTTGCGCGCAAAAAGCCCGACCCATTGCCATTGCTGGAAACCTGCCGCGTTTTGGGCAGTGAACCCGCCCACACCTTGATGGTGGGTGACTCGCGCAACGATGCCCAGGCCGCCGACGCCGCTGGTTGCCCCTTGGTGTTGGTGACCTATGGTTACAACCATGGCGAGCCCATCCAAGCCGTTCCCGCATTGGCGCACGTGGACGACTGCCAACACATCCACGATGGCCAATCTTGGGCATGGCTGCGGCTCGGCCCCCATGGGTGAGTAGGTATTTGTTACACTGCGCGCCATGTTCATACACCGCATCACCATCACAGGTTGCAGCGACCGGGGAGCTTGGCCCTGGCGTCGCTGCGTCGACCTGGCCGTGCGGGCGCATTGAACTTTCCCCCTCGGCCTCCTCCCCCCTTTTGACCCTTTGACGGGTCTTTTCCTGGATTGAAAGCCCCTGTGGGGCTGAGCTGTGGAGGCTCTCTGTGATCACCGAACTCGAATACAAAAGCTTGGCCTTGCAAGGCCACAACCGCATTCCCCTCATGGCCGAGGCGTTTGCCGATTTGGAAACCCCTCTGTCGCTCTACCTAAAGTTGGCTTTTGCCAAAGACGGTGGCAAATACAGTTTTTTGCTGGAATCCGTGGTGGGCGGAGAGCGTTTTGGGCGCTACAGCTTCATTGGCCTGCCGGCACGCACCTGGTTGCGCGCCAAGGGTTTTGGCGACCAAGCGATGACCGAAGTGGTCAAAGACGGAGCGGTGGTGGAGACCGACCACGGCAACCCTTTGGACTTCATCGAGCGTTACCAAAAGCGTTTCAAGGTCGCTTTGCGCCCGGGCATGCCGCGTTTTTGCGGCGGCTTGGCCGGTTATTTTGGGTATGACACGGTGCGCCACATCGAGAAAAAGCTGCAGGCCAGTTGCCCGCCCGACAGCCTGGGTTGCCCCGACTTCATGCTGCTGCAAACCGAGGAGTTGGCGGTCATCGACAACCTCTCGGGCAAGTTGTACCTGATGGTCTACACCGACCCGGGCGAGGTCGAGGCCTATGCCAATGGCAAGAAGCGTTTGCGCGAACTCAAGGACTTGCTCAAGTACTCCGTCAGCGCACCCCCATTGCGCCCGAGCACCAGCCACCCGGTGGAGCGCGAATTTGCCAAGGCCGACTATTTAAAGGCGGTGGAGCGCGCCAAAGGCCTGATCGAGGCGGGCGACTTCATGCAGGTGCAGGTCGGTCAGCGGCTGAAAAAGCGCTACACCGAAAGCCCCTTGTCGCTGTACCGTGCCTTGCGCTCTTTGAACCCCAGCCCCTATATGTATTACTACCACATGGGTGACTTTCATGTGGTGGGGGCGTCGCCTGAAATTTTGGTGCGCTTGGAACAAAACAGCCCTGCGTCAGGCCTGGCCGCTGAAGGGGGCGCGGGGCGCAAGGTCACCATCCGGCCGCTGGCGGGCACCCGCCCGCGTGGCGCCACCCCAGAGAGGGACAAGGCCATTGAGCAAGAGTTGATCCAAGACCCCAAGGAGCGCGCCGAGCATGTGATGCTGATTGATTTGGCGCGCAACGACATTGGCCGCATTGCCCAAGTGGGCAGCGTCCAGGTCACCGAGGCGTTTTCGGTGGAGCGCTACAGCCATGTGATGCACATCGTCAGCCATGTGGAGGGGGTGTTGCGCGAAGGTTTGGACAACATCGACGTGCTCAAGGCGACCTTTCCTGCGGGCACCTTGAGTGGCGCGCCCAAGGTGCATGCGATGGAGTTGATCGACCAACTCGAGCCGACCAAGCGGGGCATTTATGGCGGGGCTTGCGGCTACCTCAGTTTTGCGGGGGACATGGACTTGGCCATTGCCATCCGCACCGGCATCATCAAAGACGACACCCTGTATGTGCAGGCCGCCGCCGGGGTGGTGGCCGATTCGGTGCCCGAAATGGAGTGGCGCGAAACCGAGCAAAAGGCACGCGCCTTGTTGCGCGCCAGTGAGCTGGTCGAGGAGGGCTTGGAATGAAGCTTTTGATGATCGACAACTACGACAGCTTCACCTACAACATCGTGCAGTACTTTGGCGAGCTGGGCGCCCCTGTGGAGGTGTACCGAAACGATGAAATCAGCTTGGCCGAGATCGCCCAACGCCAGCCCACCCATTTGGTCATCTCACCCGGCCCCTGCGCCCCCGAACAAGCGGGCATTTCGGTGGCGGCGATTCGACACTTCATGGGCCAGTTGCCCATTTTGGGCGTGTGCTTGGGCCATCAAAGCATTGGTGCCGCCTTGGGCGGGCGAATTGTGCGGGCCCAACAGCTGATGCATGGCAAAACCTCGGTCATCCACACCACGGGCGAAGGGGTGTTTGCGGGCTTGCCCGAGCGTTTTGTGGTCAACCGTTACCACTCCCTGGCCATAGAACGCGACACCTGTCCAACCGACTTGCTGGTCACCGCGCGCAGCGAAGATGGGGAGATCATGGGGGTGCGCCACCGCAGCTTGCCCCTGCAAGGCGTACAGTTTCACCCCGAATCCATCTTGACCGAACATGGTCACGCCATGTTGAAAAACTTTCTCACAGGTGCCGCATGAAAACCGTTGACTTGCGCAGTGATACCGTGACCCAACCCACGCCCGCCATGCGCCAAGCCATGGCCGCGGCCCCCGTGGGCGACGATGTGTTTGGGGGCGACCCATCGGTGAACGCTTTGCAAGACCGCATGGCCGCGCTCACCGGCAAAGAAGCGGCCTTGTTCATGCCGTCGGGTACCCAAAGCAATTTGTGCGCACTGATGGCGCACTGCGAACGGGGGGACGAATACCTGGTGGGGCAAAACGCCCACACTTACCGCTATGAGGGCGGCGGGGCCGCGGTGCTGGGCAGCATCCAACCCCAACCCCTGGCCCAAAACGCGCAAGGCCAAATGGCCCTGGCCGACATGGCCGCGGCGATCAAGCCCTTGGACGCCCACTTTGCCCGCAGCCGGTTGCTGTGCCTGGAAAACACCTGGAGCGGGCATGTCATGCCCATGCCCTATCTGCAGCAAACCACCGACTGGGCCCGCCAACGCGGCTTGGCCACCCATTTGGACGGTGCGCGGGTGATGAACGCCGCCGTGGCCCAGGCCCAGACCGAGGGCGGTGACGTTTGGACCGAGTTGCGGCGCATCGCTGATTTGTTTGACAGCGTTTCCATCTGCTTGAGCAAGGGTTTGGGCGCACCGGTCGGGTCGGTCTTGTGCGGATCCAGCGCGTTGATGGCCAAGGCCCACCGTTGGCGCAAGGTGTTGGGCGGGGGCTTGCGCCAGTCGGGCGTGTTGGCGGCGGCGGCCTTGCATGCGCTGGACCACCATGTGCCCGGCTTGGCCCAAGACCATGCGTTGGCACAACGCCTGGCCGCCGGCTTGCAGGGCTTGCCGGGCATGGCCGTTGTTTCGGCCCAAACCAATATTGTTTTTCTCGATGTCGCCCATGGCTTGGCGCCAGCGTTGCTGGCCCACCTGCGCCAAGATGGCGTGCTGGCCACTGGCATGACGCGCCTGCGTTTGGTCACCCATTTGGATGTGGATGCCGCGGGCATCGACCAAGCCCTGGCCAGCATGCAGGCATTTGCCGCGACCCACGCCGAGCGATGACGGGCACAACCCAGAACTTGATTGGATAGAAAGCAAACATGAGCCCCAAGGAGAACCCCATGCCCATCACCCCTGTTGAAGCGCTGCAACGCACCATTGAGCACCGCGAAATCTTCCACGACGAGATGCTCAGCGTGGTGCGCATGATCATGAGTGGCGAGTTGTCCCCGGTCATGACCGCGGCCTTGATCACCGGCTTGCGGGTGAAAAAGGAAACCATCGGCGAAATCACCGCAGCCGCCCAGGTCATGCGCGAGTTTTCCACCAAGGTGCATGTCAGCGACACGCGCCATTTGGTGGACATCGTGGGCACCGGTGGTGACGGGTCGCACACCTTCAACATCTCCACCTGCACCATGTTTGTGGCGGCAGCAGCTGGGGCCAAGGTGAGCAAGCACGGCGGCCGCAGTGTGAGCAGCAAAAGTGGCAGCGCGGATGTGCTGGAGGCTTTGGGCGTCAACATCCAACTCAAGCCCGAGGCCATTTCGCATTGCATTGAGCAAGTGGGCATTGGCTTCATGTTCGCCCCCAACCACCACCCAGCGATGAAAAACGTGGCGCCCATTCGCAAGGAGTTGGGCGTGCGCACCATCTTCAACATCTTGGGGCCGCTGACCAACCCGGCTTCCGCGCCCAACATCTTGATGGGGGTGTTTCACTCGGATTTGGTGGGCATCCAGGTGCGTGCTTTGCAGCGCCTGGGGGCCGAACATGCATTGGTGGTCTATGGGCGCGATGGCATGGACGAGGTCTCGCTGGGCGCGGCCACCTTGGTGGGCGAACTCAAAAACGGTCAAATATCCGAATATGAAATACACCCCGAAGACTTTGGTTTGACCATGGTCAGCAACCGTGCCTTGCGCGTGGAGACCCCTGAGGCATCGCGCGACATGTTGCTGGGCGTGTTGCGCAACCAAGCGGGACCGGCGCGTGACATCGTCATCTTCAATGCCGGCGTGGCTTTGTATGCGGCCAATGTGGCCCCAGACATTGCCCAAGGATTGGTGCTGGCGCGCCAGGTCATCGAGTCGGGCCAGGCCATGCAAAGATTGGAGCAACTCATCAGCACCACCCAAAGCTTGGGGGCTTGAACCATGTCCGATATCTTGCAAAAAATTGTTGCCACCAAGCGTGAAGAACTGGCCTTGGCCTTGCGCTCCAAGCCCCTGGCACAGATGCGTGCCGATGCGGAAAGCCGCGTCCTCACGCGCGACTTTGTCGGTGCGTTGCGCCGCAAAATCGACGCAGGACAAGCGGCGGTGATTGCCGAGGTCAAAAAAGCCAGCCCATCCAAAGGCGTTTTGCGCGCGGATTTTGTGCCCGCCGACATTGCCCAAAGCTATGCCCAAGGTGACGGTACCTTGAGCGCGGCTTGCTTGTCGGTGTTGACCGACCGCACCCATTTTCAAGGGGGCGTGGACGACTTGAAGCAAGCGCGGGCCTCGTGCGACTTGCCGGTGCTGCGCAAGGATTTCATGATCGACGCCTACCAAATTTACCAAGCACGCGCCATGGGGGCCGATTGCATTTTGTTGATCGCCGCTTGTTTGGACGATGCCCAAATGGCGGACATGGAAGCCGTGGCTCGGGGCTTGGACATGGCGGTGTTGGTGGAAGTGCACGATCAGCACGAAATGGACCGTGCCCTGAAGTTGAAAACGCCGCTGCTGGGGGTGAACAACCGCAACCTGCGCACCTTTGAGGTGTCGTTGCAAACCACCTTGGACCTGCTGGGGGCTTTGCCGGCGGGGCGGATTTTGGTCACCGAAAGTGGCATCCAAACCCGCGAGGATGTGCTGCGCTTGCGCCAAGCCGGGGTGCAGGCGTTCTTGGTGGGCGAAGCCTTCATGCGCCAACCTGAGCCCGGCTTGGCCTTGGCCGAACTGTTTCAGGCTTGAAGCCTCAACCGGTGGACCAAGGCGAGCATGCAACAGCCGCTGTGGCGTGACGAAGCCGAGGCATCAAACCGCTTGTGCCACTGGCCACCCGACGCGCTAGGTCAAATGCCCGGTGCGCACGGCGCTGAACCCTTGAGCGAGCCGTGGCAGACCCTGTGGGGGGCATTTGCCCGCAGTGATGCGGGCCGTGCGGTGAACGATTTTTTGGCCCAGCGCTTGGCCGCCGGTGCGGTGATTTACCCCAGCGACCCCTTGCGGGCCCTGCGCTTGACGCCTTTGAGCGCGGTCAAAGTGCTCATCCTGGGCCAAGATCCGTATCACGGGCCGGGACAGGCCGAGGGCTTGGCGTTTTCGGTGGCGCCCGGTATCAAAATCCCACCGTCTTTGCGAAATATCGTGCAAGAGGTGCGCCGCGACGTGGGTTTGGGCGCGCCTGCGAATGGCTCTTTGACGGCCTGGGCCCAGCGTGGGGTGTTGTTGATCAACACCAGTTGGAGCGTGGAGCAGGGCCAAGCCGGCGCCCATGCTGACATCGGTTGGGGTGCGCTCACTGACGAAGTAATCAAAGCTGTTGCTACAACGTCCCCGGTGTGTGTGTATATGTTGTGGGGTGCCCACGCCCATTCCAAAGCCGATTGGATTGAAGCCGTTGCGGCCTCATCGGGTCAGCAAAGCCTGATTTTGCGGGCCAACCATCCCTCGCCCTTGTCCGCACGGCGCGGGCCAAAGCCTTTTGTGGGTTGTGGACATTTTTCTTTGGCCCAGTCTTGGTTGCGCCAGCGAAACATGGACTGGCGCTGGGATTGGACCTGAACACCCCACATTGGCGCATGGAGATGGCGTTCAGCTGGGCAAGATATGCTATAGTGCGCGGTTCTGCGGAGGGGTGCCCGAGTGGCTAAAGGGGGCAGACTGTAAATCTGTTGGCTTACGCCTACGCTGGTTCGAATCCAGCCTCCTCCACCAGTGCAAAGATGTGACTTTGGGTGACCTGCGACTGTGAGGGTGTGAACCCGATGCGGGAGTAGTTCAATGGTAGAACCTTAGCCTTCCAAGCTAATGACGCGGGTTCGATTCCCGTCTCCCGCTCCACGTCTTTGAGGTTGTCGGTTGGTTGAATGCCCATGTGGCTCAGTGGTAGAGCACTCCCTTGGTAAGGGAGAGGTCGCGGGTCCGATTCCCGCCATGGGCACCAGTTTTTTGGTGCAGTGGCACTTTTTGATGTGCTTTTTTTTCGGAGTCGATAAATGGCAAAAGGCAAGTTTGAGCGGACCAAACCGCACGTGAACGTGGGCACGATTGGCCACGTTGACCATGGCAAGACGACGCTGACAGCGGCGATCACGACGATTTTGTCGGCAAAGTTTGGTGGTGAGGCCAAGGCCTACGACCAAATTGACGCAGCGCCTGAAGAAAAGGCCCGCGGCATCACCATCAACACCGCCCACGTGGAATACGAGACGGCCAACCGTCACTATGCGCACGTGGACTGCCCTGGCCACGCTGACTATGTGAAGAACATGATCACGGGTGCTGCCCAGATGGACGGTGCGATTTTGGTGTGCTCGGCCGCTGACGGCCCGATGCCGCAGACGCGCGAGCACATTTTGCTGGCCCGCCAAGTGGGCGTGCCTTACATCATCGTGTTTTTGAACAAATGCGACATGGTTGACGACGCTGAACTGCTCGAATTGGTCGAGATGGAAGTTCGCGAGTTGCTCGACAAATACGATTTCCCTGGCGACACCACC
>CANFPJ010000035.1 GCA_947448885.1 Comamonadaceae bacterium
GCTGATTGGCTGGGGGGCTTGGATGGCTTGGTCAACAACGCCGCCATCACCAACAGTGGCGGCAAAGACATGCAAGACATCGCCATTGACACCTGGGATCAGGTGATGGCGGTCAATGTGCGTGGGCCCTGGTTGGCCACGGTGGCCGCGCATCCCCACCTCAAGGCCGGCACCACCGGGCGCGTGGTCAACATCGCCTCGGACACGGCATTGTGGGGTGCGCCCCGATTGATGGCTTATGTCGCCAGCAAAGGCGCGGTGATGGCCATGACCCGTTCCATGGCCCGCGAGTTGGGGCCCGATGGGATCACGGTGAATGCAATCGCACCCGGGCTCACGCTGGTGGAAGCCACCGCCTATGTCCCCGCGCATCGACACGATTTGTACCTCAAGGGCCGGGCCTTGCAGCGGCCCCAAGTGCCCGAAGACCTGACCGCTGCGCTGCTTTTTTTGCTCAGCCCTGGCAGCGGTTTCATCACCGGTCAGTTGCTGCCGGTCAATGGCGGCTTTGTCATGAATTGATTGTTGAATCAGGAGAACCCCACCATGTCACAACAGCACACTGCGGCCAATCAACCCGTGTTCAATGAACGCGGCTTGCTCAATGCCAACATCCCCGCCGAAGCCGACATCCAAGCCAGCATGCTGCGCCAACCGGGCCAGTCGTTCGAGCAATGGATGGCGTCGCGCGTGGCGCGTTTCGAAACCCGTCGCTATGACTGGGATGCCCTGAAGTTTCAAGCCGACTACGACCCCAAATACCGCCGAGCCCAAATGCGCTATGTCGGCACGGGCGGTACCGGCGTATCCAGCGACAACAACACCGTGCCGTGTGGCCACTTCACTTTTTCAACCATGATCATCCCGGCCGGTCACGAAGGGCCATCGCACATCCACTACGACGTGGAAGAGATATTTTTCCTGCTGCGCGGCACCATGAAGGTGATTTGCGAAAAAGACGGCGAGCGCTGGGAGTCGGTTCTGCGTGAACGCGACCTAATCTCGGTCCCGCCCGGTGTGTACCGCGAAGAAATCAACGTGGGCGAAGAGGATGCGCTGATGTGTGTGATGCTGGGTTCACCCAAGCCCATCACGCCGGTGTACCCACCGGACTCGCCCTTGGCGGCGATCAAGCGCAACCTGACCAAAGCCTGATGGACGGTCCCCATGCCTTTGTTTGAGCGCATCCAAGACTTCCCGCTGCAAAGCATCGCGACGCCTTTGGGCGAGGTGGCTTATCGCAGTGCCGGCAGTGAAGGCCAGCCTTTGTGGGTGTTGTTGCACGGCATTGGTTCGGCGTCTGGCAGTTGGTTGGCCCAATTGCAAGCCGCGCAGCAATCGGGTGTGCGCATCTTGGCATGGGACGCACCGGGCTATGGCCAAAGCACGCCGGTGAAGCCCGCGCAACCCAAGGCCAGCGATTACGCGGCGCATGTTTGGGCGTGGTTGGATGCGCTGGGTTGCCAGCAGGTGCATTTGGTCGGCCATTCGCTGGGTTGTTTGATGGCCAGTGCCGCCGCCCAAGCCCAGCCCGAGCGGGTCAAGCACCTGTGGCTGTTGGCCCCTGCGGCGGGCTACGGTTTGGCAGACCCCCAAGTGCGCGAGCGCAAATTGCATGAGCGTTTGGACAAGCTGCAAACCCTGGGCCCTGCGGGCATGGCCGCGCAGCGTGCCAGTGCCATGCTGTCGCCTGCGGCCAGCGCAGATCAATTGGCATGGGTGGAGCACACCATGGCGCAGGTCATTCCCGCCGGATACACACAAGCCAGCCAAATGCTGGCAGGGGACGACTTGGCCAGCTATCTGACTGGGTTGGCTTGTCCAGTGGATGTCGCCTGCGGTCAGGTGGATCGCATCACCCCGGCCCAAGGCTGTGCCGAGTTGGCGGCCCGCTTGGGCTTGCCCTTTCATTTGTTGGGCGAGGTGGGACATGCTTGTCCTCTGGAGGCCGCCGAGCGCGTCAATGATTTGTTGTTCACCACGTCGAGCGAGTTGGCATGAGCGAGTCTGATCGTTACATCGTGCCCGCTTTGCAAAGGGGCCTGCAATTGATGCAGCAGTTCACCCGCGATGAGCCGGCCCACACCAGTGCGGCGCTGGCGCGCAAACTCGACATGCCGCGGGCCTCGGTGTTTCGCATGCTCTACACCCTGGAACAAATGGGTTTTGTCGAGCGTGCCGCCGATGGGGTCACCTACCGGCTGGGGTTGGGGGTGTTGCGTTTGGGTTTTGAAACCATTGCCTCGATGGAAATGGCCGAGCAGGCGCGTCCCGTGATCGCCGCCTTGTGCGAGCGCACCGGGTATTCATCGCATTTGGTCTTGCGTGAGGGCACCGAGGTGGTGTTTGTGGTCAAGTCACCTGGGCGCAACGCCTTGTTCCACTCCATCCAAGTGGGGGCCCGCTTGCCTGCACATGCCACGGTGCTGGGCCGTGTGTTGATGGGGCACCTGGGTTTGCCTGAGTTGAATGCGCTTTATCCCCAAGAGCCCTTGCCCGAATACACCGCACAAACGCCGACCACCCGCAGCCAATTGCTCAAGATGATCGAACGCGACAAGGCCCAGGGCTATGGCACCAGCCAAGGTGGGTTTGAGTCGGGCATCTCCACCGTCGTGGCCCCGGTCACCAATGAATTGAATCAAGTGCTTGCCGCTGTGAGCGTGACCATTCCCAGCCAACGCATTGAGCCCCAAGATTTACCGGGCGTGGTGCAAGAAGTGCAACACGCCGCTGCCCAACTGAGCCAGCGCGTCAGCCACATTGACCCCACGTTTCAAGCCCACACCCGGGCCCACCCAGCTGTGCCCCCGTCGCGCAGCCTCAACCGCATTGCCGCATGACATCGTCTCCCCATTCCTCACCGCAAACCGCACATCGCATCACCGTGGGTGAGCTGGCCGTTCGGTTCCTCGAGGCCAGCGGGGTCAAAACCGCATATGGCGTGATCTCCATCCACAACATGCCCATCCTGGACGCCATGCACCAGCGTGGGCAGGTGCGTTTTGTGTCCGCCCGTGGCGAAGCGGGTGCGTGCAACATGGCCGATGCCGCCGCGCGGGTGAGTGCCACCTGGGGCGTTTGCATCACCAGCACTGGCACGGGTGCAGGCAATGCCGCAGGGGCCTTGGTGGAGGCCTTGACCGCCGGCACACCCATGTTGCACTTGACGGGTCAAATTGAATCGCAATACGTGGACCGAGATTGGGGCTACATCCATGAAGCGCCGGCGCAATTGGCCATGCTCTCGGCGGTGAGCAAAGCGGCTTTTCGCATCCGTGATGCCCAAAGTGCTTTGAGCATTCTGCGCGAGGCGCACCGCTTGGCCCACACCCCACCGTGTGGACCGGTCAGCATTGAAATCCCCATCGATGTGCAAGCCCAGTTGTTAGAGCTGCCTGCCGATGTGGCCCCCTTGCCGTTGGCGCCCTTGCCCCCCAGCGCTGCACAACTCGATGTGTTGGCGGCACAGTTGCAATCCGCACAACGGCCCTTGCTGTGGCTGGGTGGGGGTGCTCGCCATGCGGGCGCCGCGGTGCAACGCTTGATCGACATGGGTTGGGCCGTGGTCACATCGGTGCAAGGCCGCGGCGTTGTGCCCGAGCAGCACCCCATGAGTTTGGGTGCTTTCAATGTGCAAAAGCCGGTCGAGGCCTTGTATCAAACCGTCGATGCCATGCTGGTGGTGGGTTCGCGTTTGCGCAGCAACGAAACCCTGAACTACAAATTGCAATTGCCCCATAAGCGCTACCGCATCGATGCCAACCCCTTGGCCGATCAACGCGGCTACAGCAGCGAACTTTTTTTGCACGCCGATGCCAGCCTGGCCCTCCACGCCTTGGCCGATCGTTTGCAAGGCCACATGCAAACTGACGCCAACTGGCCGCAGGCTGTGGCCCAAGCGCGCCAAGCAGCAGAGGCCATGGTCGACGCCAGCCTGGGCCCTTATGTGGCCCTCAAAGACAGCTTGAACCGATGGCAGCAGCGCCAGTCCCAAGGCTTTTGGTGGGTGCGCGACATCACCTTGTCCAACAGCATGTGGGGCAATCGCAGTTTGTGGTTGAACCACGCACGTGCGGGCGTGCATGCATTGGGTGGCGGCATTGGTCAAGGCTTGGCCATGGGCATCGGTGCTGCGCTTTCGGCTCAGGCGCACCAGTTGGGGCGCAAAACCGTGGCCCTGGTGGGCGATGGTGGCTTGATGCTCAACCCCGGTGAGTTGGCTTGTGCCCAACAAGAAAACGCGCAGATCGTGGTGCTGGTGATGAACGATCAGCGTTATGGCGTGATCCAAAACATTCAAGACGCGATGTACGGTGGCCGGCGCTGTTATGTCGATTTGTGCACGCCTGATTTTTCTTTGCTGTGTGCCAGCTTGAAGATCCCGCACTTTTTACTGTCTCAGCCGCAAGACTGTGATGCGGTGTTGGAGCAGGCCATGGCCCATGAAGGGCCGGTGATGGTCGAGGTGGACATGAACACTTGGGGGCCATTTGCCACCAAATTTGCTGGCCCACCCCGCAAGGAAGCCGCATGAGCCAGCCCACAGGTTTGACCTTGATCGGTTTGGGCGCGATTGGTCGCGCCATCGTTCAGCGCACCCGCGATTGGCCGGACTTTTCGCTGCGCCATGTGGTGGTCACACCGCGGTCTGTCGAAGCGGCGCGCCAGTGGTTGGGGCCATCGGTGCAGGTGCTGACCGAGGTGCCTTCCGATGCGCAATGGGTGCTCGAGTGCGCTGGCCACAGTGCCATTGAGCAACATGTGTTGCCCACCTTGCAACGGGGCATTGAATGCGCCTTGTTGTCCATCGGTGCCTTGGCCACACCCGGCTTGGCCCAACGGGTTGAAGATGCGGCGCGCCTGGGGCAGACACAGGTGCATGCGCTCAGCGGGGCCATTGGCGGCATCGACGCCATTGCCGCTGCGCGCTGGGGCGGCCTTAGTGAGGTCACCTACACCGGGCGCAAACCGCCGCAAGGTTGGCGCGGCAGTGCCGCCGAGTCGGTGGTGGCGCTCGACAACTTGCGCGAAGCCACGGTGTTGATCGAAGGCAGTGCGGCGGAGGTGGCCCTCCAGTACCCGAAAAATGCAAACGTGGCGGCCACCATCGCCTTGGCGGGTTTGGGGCTGCAAGCCACCCGCGCGCGCTTGATCGCCGACCCGAACGTCACTGAAAACATCCATGAAATTGACGTGCGCGGGGCCTTTGGCCACATGCAACTGACCATGCGTGGCCAACCCTTACCCGACAACCCCAAAACCTCCATGCTGACGGTGTTGTCTGCCCTTCGCTACTTGCACCACCGCAGCGCGGCCATGACGGTATAGCCAGCAGAACCCTGATGGACAAGGAATGACATGATCGAAGGCATTGACCGCATCACCTACGGCATTGAAGAAACGCCTGAGCAGTGGGCGCGGGTGCGGCGCTTTTACGGCGACTGGGGCTTGCACGAGTTGTCAACCGGGACATCAAGCCCAACTTGGGAAACCCTGAATGGGGCCCAAGTGTGTGTGCGCCCCGCCAACGACCCCAGCTTGGGCCCCGCCATCGAGACCGGGAACACTTTGCGTGAAGTGCAGTGGGGCGTGGGCGATGCCGCCACGCTTGAGCAGTTGCACCAGCAACTCCAGGCCATGCCGGGCTTTCAAAGTCAAGGCATGGATGCCGCAGGGGTCAGCCCAGATGCACGGGTGTCTTGCCTGGACCCGCACGGTTTGCGCCAAGTCTTTGCGTTGAGCATCAAGCGAGCGGTGGATGTGCGCGGCGCAGCGGCCAATGCCTATGGGGACATCCGCCGTGTGGACCAGGCCTCACCGGTTTACGAGCGCGCCACGCCGGTGGACCTTGGCCATGTGGTGTTGTTCACCGACCGCTTGCAAGCCGCCGAAGATTTTTACCAAGCCTTGGGCTTTGTCACCTCGGACCGCTACCCGGGGCGTGGCGTCTTCATGCGCTGTGCGCCCCAAGCGGGCCACCATGATGTGTTTTTGCTGCAGGTGCCCGGCAAAGCCTTGGGGCTCAACCATGTGGCCTTCACCGTGCGAGACATCCATGAGGTGTTTGGTGGCGGTCTGCACATGGGGCGCTGTGGCTGGAAAACCCAGCTCGGCCCGGGGCGGCATCCGGTCTCGTCGGCTTATTTTTGGTATTTTGAAAACCCCTGTGGCGGCTTGATCGAATACAACGCCGACGAAGACCACCTGACACCGGCCTGGCAGCCCCGCGAGTTCACACCCGGCCCCACGGTGTTTGCCGAATGGGCCATCGATGGGGGCATTGATGGCCACACCCGCCGCCAGCCGCAAAGTGCAGCCGGCGGTGGATTTTTGACGGAGAAAAAAGCATGATCCCGATCCAAACCACACGATATTTGCAACCGAATCAAGCCCAGCAGCGCCCACCCACACCCTTTGAAGATTTATTGGGCGACGCGCTCGAGCGGGCGTTTTCGGCGGGCATCACCGAGTTGGCGCCTTTGGTGGCTTACCTGAACCAAAGCGGCCCGCTGGGCCCCAACGGCCAGCCGTGGACCGAGCAAACGTTTGAAGTCGAAATTCACAAACTGGGGGCATGAGCATGGCCGATACACCAACACACGAAGTGCAGCAACTCTTGGAGCGTGGTCTGGAAGACCTGTGGTATCCCTTGTGCCCGTCGCATTTTTTAAAAGACACCCCCCTGTCCTTGCGCCGCTTGGGGCATAAGCTGGCCTTGTGGCGCGACCATGCGGGACAGGTGCACGCCTTGGAAGACCATTGCCCACACCGGGGTGCGCCTTTGTCGATGGGCGTGGTCTTGGGCGACCGCCTGGCATGTCCTTATCACGGCATCGAGGTGCGCTGCGATGGCATGGTGACCAAGGTGCCTGCCAGCCCAGGTTGCACGCTTGAAGGTTCGCGCGCGGCACGCGCTTTTCACGTCCTAGAAGCCCACGGAGCGATTTGGTTGTACAACAGCGTGACCCATGTGGATCAGCCGCCACCCTTGAATGTGCCCGATGAACTGACCAGCGCAGACCATTCGCACTTTCTTTGCTACAACGAATGGCAGTGCGATTACCGCTATGCCTTGGAAAATGTCATGGACCCGATGCATGGCAGCTTTTTGCACAAGCAGTCGCACTCCATGGCCGAAGGCGACATCAGCGCCAAGTTTCAACTGCGGCGCACCGAGCATGGCTTTGTGTTTGAAAAAGAAGGCCAGCGCGATGTGAACTTTGATTGGACCGAATGGGGCGACACCGGCGCGCATTGGATGCGCTTGGAAATACCTTATCCCAAAACCGGCGGGCCGGGTGGCAACTTCATCATTGTGGGTTTTGTCACACCCATCAACCCGCGTTTGGCCGCCGTCTTTTTTTGGCGATGCCGCAGGGTCAGTGGTTGGCAGCGCAGCGCTTGGCGGTTTTTGTACCGCAACCGTTTAGAGGCGCGCCATTGGCGTGTGCTGGAGCAGGACCGGGTCATGTTGGAGCAAATGGAGCCCGATGCCCGCGATCGTGAGCATTTGTACGAACACGATGTGGGTTTGTCACGGCTGCGGCGTTACCTGGAGAGCATGGCGGTCAAGCAACTGCAAGCCAAACCATCGGCGAAACAGTCAGCGGCTGCAAGCCCTGGTGCCTAAATCCGCTTCAAACCTTGACCCGAAAGGGCGAGAAGTCGGTGTCGCGGTCGTAATGGTCTTCGTTTTCTTTGCGCTTGAGCCAGCCCACCACTTGATAGGTCAGGGGGGTGGCCAGCACTTCCCAGCCGGTTTTGAGGAAATACTGCGCGATGGCCACCGCCACCACCTGCTCGGTGGGCCAAATGCCATAAAAAGCAATCACATAAAAAAGGGATGAGTCGAACAACTCGCCCACGGCGGTGGAGCCAATGGTGCGGGCCCAGAGGTGGCGCCCTTGGGTCCAGATCTTCATCTTGGCCATCACAAAACTGTTGACCATGCTGCCCACCCAAAAGGCCACGATGGAACCCGCCACGATGCGCCAGGTGTTGCCAAACACCATGTTCAAACCCTGCTGCAATTGCTCGTTGTAACTGCCCGGTGCGGCCGGTAAATTCAGCACCACCCCCGACATGAAGGCGGCGAACAACAAAGCGCCAAAGCCACACCACACGGCACGGCGGTCATGGGCGTAGCCATACACCTCGGTGAGGATGTCGCCAAACAAATAGGCAATGGGAAAAAACAGCACGCCAGCGCCAAAAACCACGGTGCCCAGCAAAGGCAGCTCAATTTGGGCGGCTTTGCCCGGTCCAATCAAGTTAGAGCACAGCAGCACACAGACAAAGGCCGCGACGATGAAATCGTAATATTTATAAGTACGGGTAGGTGGGGTGTGGCGCATGGGATGGGAAGGTCAAAAAAGATTTCGCAGATTATGGTTCAGGTCCTGCGGACGCTAGGTTGGATGGCGGGATGTTTTTGCACCAAAAACGGGCTTTGTGCTGGGCCTTCAAGGGCCGACATGTGGCCATGGAGCGGCATGAATGGGTTTAGACTGCGAGCTTGTTCGGTGCCATCACCGCCACCCCCTCTACGTCGGAAACCCTGACATGTCAGACCAGAAAAAAAAGCTCTTCAAACATTTGGATCAGTCGGTGTATTGCCGCTTGGGCATTTCACCGGTCCATGGCATTGGCGTCTTTGCCATACGGGCCATACCCAAGGGCGTGCATCCGCTGCAAACCATGACGCAACCCAAAGAGGTCAAGTTCACCCGCAAAGAAATTGCCCAACTGCCCAAAAGCGTTCGCCAGCAAATCAATATTTTTTGTTATCACCACAAAGACGAGGTGCGGGTTTCAGCCATGGGGCTCAACACCATGGACATGGCTTTTTACCTGAACCATTCAAAAAAACCGAATGTGCGGATGAAAAAAAATGGCGATTTCGAGGCCTTGCGCCGCATCAAAACAGGCGAAGAATTGATGATGGACTATGACCACAGCTTTGGCGACAAGCACGTGTTTTGATCCATTGAACCATTGAACCATTGAAGCCCAACAGCCTCAACCTTTGCGGTTGAGGGCATCCAACACGGCTCGGCCCTCAGGCCATGGCTTTGACTTTTTTGACCGTTGGGGCGGCGGATCGATAAATTTGGTTCCAGACCTGGGGGGTGAAATCCGTGTGCAGGGGGGACGTGGTGTCCAGTGCCAAGGGATGGTCGGGGTCGGTCAGGGCCAGCGCGTATATGGGTTCGTGGTCGGTGACAAACAGGGATTTGTACCCGTAATCCCCGACGGGCCCCAAGTTGTAATAGCGCAACCCATTCTTGGCGGCCCACCGGCTGGCCAGCAAGCAAGCAAACATACCGGGTGATCGGTTTTTAAAAGCCCGGTTCCATTGGCAAAAACTGCCATACAGTTGGTTGTACTCGGGCAGCATGATGGACACATCGGTCAACACCAATTCGCCCAGCGGGTCATGGACCTTGATGACCAAAATATCGAGCTTGCGAATGTAGTCAACAAAGCCCTCGATTTCCAAGTCATCGATATAGCAGTTGGCGAAGTGTTCTCCACCCATTTCAAACATGTCGTCAACCGTGATGCGGGCGCCTGGAATCACCTCTTCAGTGATATCGAACGCTTTGTACTGCTTGTCGTACTCGTTGAACTTGCGGGCCCGGCGAGGCTCTTCCCAGAACTCTTTTGAAAAGGTGTCGACCAAGCCATATTGATCATTGATGGGAACCCCATAGGGCCCTTCCGGGGGCAGTGCATAAACAATGAAAGGCTTAGGTGCTTGGGCCAGCATCTCCTCGGTCACGTCAATATAGGGGCACAAGGCATCCCAGCGTGAGGTGTAGTAGGTGATGTCGTTGTGCTCGCTCAAGATGCAAAGATTGTCTGGGGTCCAACTCTGATAGCCCACATGCTGGACACCATGGGCTTGGTTGGCAGATTCAATGACTCTCAAGGGAGAAACAATCATTTGGGTGATTCCTTTGGCAGGGGTGGATGCGGCAACTTTTTCAAGTCAAAGTAATCCACGTCGATGGAGAAGTTTTGTTGCAAAAAAGCGGGGTCTTTTTTTTCCAACTTGAAAATGGCACGCTGCACCATGGAAAAGTGGGCTTGAGCGTCACTGTCAGGCTGCTTGAGTTGTTTGACGTAAGTGGGCATCAGTGGACAGTCGGTGTCATACAAGAACTGTCTGCGCACAGGGTCGAATGAGAGCGGGTAGAGGCTGCAGGCAAATGGCTTGTCATTGCCCATGGTGCAGCCTTGATCGCCCAGATATTGACAGTTTTTTTCGATGCAAACAGAACCCAGTTTCTTTTGTTCTGACCGGGTCAGGCTCACCTCCAGGGGCGGGTGGCCATCGTCAATGGTGCAACAACGTTGGCACTCGGCACAGTGGTCAAACAGCACAGTTGACCTCAGACATGCATGGGATGAAAGGTGCAAGCGCAAAGGCACTGTCTCTGAAGCCATGACGCAGATGGTCATGTCGTTGCCGTATCGGATGTGGCCTGCCAGGGCCATATGGTTGTTGCATTACTTTTGTTGTTGTTGATGCAGGTCGGATTCTGTGTCCCAACTCTGCAAAGAGTTCTTGCTGCGCATTGTCGCCGAAATTGCGCCTCTTGCAAGATGGGCCATGCGTCAGGTGCGCAGATATTTGACAAGCCCGAAATGGTGGCGAGGGAGATGCTGAAAGGTCCGTTTCATCGGCCCGAATGCAGCCCCGAATGTAATGATTCAGGGATCATCTCGGCGACTTTGGTTTTGCTTCATGTGACAAAGTTTCAAGCCAAGTGGGCACTGGTGGTGGGCATGGACAAGCGCCCTTCCTGCATGCTGCGTGTTATAAATGAACACCATCGAGCACAAAGTCAGAACCATCCATGAGGAGTACATGATGAACAAGGGCGCTGCCCATGACCCGGATGCCTGGCCCACATCAGACTTTTCTCGCGTGCCCTATGCGGTGTTCACCGACGCCGATACCTACCAATTGGAAAACGAGCGCATCTTTCGCGGACCGGTGTGGAATTATTTGTGCCACGAGGTGGAGTTGCCCCAGGTGGGCAGCTTCGTCACCAATTGGATTGGCGACACCCAAGTGGTGGTCACCCGTTCCGAAGACCAGGGTTTTCACGCATTTGAAAACTCGTGTGCCCACCGTGGTGCGCAATTGGTCACGGCGGTCAGAGGTCGTGCCCAAAGCTTGACCTGTCCCTATCACCTGTGGAGCTATTCCCTCAAAGGTGAACTCACGGGGGTGCCATTGCTCAAGGGTTTGAAGGGCAAGGGCGGCATGCCTGCTTCTTTTCAAAAATCAGACCATGGCCTCCATGTGCTGAAAGTTCAATCCCATGAGGGCTTGATCTTTGGCAGCTTCCATGACGCCCCACCGGATTTAAAGACTTTCTTAGGGCCACATTCACTGTCGCAAATTGATCGTTTGCTGGTTCAACGCAAGCCCAAGGTGTTGGGCTATTTGCGCCAACGCATCCCTGGCAATTGGAAGCTCTACAACGAAAATGTGCGCGACCCTTACCATGGCTCTTTGCTGCATCAATTCCAAGTCTCCTTTGGCTTGCAGCAGCCCACGATGCAAGGCGGCATCAAGGTCGATGCTGATTTGAAAAACACCTGGAACCATTCCATCCTCAGCGCCGCCGACAAAGACAACCAAGCTTTGGTGGCCGAGGCGTATGAGGGCACGGGTAAATTCAACCCCGATATGAAGATGGCCGACCCCGCTTTGATCCACGTCCCCCTGGATTTGGGGGATGGCTACAAAACCACCATCTTGTCCATATTTCCGACCTTGGTCATTGCCCAGGTGGACAACACCTATGCGATCCGCCATCTCAGGCCCAAGGGCCCCAACGAAGTGGAACTGCACATCACTTATTTGGGTTTTGAATCAGACACGCCCGAGCAAACCCACGACAAAATGCTGACCGCCAATTTCATTGGCCCATCGGGTTACATCTCTTTGGAAGATGGTGAGGCTTTGCGCTTGGTGCAGCAAGGCATTCGACATCGCCGACCGGGCGGTCATGAGGTCTTGGAGATGGGGGGTGTGGGCCCAGTTCAAGACACCGATTACTTGTCGCAAGAAATTTCCATCCGCGGCTTTTGGCATTTTTACCACCACATCATGGGCTTGGATGGCGCACCAGGGCAGGAGACCACGGCATGAGTCACCGAATGGAGGCCATTCGGTCCTTTTTCCATGTCTATGCCGAGTTGCTGGATGCCGAGCAATTTGAGGCATGGACCGAATTGTTCGACACCTCAGCGTGTAGCTACCGAGTGTTGTCGCGGGAAAATCAAGACCTGGGCTTGCCCTTGCCGATCATGGGTTGCTACTCCCATGGGATGGTCCGTGACCGGGTGGCCATGCTGGCCAAGGGCGTGTTGACTTACCGCAGGGACCGCTTGTTGCGCCAAGTGACCAACGTGCAATGCCTTGACTTGTCTGAAACCCAGGTGCAAGCGAGGGCCAATTTGGTGGTTTACCAGTCCAGTGAGGAAGGGGTGAGCAGCCTGTACATGGTGGCGCGCTACCGTTGCGTTTTGCAGGCTTCAGGCCACAACTGGCGGATCCAATCGATGGATGTGGTGGTCGATTCTTTTGGCATTGACACCATGTTGGCCGTCCCCCTTTGACGTGGTGGGCGCGAAGCCACTCAAGCCAAGTCGTAACACGTTGTTTGCGGGTGCCATTTACCGGCGGGCGTGATGCAATGTTGGTGGTACTTTTCACGCTCAAAATCGGATAAAAAATATGAGCGATAGACAGCTTGATTTTTCAGCACCAGGCTGACATTGCGCGCCATTTGGCACCGGTGCTTCATGGCGCATTCGCTCAACTCGGTCGCATTGGCGTAAAAGTGCACCACAAATCGCCCTTCGTTGGGCTTGAGTTGTCGATCAATTTGAACCAAGCAAACGGCCGAAGGCAAATTTTGTAGGCCAGATTCGCTTGCTAAAAAATTCATTTCCGCCAACAGCAATGTCTCAAACCAGTCACCAACCAAACCTTTGCAGTCGTAAAAATCGCGTTTGACCTGTCGAAACACCGGGGCTGTCAGGGGCCAATTGTCGGAGCTCAACAGCAACATGGGGCTTTGTCCAGATTGCGCCACCGGCACGGTGTGGGTGGGGATTGCTGTTGCTTCAGGTGACCATGGCCACGCGACAGGTTTTTCTCCGCAGCCCCACAGGCACAGCGATATCGACAGGGCAAGTCCGACGCGGACGCACACAGGCCGCAGCCAAGACTTCAATCTGTAAAGCCATGCATGGCCCACGAAGCCAAGGCGTTGTCGAATGAAGTGCATGTTCAAGCGTTGTGGGTCTGCATCGGCTTAATGTAGACCATGGGCTCACCCGCGCGGAAGTCTCCCAGACCCCTGTGACTCCCAAATCATTGGGGCAGGGGGTGTGACGTGACTGTCCAGGTCTGTGGTGGCCGTGTTGGCGGTGCTGGCCTGACGTTCAGGACTCACAATACCTCTCAAGTACCCGATCAATGCGCACTGTTGTCCAAATGAAACCACCCATTCACCCAAAAAATGCCATCATCCGGCGTTGTATGCAGCGCATTTCTTTCATTTTTTTATTGCTTTTGGGGATGGTTTGCCCCATTGCGCAAGCCACGGAGCCTGTGCGTGAGTTGGCCTATTTTCACGACGAAACGGCCAGCACTGACATCGAAGAAATACACCAAAAAGCGTTTCTCCCGTTTGATCAGTCCTTGCGATTGGGCTTTGTGCGTGGCGACACTTGGATTCGGGTCACCAGCAACCCTGAGGGGCTTGACCACAACCTGTCGGCCGGTGACGAAACAAGGGTCATTCGCGTGGGGCCGCATTATTTAGACCATGTCTGGATGTATCAGTGGGTGGGCCAGCGGTGGGTGGTTGAAAAAACAGGTGACCTGACGCGCAGAGCCGCTGATGCCTGCGCCGATGATCTGTTCTGTTTCTTCCCAAGCTTGTCACCCAACCAATCCTTTAGCGTTTACTTCAAGATCAATACCGATGGATTGCGCTGGATCCAATTGGATGTCATGAGCCCCAAAGCGCTGCAAAAAAATGTGATCGATCGGGTGGTGCGCATCAGCGTGGCCTTGGCCTTGGCTGCGGGCTTGTTATTTTTGGGGGTGTTGTTTTTGTGGGTGGACGCATCTCGGTTGATGCAAGCCTATTGCGTTTTTCAATTCACTTCCGTGGCGTTCACTTTTTTCAACACGGGGGTGATGGCCAAAATACTCACGCAGATCCCCCCGGAAGTTTTGAACACCTGGGGCCAAACCTTTCAACTGCTGCGGGTGAGCATGACGGTCTTATTGGGCTGGGCCGTTCTGATGCAATATCAAAATGCATCCCTGTACAAGGGTCTGGTCCGTGTCTTGGTATTGGCCAGCGCGGTTTCTTTGGGCATGCTGTGGATGTGGAACGCACAGCATGCCCTGCAGTTGAGCTTTTTGATTTTCATGGTGAATCCCTTCGTGCAAGTGTGGGGGGTGACCACAGCCAAGGACATTGACGCCAAAACCCAAAAAATCCTCATCCTGGGTTATCTGCTTTACGCCTTGATCTTGGTTTACGGCACCCTGGTGGCCTTTGGGTGGTGGCCCGGGCTGGTGTCGGATGCCACGCTGTCCACGGTTTCGGATTGGCGACTCAATGGCGGCCTGGTGAGTTTGTTTGTGTTTTGGATCGTCATCCGCCAGCACCAATCCAGCAAGTTCCGGCAACTCGAAGCTGTGCAATCTTTGCGACTGGTCCGGTTGCAGGCTGAAAACCAATCGCAGCAACTCAAGGAGCGCCAATCCTTGATCGACATGCTGACCCATGAGTTGAAAAACCCCCTCAGCACCATTCGGTTTTCGTTGGAATCGATCAAAAGAAGCCGTGCAATGGGAGAGGCTTCCGATGCACCTGTTCAACACATTGCCCATTCGGTGGATCGCATGGATGCCCTGATCGAACACGTCGCCCAGTCAAACCAAGTCGAAACGGGGCAGATGGATGTACTTGAAACGGTCAACATGACGCAGGTCGTTTTGGAATCCATCATGGAACATGCCCATCCAGATAAGTTCAACTTCAGTCATTCGGCTGACACCAGCCTGCATGCCAATCGGCAATTGGTGGCCATCGTGGTTGAAAATTTATTGGGCAATGCCTACAAATATGCCAGCGAAGACCCCGTGCAAGTGAGTCTGTCGAGCGAAGTCAACACCTCAAAACCCTGGGGTGCCTGCGTGGTTTTCACGGTCACCAACCAAGTGACCGCCGAAAACCTGCCTGACCCCCAACAATTGTTCAACCGTTATTACCGGCACCCCAATGTCATGGGCATTTCGGGCATGGGCATTGGTTTGACTTTGGTCAAGTCTGCGGTGGCACGCCTGGGGGGTGAGGTCGAGGTCCAAATCCTGGACCAACAAGTGACGTTCAGCGTGCGCCTGCCCGTTCAATTAACCAGGAAAAGTGTGTCATGAGCCTTGCAGAAAAGTTAACGGTTGCTTTGGTAGAGGACGACCGCTTGCTCAGAGAAGAGATCGAGAGCCATTTGATCGCCCATGGCTTTGTGGTCCACGCGGCGAACAGCGCTTCGGCGCTGGATGATATTTTGGCGCGCCACGCCATCGACTTGTACATCCTGGATCTGAATTTGCCCGGGGAAAGTGGCTTGAGTTTGTGCAAGCGACTGCGCCAAGCCATGCCAGGTGCAGGGATTGTGATTTTGACGGCGAGGGTCTCCCTCAATGACCGCTTGGCGGGTTATGAAATGGGCGGGGCGGATATTTACCTGACCAAACCGGTGGCCCCTGTGGAGTTGGTGTTGGTGCTGCGCAGCTTGGGTCGCCGCATCAAAAAGGGCACCGTGGGGCAGGAGTGGTCACTCAATTTGCGCGACCGAACCCTGAACTCACCTCATGCGAGCGACAAGCTGCGCTTGACCAGCCGCGAAAAAACCTTGCTGGTGGCCCTCATGCAAGCCGATAACAACACCTTGGAGTCAGGGGTCATGTGTGATTTGTATGGCAGCGATGAAACCGAAGATTTGATGAGCAAGCATGCGTTGGAAGAGCTGGTCGCCCGGTTGCGCAAAAAACTCAAAACCGTCATGCCCGCTGACGCCGAGACGCCCATCAAGTCGGTATGGGGTGTGGGTTATCAGCTGTGCATTCAAATTGAATTTGGCCATTGATCGGCGCTTCAATGCGGGCGTGCGACTTGGCGGCCGCACCAATTTGATGCGTTAGGCACCCCTTTGGGTCTTGGCAGGCTCGCCCAGCGAATCTTTTTTCTGGCAGCGTGCCTTTGGCGCGTGGCTGGCGTGTGCATGTCTTGACAAGGCCATACCAGGGGCCTGAAGAGACCCATGTCCACCCAGATTGGACAGTGGCATGGCTTTTGCAAACCTGACCGGCATGAACTGCTTTGATGAAAGTTGACCATGCCCCAAGACAAGCAACGCCCTTTTGATGCATTTGATCCAGATCGGCCGCTGATGCTGCGCTGTGCCTGCGGTGCGGGCCATTCGCCCCAGCAGCACTTGGAACCTCAGCAAAGCCCCGAGCAAATGTCCGCCAGCTTCATGGAGGCATCTTTGGTCAAAGCCTTGTTTCCTGTGGATGCCGTGCGGCGCGGTTTTCTCAAGGCCGTTGGCGCCAACACGGCGCGTGCAGCATTGGCATCCATCGTCCCCATGGGGGCCTTGGAGGCCATGGCCCAAGAGCGGGGTTCATTGGAGAAAAAGGACCTCAAAATTGGTTTCATCGCCATCACTTGCGCCAGCCCCTTGATCATGGCCGACCCTTTGGGTTTTTACCGCAAAGAAGGATTGAATGTTCAGCTCAACAAAACCGCTGGTTGGGCCTTGATCCGCGACAAGATGCTCAACAAAGAGCATGACGCCAGCCACTTTTTGTCGCCCATGCCGTTGGCCATGAGCATGGGCTTGGGCAGCAACCCCGTGGCCATGAATGTGGCCAGCATTCAAAACACCAATGGCCAAGCCATCACCTTGCACATCAAGCACAAAGACAAGCGAGACCCCAAGCAGTGGAAAGGCTTTAAGTTTGCGGTGCCGTTTGAATACAGCATGCACAACTTCTTGCTGCGCTACTACCTGGCTGAAAACGGCATCAACCCCGACACCGATGTGCAAATTCGCGTCACACCGCCGCCGGAGATGGTGGCGAATTTGCGCGCTGGCAACATCGATGGGTTTTTGGGCCCCGACCCGTTCAACCAACGCGCGGTCTATGACGAAGTCGGCTTCATTCATTTGTTGTCCAAGGAAATTTGGGACGGACACCCTTGCTGCGCGTTTGGGGTGAGTGACGAATTCATCAAACAAAACCCCAACACCTTCGCAGCCTTGTACCGCGCGGTGTTGACCGCGAGCCACATGGCCAGCCAAGCCAAAGACCGCGAGTTGATCGCCAAGGTGATTGCCCCGGCCCAATACCTCAACCAACCCGAAACCGTGCTGGCCCAGGTCTTGACGGGCAAATTCGCCGATGGGTTGGGCGGTGTGAAAAACGTGCCCGACCGTGCCAACTTTGACCCGGTGCCCTGGCAAAGCATGGCCGTTTGGATGCTGACCCAAATGAAGCGCTGGGGCTATATCAAGGGCGATGTCAACTACAAGCAAATCGCCGAAAAGGTGTTCATGTTGACCGACGCCAAAAAGCAAATGGCATTGGCTGGCTTCAAGCCACCGGAGGGGGCGTATAAAAAATTCAAGGTCATGGGCCGAGAGTTTGATGCCGCTTCTGCGGATGCCTACGCCAAAAGCTTTGCCATTCACAAACTGGGTTGAACATGCGGCTTTCTTTGTCGGGCAAGTCGGCCCTTCTGTCGGCGATGCTGCTGCTGGTGTTTTTGGGGGTGTGGCATTGGGCCACCATGCCATTGACCACCACGGTTGCCATCCCTGCCGTGGAGACCTTGTCCAACGAGCAGGCCGAATACCAAAAGTTGATGGGGAAAACCCCTGGCGTTCAAAAGCAAACGGGCTTTCCAGGTTTGGCGCAAATGGGCCAGGCCGTGGTTCGCCAGTTGGAAAACCCGTTCTACGACAACGGCCCCAATGACAAAGGCATTGCAGTGCAATTGGCGCACTCCTTGGGGCGTGTGGGGCTGGGTTTTTTACTGGCTTGTTTGGTGGCCATCCCCTTGGGGTTTGCCATTGGCATGAGCCCCTTGCTCTACCGCGCACTGGACCCGTTCATTCAAGTGCTCAAGCCCATCAGCCCTTTGGCGTGGATGCCTTTGGCCCTGTACACCATCAAAGATTCATCGGCTTCGGGCATTTTTGTGATTTTCATTTGCTCGGTGTGGCCCATGCTGCTCAACACCGCGTTTGGGGTTTCAGCGGTCAAGCGTGAGTGGCTTCAAGTGGCCATGACATTGGAGGTCTCACCCCTGCGCAAAGCCTGGTGGGTGATATTGCCAGCCGCAGCGCCGACCATCGTGACAGGCATGCGCATCAGCATGGGCATTGCATGGTTGGTCATCGTGGCGGCTGAAATGTTGGTGGGTGGCACCGGCATTGGCTACTTTGTGTGGAACGAATGGAACAACTTGTCTTTGACCAATGTGATTTTTGCCATCCTGGTCATTGGGCTCATGGGCATGTTGTTGGACTTGGCGTTTGCCAGATTGCAAAAAATGGTGACGTATGTGGAGTGAGGAACGCCAGCCCCGCGTTGCCGATCTGGCGCCCTGCGGCTCACCCACCTTGGCCCATGCCGACGCGTTGTCACCGGGGTTCTTGAAAGTAGAGGGCTTGTCCAAATGCTTTGTCCCGGGTCGGCCGGTGTTCGATGGGGTTGATTTTCAAATCAGCCGGGGCGAATTTGTTTGCATCATTGGCCATTCGGGTTGCGGCAAGACCACCATCTTGAATGTCTTGGCCGGTTTGGACCAAGCCACATCGGGCCATGTGTTCATGGATGGGCGGGCTGTCGAGGGACCCGGTTTGGAGCGTGGTGTGGTGTTTCAAACCCACGCCCTCATGCCGTGGTTAACGGTGGGCAAAAACATTGCGTTTGCTGTGCGCTCGCGCTGGCCCGACTGGAGCGAGGCGCAAGTGCTGGCGCATGTGCGCACCCATGTGGACAAGGTGGGATTGCTCTCGGCGATGGACAAAAAACCCGCACAACTCTCGGGCGGCATGAAGCAACGGGTGGGCATTGCCCGCGCTTTTGCCATCCAACCCAAAATGCTGCTGCTCGACGAACCCTTTGGTGCTTTGGATGCCTTGACGCGTGGCTCTATTCAGGATCAATTGATGGGCATCGTGGGGCAAACCCAGCAAACCGTGTTCATGATCACCCACGATGTGGACGAAGCCATTTTGTTGGCCGATCGCATATTGCTCATGAGCAATGGCCGTGATACCGATCAAGGCCATGTGCCCGGCGGGATTGCCGAGGTGGTGGTGAACCCTTTGCCGCGCCAACGCCAACGTGCCCAACTGCACCACTTGCCCGGCTACTACGAGTTGCGCAACCACATGGTCGATTTTTTGGTCAGCCGTGCCTTGGCTGGCGCCGCCTGATCCCTTTTTTATTTTGAATGGAGCCCCTATGAATCGCATGGAAGTCACCGAAAAAATCATCAGCACCAAAGTGTCCAAAGGCATTCGTTGGGAGGATGTCGCCACCAAAGTGGGCGAATCCAAAGAATGGACCACGGCACTGTGTTTGGGCCAAATGACCGCCAATGCGCAGCAGGCCAAGGTTTTGGGGAAGATATTTGGCTTGACCGCTGAGGAACAAAAGTGGTTGCAAGTGGTGCCCTATAAAGGGTCTTTGCCCACATCGGTACCCACCGATCCGCTGATTTATCGCTGGTATGAAATTGTCAATGTCTATGGCACCACCATCAAAGAATTGATCCATGAGGAATTCGGCGACGGCATCATGAGCGCCATTGATTTCAGCATGGACATTCAGCGCGAACCCGACCCCAAGGGCGACCGCGTCAATGTGGTCCTGTCTGGCAAATTCTTGCCCTACAAGACTTATTGATCCGTGCCGGCGTGACCGCGTCCCCAGCCCATTTGCCGTCGGCGTTTGGGGTCAAGGGCCCGGTCAGCCGAACCGGGCCAGGTTTCTTAGCACGGTAAAACCCGATGGTCACCAGCGCGGGGATGCGCTATAAACCTTGAAAATCACTGCCCTGTGTCGGCGGTTTTTTCTTGGGGCAGGCCATGACTGTGTTTTTGCGTTGGATGTTTGTCGGTCTCCTCGGTTGGGGGCTGACCAGCGCCCATTCTCAAGTGGCGCCTGGGCGAACCTGGCCCGAACTCAAGCAAGCGGTTCAAGAGCGGGTGAATGCCCAGCGTTACCCGATGACCGGGTTTGACGTCAAAGAAGTGGCGGAGATTTTGGGTCGCATCCAATCCCTGGACCGCAACGAATGGGCCTTGTCATGGATACAAAACGGCGACCGCCATGCGCAAGCGGCTGCTGCTTTGGCGCCTACCCAGCCGCACCAAGCGGCCGAGGCCTATTTGTCGGCTTGGCGCTATTACGGTTTTGGCGCTTGGCCCACCCAAAATTCCCCAGAGAAAAAGCGCGCCCATGCCTTGGGCGCTCAGGCGTTTCGCGCCCATGCCAAATTGGCCGACCCGCCCATCGAGGTCTTGCGCATCCCCTTTGAGGGCAAAGAAATCGTGGCCTATTTGCAAAAGCCCAAAGGGGTGGCCAAGCCGCCGGTGGTGTTGTCGGTGGGGGGCTTGGACAGTTATAAAGAATTCGTGGTCGAGCAATTTGGCCCCGATTATTTGAAAGCCGGGTTGGCCTATGTGGCCCTGGACATGCCTGGCACCGGAGAGGCCCCGATCAAAATTGATGTGGGTGCCGAGCGCATGTACAGCGCCGTGATCGACGCGATGCAAAAGCGCACCGACATCAACCCCGCGCTGATTGGTTTTCAAGGGGTTTCTTGGGGCGGCCACTGGGCGGCGCGCATGGCCCATGCAGAGCCCCAGCGCTTAAAAGCGGTCGTCAATTGGGCGGGCCCGGTGCATGGTTACTTCCAGCGCGAGTGGCAACTCAAGGCCCTGGGCACCCGCGAATATTTGTTCGATTTGTTCCCTGCCCGGGCCGCGGTGTATGGGGTTGAAAGTTTGGAAGACTTTTTGAGCTACGGCCCGCGCATGTCGCTCAAAGACATCGGTGCTTTGGGCAAGGCCTCGGCCCCGCAGTTGTTGGTCAATGGAGAGCGCGACACCCAAGTGCCGATCGACGACTTGTATGTGGTTCTGAAAACCGGCACCCCCAAAGAGGCCTGGGTCAACCCAGAGGGTGGCCACATTGGTCGTGGCAAGGATTGGTCGGACGGCCGCATTTTTGCCGAGATCGTGGTGCCCTGGTTTCAACGCAAATTGCGCTGAGCCACAGTCGCCTTGCGTCGCTCAACTGTTGAATTGGAGACATCCATGACCTATTTGAAACACCTGGTTCGGTCTGCCTGCGTGATGGGCTTGGCCTTTGGCGGCCACGCCCTGCTGGGCGCTGGCCTGGCTGGGGCCCAAACGGCTTACCCCACCAAACCTTTGCGCTTGGTGGTGACCTTTCCCACCGGGGGCGCGCCGGACATCTTGGCGCGTTTGTTCAGCGAAAAAGCGCAACTGGGCCAAAGCGTGGTGGTGGACAACAAACCCGGCGCAGGGGGCAACATCGGCGCGGATTTTGTGGCCAAGTCTGCGGGCGACGGTTACACCTTGGTCATGGGCACCGTCGGGACGCATTCCATCAATGGTGCGCTCTACGAAAAAATGCCCTATGACATGCAAAAGCATTTCACCCCCATCGCTTTGGTGGCGTCGGCCCCCAATTTGCTGGTGGTCAACAACGACTTGCCGGTGAAATCGGTCGCCGATCTGGTGAGCTACATGAAGGCCAACCCCAACAAGCTGTCTTTCGGCTCGCCGGGCATTGGCACCTCGGTGCATGTGTCGGGTGAATTGTTCAAGTCCATGACCGGCACCAGCATGACGCATGCCCCCTACAAGGGGCGGCAATTTGCCATTCCAGACTTGGTCGGCGGCAGCATCCAACTGATGTTTGACAACATGCCATCGGCTTTGCCCATGGCCAAAGAGGGCAAGATCCGTGCACTGGCTGTCACCACCGCCAAGCGCTCATCGGCCGCGCCCGACATCCCCACTGTGGCCGAAACCGTGGCGGGGTTCGAAGCCACCACCTGGTTTGCCTTGTTTGCGCCGGCCAACACCCCCAAACCCATCATCGACCGCTTGAACGCTGAGGTCCAACGCGTGTACCGCCTGCCAGACGTGCAAGAGCGGATGCAAAAACTGGGGCTCGAAGCCGTGCTCTCCAGCCCAGAAGAATTGGCCCGTTACCAGCAAATTGAAATTGTGAAATGGGCCAAAGTGGTCAAAGAGTCTGGGGCCAAGGCCGAATAAGCCACAACCGGGTCAGGCACCGGTCCACAGTTGGCGCGCTGTAGATCATGGGTTGCTCGAGCAACCGCCGCTGAGCGTGTCCTGTGATCAGGTCGTCCACCACCCCAGCACCGCCGCCAACAACACCAATCCGTACAAAGGGATAAACACCTTTAAGTTCGTGCGCAGATCTTCGGGGGTGAGCTTGCCTTTGCGCCACAAATAGGCTTGGTGGACTGCTGGTGCCAACAGCACCAACCCCAACTCCAGCAACAGTTCGAGCTTGATGGCGTCCATGGTCAATTCAAATATTTAGTTTTTATCGCAAAAATGTAATTTATATCGACGCAAATCCTCAATTTGTCCGTCAAAACATGAAATTGTGAGTTTTTATGTGTTTTATGTCGATATCGTTTGCAAAATAGCGTTAGTTTGTTGATTTTCTTAACTTTTTAATGTTTTTGATTTCTTTTTTTTGTTTGCGCATCGCTGGCGCAAGCAACCGTGCCGTGTGGCGGGTGGTGTCGCCCCTGAACGCTGAGGCGCGTTTGCCGACATGAACAAAATTCACCGCGTGCTGTGGAGCCGCTGCCGCCACCAGTTTGTGGTGGTGGCCGAGAACGCGCGCAGCGATGGTGGGGGCTCCCAATCGGTGTGCGCGGGCGCGGGGCTGGGTGGGCAGATTGACTTGTTCTTGCTCAAGCCCTTGTGGGGCTTGCTCGCTGGGGTGGGCTGGTGCGTGTGTGTGGCCACCGCCCCGGCGCTGCTGCCCTTGGCCACGCAAGCGCAAGTGCCTCCGCCCAAAACACAGTTGCCCACCGGCGGGCAGGTCACGGCCGGTCAGGCGCGGGTGAGCCAATCGGGCTCGACCATGTCCATCACCCAAGACAGCGCGCGCGCGGTGATCAACTGGAAGAGCTTTGATGTGGGCTCGCAGGCGCAGGTCAACATCACCCAGCCGTCGTCGAGCAGCGTGCTGCTCAACCGCATCTTGGGCAACTCGCCCAGCCAGATCTTTGGCCGCATCAATGCCAACGGGCAGGTGATCTTGACCAACCCCAACGGGGTGTACTTCTCGCCCACAGCCACGGTGGACGTGGGCTCGCTCACCGCCACCACCCATGGCATCGCCGATGCGGACTTCATGGCCGGCTCGATGGCCTTTGGGCGCAACGGGGCGCTGGGCAAGGTGGTCAACGAGGGCAGTTTGAGCGCGGGGCTGGGCGGCTACATCGCCTTGCTGGCCCCCGAGGTGCGCAACAGCGGCGTGGTGGTGGCCAAGATGGGCGCGGTGGTGATGGCCGCGGGCGAGCGCATCGAGCTCACCTTTGACGCCAAGAACAGCCTGAACAATGTGCTCGTCTCGCCCGCGACGGTGGCGGCGCTGGTGGACAACGGCAACGCGGTTCAAGCGCCTGGGGGTTTGATCATTTTGTCGGCGCAAGCGGCCAATGGTTTGCTCAGCGGGGTGGTGCGCAACACGGGCAGCTTGGAGGCGACGGGCTTGGTCGACAACGGTGGCGTGATCCGCTTGCGCGCCAGCCACGCCATCAGCAACACGGGCAACATCACCGCCAATGCGGCCCCGGGCAGCGCCGGTCAAGGCGGCAACATCACCGCGATAGCCGATTTGGCCAAGCCCGACAGCCGCATCACGGTGGACGGCAACTGGCGCGCACTGGGCGGCGAGTTGGGCGGGGATGGGGGGTTCATCGAGACATCAGGCTCGCAAGTGGTGGTGGAAGACAGCGCCCGGGTCAGCACCTTGGCCCCCAAAGGCCGCGCAGGCACCTGGCTGATCGACCCCACCGACTTCACCATCAGCGCGGGCAGCGGCGCGCAAACCAGCAGTGGCATCGGGGCCACCACGCTGCAAACCAATCTGGCGGGTGGCAACATCAGCTTGACCACCGACAACGTGAGCGGTGCCGGCAATGGCGATTTGATCGTCAATGCCAGCGTGGCCTGGTCGGCCAATACCCTGACCTTGTCGGCCTACCGTCACATCACCATCAATTCAGCTTTGAATGGCACCGGCACCAGCGCCTTGGTGCTCAACCCCAAGAGCACTGGTGTGGGTTCGGGTGTGGTCAACCTGGGGGCCAACATCACCACCGGGGGGGCCATGACCTTCAATGGCGATGTGTCGCTGAGCAGCACATCCCTCAGCCTGACCAGCAGCACAGCCGGCGTGACGGTCACGGGCGGCGTCAGTTTGGGCGCAGGGGTGGGTGCCCAAATCATCCAATTTCTGGACAATGGTGCTTACAAAATCAGCACCAACAATGGCACCAGTTACACCACGGGAACGGTGAGCGGCACAGCCACCAGCATTTCCGGTGGAACCTTGTCTTTCGCGAGCAATACCTATTCGTTCACGCCCAATTACTCTGGCTCGGTGCGCTATTTGATCGTTGGCGGTGGTGGTGGTTCTGGTTTCAATTACGCAGCGGGTGGCGGTGCGGGTGGTTTGTTGACCGGGACAACCCCTGTGACATCAGGGACCACTTATTCCATCGTGGTGGGTGCAGGTGGAACAGCTGGTACGTCTGGGGCAGGGGGTAATGGCGAAAATTCATCCGCCTTTGGCTTGACTGCCATTGGCGGTGGGACCGGTATGTACAGCGGCTCAAGAATGTTGGGCGGTTCGTCCGGCGGTTCTGGGGGGGGCGGCAGCGGTAACTCGCTCAACGTGAACAGCTCTGTTTCTGGTTTTGCTGGAACTGCTTCGCAAGGCAATAGCGGTGGTGCAGGCGGTGGTAACAACGGCTCACCCGGTGGCGGTGGTGGCGCGGGCGGTGCCGGCCTAGACGGCACCTTGGGCAGCAGCGACACCACCATTGCGGGCGGAGCAGGTGGCGTGGGCGTGGCTTCTGATATCACTGGGCAATCAACTTATTACGCCGGTGGCGGCGGCGGTGGCTCTAAGGGGCCGATCGCTGGTGCTTCGGGGGGCCAGGGTGGCGGTGGCGCGGGTGGCATTGGCGGTGGCGCCGGTGTGGCTGGCACAGCCAATACCGGGGGTGGCGCTGGTGGCGGCGGTAACTCGAACGGTGCTGGCGCTGCGGGCGGTTCTGGCATTGTGGTCACCAATGTGGGCACCAATTCCACGTTGACCATCACCAGCGCCACGGCCAGCAGCATCACGGGCGTGATCTCGGGCGTGATCAGCCTGATCAAGTCGGGCGCAGGGGCGATGACTTTTTCTGGCAACAACAC
>CANFPJ010000036.1 GCA_947448885.1 Comamonadaceae bacterium
GCCCAGCACCCGCAGGCCTGCGTGTGGTTTGACAACCTGCTGGGCCAACTGCGTTACCGCTTTGGCGACACCGAAGCGGCCCAAGATCGCTTGCGCCAACTGCACCACGACCTGCGCGGCCACCCCTGGGGCAGCGTCCACGACGCCTACTCGGGCGGCGTGCGCGCCCACCCACCGGCGATCACTGATGCCTTGGCATTGGCGTTTGAACGCAGCACCAACGGCGTGGTGCATGGCGGGCGCACCTTCACCCACAGCGACTGGGCGCAACACCTGTTGGCATCCGTCGGCGCTGAGGGTGAGTGGCTGGACCACCTCACCGCCGACGTTCTACCACCGCCAACGCCCGGGCAAATGATTCCCTGGGCCTTCAAGCCACGCCATTGGCACTGGCTGCAAGCGGGCTGGGTCAAGAACGCAAATTGAACAGCGTCAAACCCAAGGCATCCATTTGCTTTTGGTCTTGCACCCGGTTGTGTTTGCGAATCGCTTCCAAATCACGCTCCACCAAAGACTGCATGCGCATCAGGTGTTGTTCGGCTTTGAGCAACTTGCTTTTCACTTGCTGCTGGTCGTGAAACGCCAATTGCAAATCCTGGTCCACCCGCTGCACCAACTCTTGCAATTGCTGCATGTAGTGGCGGTAACTGGTGGTCTGCGACATGGTGTGCAGCTTTTCTTGGGCTTGCGCAGCCCGCAGCTTGTAGTCTTCGTAGATATTGAGCATGCGCACGCGGTTGTTTTGCAAATGCTCGATGCGTTTGCGCGATGCCACCAACTCCACCATGGTGGCGTTGACGGCGTCTTCGGCTTTTTGGGCCAACAAGGGCCAGGCGGCGCGGGCTTTCATGATTCCAACAAGGCGCGCAATTCGGTGCGCGTGCTTTCATAGTCTTGATCGATGTGCATGTCTTGCTGCAAAAACGCCACCATGCGGTCGTGCAAGCGGATGGCGTCGTCCAATTCGGGGTTGGTGCCGCGCTCGTAAGCGCCGACCTGGATCAAGTCCAGATTTTGCTGGTAAAGCGTCCACATGCGGCGGAATCGGTTGGCTTGTTTGAGGTCGTTGGGATCGAGCAGGCTTTGCATGATCCGTGAAATGGAACCGGTCAAATCAATCGCGGGGTAATGCGCGGCATCGGCCAATTTGCGCGACAACATCACCTGGCCGTCCAAGGAGGCGCGGGCAATGTCCACGATCGGGTCTGAAGCATCGTCGCCCTCGGCCAGCACGGTGTAGATCGCGGTGATCGAGCCCACCCCATGGCGACCCACCCCGGCGCGCTCAATCAAATTGGGCAACAAGGCAAACACCGACGGTGGATAGCCCTTGGCCGTGGGCGGCTCGCCAATGGCCAAGCCAATTTCACGTTGGGCATGGGCCACGCGGGTGAGGCTGTCGACCAACATCAGCACATTCAGGCCTTGGTCGCGAAAGTATTCGGCAATCACATGGGTCATGTGGGTGGCTTTGAGGCGCAACACCGGCGACACATTGGCCGGTGACGCCACCACCACCGACTTGGCCAAGCCCTCTTTGCCCAGCGATTCGCTGATGAAGGCCTGCACCTCGCGGCCGCGCTCGCCAATCAAACCAATCACCACCACATCGGCTTTGGTGAAGCGGGTGAGCATGCCCAGCAACACGCTCTTGCCAACGCCGGACCCGGCCACCAAACCAATGCGCTGTCCGCGCCCCATGGTGAGCATGCCGTTGATGGCCTTGACCCCCACGTCGAGCACTTTGTCGATCGGGCCGCGCTCCATGGGGTTGAGCGGTCGGCCGAGCAAACTCAAGGTGTCATGGCATTCCGGTGCGGGCAAACCATCCAAGGGTTCGCCCCGGCCATCGATCACCCGACCCAGCAGCGCAGAACCCAACTTGACGTTGGAAGAGTGGCTGACCACCCGCACCACGTCGCCCGGGCCCACACCGGTGGGCTCGCTGAAGGGCATCAAAAATAAAGTTTTGTCGTTGAAGCCGACCACCTCGGCCTCGACCCGGTGGCCATGCCGGCCAATCACCTCGCAGCACGCGCCCAATGGGGCCATGATGCCGCGCGTTTCCAGCGTCAATCCGACCAAGCGCACCAAAGTGCCGCTGCGCTGTGGCTCGGGGGCGCGCAGCTGAGCCATGCTGCGGGTCACCTCGGTATCAAAATCGACGATGCGCGCCATCACTTCACCTGAATCATGTTGCGAATCACGGATGCTACCCGGCTTTGCTCTTGGTCCACGATCATGCGCACGACCATCAATTGGTCTTCATAGCTGTTGGCGTTTTGGAGCAGTTCCGGCGGAATGGTGGGCTTCTTCTGCTTGTTTTCCAGCTTCACGCGCTCGCGCATTTGCTCCAAGGTTTCTGATTCGTCCCCGTCCTCGCCAGCGGGTGAGGCCAACGCAGTGCCATCGGCCACCACCACATTGGCATGGGCGGCATCGGTCTGGTCGGGTGCGGCGGATGCCGGTGCCGTGACCGCTTCACTGGTCGCTGCCTCCGCAGCGGGCGCCTGCAATTCGGGGTTGGCGGCGGCCAGCTCAGCGGCGGCGGCATCGGCTTGGGCTTTTTCCAAGGCTTCTTTTTTCCGCTGGGCCATCTCGGCTTCGGTGGGAATGGGCAGGCCTGGGTTTTGGGCCATGTACACCGCCAGTTGCGGATCGTCGTAATAGTTGGTGTTGTTGTTGCTGTAGGCCTGAAAGGCCGAGGTGATGGCCATTTGAGCAGCCTCTTCGATTTCGGCGTGGTCCAACTCGCGCCGGCTAAAGGTCATGAGCATGGGCCGCACCACCCACATGATGAAGGCGATGCACATCACCGCGCGCAACAGCACATTGATCAGGTCAACCATGCTCAATGTCTCCCAAGTGGCGCGCATCCACCACCTGACGCGGGTCCACCACTTCGCGCGAAGCCGCATCCGTCACCTCCGTGTCGCGCTGCGACAGGGGCTGTTTGAAAAATGACGACTGCTCACGCCAGGCTTCGGGTTGACCCAACAAACTGTGGGCCAAGGCTTGCAATCGGGTTTGCACCAAATCTTCCACCTGGGTGTCATTGGCAATCACGCGGACACTGCCAGGCTTGAGCTGGGCCAGCCCATGGAGTTGGAAGTTTTTCAGCATGTCGCCGGCTTTTTCTTCCAGCCGGGCTTTGTCTTGGGGGTTGAGTTCGATGGTGACCATGCCCTGGCCATGCAAATCCAACTCATCCAAACAGCGTTGCACCAAACGCTCAATGGCGCTGCCCGACAAGGTCAACTCGGCCAACACCAGTTGCTCGGCCACATGCAAAGCCAAGCGCTTGAGGGGTTCGTACAGGTCTTGTGGGTTTTCCGCCAGCGCTTGCAAGCGCTGGGTCACCTCACGCAACAAGGCCAATTCAGGATCGAGCTGGGCTTGCATTTGTTCGCGCAGGGCTTGCAACTGGGGCGCTTGGGCTTGCTCGGCTTGCTGCAAACCCATGGCCAGGCCACGGGCTTCACCCTCGGCTTCGCCTTGGGCTTTGCCCAGCGCTTCGCCTTCGGCCAAACCCTGGGCCAAACCCTGGCTGTGGCCTTCGGCCAAGCCTTGGGCCAGGCCTTCTTGAAAAGCTTGTTCGCGCAACTGCGCCAACATGGCGGAATCGATCTGGCCCGCATCTGCAGCCGCCTGGTCATCGTTTTCATTCAACGACTGCTCCGGGGGGCTGGTTTCTGTGGTCGGGTCTGAATCCTGCGCAACCTCAGCACCGTTGGCACTGGCGTCGGCTGGCGTGGTCTCGTCACTCTGGGACTGTGCCGCATCCATGGCGGCTTCGCCACCTGGGCGGTCCGGTAACTCAGCGTCGACGGTGAATTCCGGCTTGGCGGTCTGGACTGGGGCGGGTGCACTGGGTCGGCGCTCGTAGTCAGCCAACTCAAAGCCCACCGAATCGTCAAACACCCGCGCCGAGGGTTGCTCCTCGAGCTGGCGAAACACCACCCGCTCGAAACCCACCTTGGGCACCGCCGTCCAATCGGAAGTCAAAAAGCCGGCATCCTTTGACGCTGGCGACAACAAAGGGTCGCTGTGCCAGGCGTGTTGGGGCGCCAGGGTGTCGGGCTTAAACAAAATCGGCGCCTCCCAGCATCAGCTCGCCCGAATCGGACAGCTTGCGCGCTTGGCGCATGATTTTCTTTTGCGCCTCTTCCACATCGGACAAACGCACCGGGCCTTTGGCCTCCATGTCGTCTTTGAACATGCCACGGGCACGCTCGGACATGTTGTCGTAGAAACGATTGGCCACTTCCTCGCTGGCCCCTTTGAGCGCGGTCATGAGCAAATCGGGCTCCACGGCACGCATGAGCACCTGTACGCCCTTGTTGTCCACCGAGGCCAAGTTTTCAAAGGTGAACATTTGGTCTTGGATCTTGAGCATCAAATCGGGATCGATGTCACCCAGGCCTTGCATGATCGCCGACTCCAACTCGGTCTTGGTCAAGTTCATGATCTTGGCCGCTGCCATCACGCCGCCAAAGCTTGAAGACTGCTGCGATGCACTCTTAGAAAACTGCTGCTTCATGATGGACTCGAGCTCGGCCATGGCCGCCGGTTGTACCGTGTCCAGGGTGGCCACGCGCTGAATCACCTCGGGGCGCACTTCAGCGGGCAAAAAGATCAACACCTCGGCCGCCACCACACCGTCGAGCAAAGACAAGATGATGGCAATCACCTGCGGGTGCTCGGTGCGGATCATGTCGGCAATGCCGCGCGCGTCCATCCAGCTCAAGATGTCCAAACCCTTGGTGCCTTGTCCAGGCATGATGCGGTTGAGCACCGAGTTGGCTTTGTCGTCGCCCAGGGCGCGGCGCATGACTTTTTCCACGTAGTCGGAGTTGCCCAAGCTCAAGCTGGTTTGGTTTTTCAGCATCTCGACAAATTCGTCCAGCACCACATTGACCGCTTCTTGCGACAGGTCGGCCGCAGCCACCATCGCCGCCCCCAGGGCTTGCACCTCTTTGGGGTTGAGGTATTTGATGATGTTGGCGGCTTGGTCTTCGCCCAGCAAGAGCATCAACACAGCCGCACGTTGGGTGCTGGTCATGGCCTCCATTTCGGCACGCAATTTGGGCGTCCAGTTGGCGCGGTCCAGGGGGTTTTTATCGTCGGCCATGTTGCTGTCCTGCAGTCTCTTGTTCAGTTCACGATTGAATCATGTTTTTCAGCACGCCCGCCACCCGGGTGGAGTCGTCTGAGACGATCATGCGGATCAATGCCACTTTGTCGTCGTAAGTGTTGGCGGTGTTGAGCATGTCGGCCGAAATGGTGGGCTTTTTGGGCTTGAGGCTGGACATGCGGGCCTTGATCTCCTCCAGGCTCTCGCCCTCTTGGATTTCGATCTCTTGGGGCGGCTCTTCCATGGTCTCGACCTTGGCGCTCAATTCGGCGACTTTCTCTTGGGCGGCGGCCAGGGCTTCGGCCTGCTCTCTAACTTTGGCTTCGGCTTCGGCTTCAGCGGCGGCTTTGTCGGCCACAGCTTTGGCAGCGGCTTCTGACACGGCAATCGCAATCCGCTCGGCTTTGAGTCGTTCTCCGGCAGAGGCTTCACGGGCAGCGGCATCGGCGGCGGCGGCGGCGATCGCGGCGGGGTCAAAGTCGGGGGTGGTGAGTTTGCGCACCATGGGGCGCACCACCAAGAAGAGGAACAACAGGAACAACAAGGCGATCACAGCGCTGTTGGCCATGCCAGCCACCGATTCGTCTTTGTACCAGGGCACGGCGTCGGGGTCGATTTGCGGCTCAAAGCGGGTGGACACCACGGTGACCACGTCGCCACGGTCTTCTTTGAAGCCCACAGCACCGCGCACCAACTGGTTCAAGCGCTCCAGCTCCTCTTGGGTATAGGGGATGGTGGTGGGGGTGGAGCCGTCGGCGGCTTTTTCCACCTTCATGCCAGCGGGTATCGGGCGCTCGTTGATCAACACACCCACACCCAGGCGCTGGACACTGCCCATGGCGGTTTTGGTGTGGCGCACTTGGCGATCGAGTTCGTAGTTTTTGGTGCTGCGGGCCGTGACTTGCACGCCTTTTTCAGATTGACCCTTGGTCGGATCGGGGTTGTTGTCGCCCGAGGCGGCGGGGTTGATGTTGGGCACCGGCGGCGTGTTGCTGAGCGAGCCGGGGATGCCAATCGCGTCCCGCATGGTGTTGCGGTCTTCCACATACAACTCCGAGCGGGTTTTGGAGCCCTCTTTGCGCTGGTCAAAGTCTTCGGTGGTGATTTCGTTTTGGTTGAAGTCCAGCGTCATGCTGACCTGGGCGCTGACATTGGCCTCGCCCACAATCGGCGCGAGCAACTGGACCAAGCGGGTGCGGTACAAGTCTTCCATTTGTTGCTTTTGCTGCAACTGGGCGGATGTCAAGCCCAGGGGCTGCTCCACCAACATTTCGTTCATCAAGGTGCCAAAGTTGTCGACCACCGACACGTTTTCGGGCGCCAAATAAGGCACGCTGGCCGAAACCAGCTGGATGATGGCCGTGACGTTGGCCGCCGATACCGCACGCCCAGGGGCGCGGGTGATGATGACCGAGGCTTTGGTCGGCACGCGGTCGCGCACAAACACGCTTTGTTTGGGTGAGGCCAAGTGCACGCGGGCGCTCTTGATGCCAGCAATTTGGGCAATGCTGCGTGACAGTTCTTGCTCCATGGCGTTGTTGTAGCGCACCTGCTCCATGAACTGGCTGGTGGTCATGGCGGGCATGTCTTTCAGGCCTTCAATGCCTTGCTGGTCATTGCGCGGCAAACCTTTGGAGGCAATCAGCATCTTGGCTTCATGAAAGCGCGCAGCCGGCACGGTGATTTGGCCGGTGTTGATGTCAATTTCGGGTTTGAAGTCGGCGGTTTTCAAGGCTTCCAAAGCCACTTGCTTGTCGGCCTCGGACAGCATCATGGTCAGCGGACGATAGGGCGGCGCCTTCATCGACAAAGAAGCCAAACCAAAGGCGGCCACCACCAGCAAAATCACCGCCAGGGGCAGAACCTTGCGCACCGTGGGTTGGCGCATCATGTCGCGCACCATGCCCATCGGGTCGGTCAAGGCGGTGCTGGTCGCGCTGCGGGTGATGTCGCTGCCGCGCACCGGTGCCAAACCGGTTTCGCTGCTGCGTGCGGGTGCACTGGGTTCATTGCCGCCCGCTGCGGGGGGGGTGCCAGGCGCGGTGAGCGCAGTGTTCATTGTTGCTGTTGCCATGGGGTTCTCTTAAGTTCAGACCGGCATGTTGAGAATTTCTTCGTACGCTTTGACCACTTTGTTGCGCACCTGCAAGGTGGCTTCAAAAGACAGCGATGACTTTTGCATGCCCAAGACCACATCGGTCAAAGGAATGTCATCGCCGCGCTGGTAGGCCTCTTGCAAACGGGTCGATTGCACCTGGGTGTCATTGACTTTTTCCAGCAGGTTCTTGACCGAATCGGTGAAGCTCGGTGCGCCTTTGGGCGCCACCGTGTCTTCGGTTTTTTGGGTCTGTCCACTGGCCTGTGCTTGGTAAGCACGGATGGTCTCCAGCATGGACTGGATGTTGGTGGCGGATGTGCGATCAATCATGCTTTATCCCCTTCAATCGGCAAAAGCCAGGTGCATGCCGCGCTCGCGCAACTGCGCCAGCTTGTAGCGCAGGGTGCGCGGGCTGATGCCCAGCTTGCGGGCGGCCTCGACGCGGCTTTCTGTGGTTTGGATGGCCGACATGATCATTTGGTGTTCGCTGGCCTTGACCGCATGTTGCAGGTCCAAACCGTCGAGCGGCAATTGAATGTTGTCGACACTGCCCATGCGCTGGCACATGGCAGTCGACATGAAGCTGTCGGGTTCGCTGGGTGCCGCCCAGGTGGGTGTGGCCACCGGGAACTGGGTGGCAGCACCCGACATCATGGCGCTGGCCACATCGGCCACTGCGTGGGCCGCCGCCTGGTTGAATGCGCCAAAGGTGCTCGCCATGGTCGCAGTGGGCAGTTGTGCGGGGGGCGCAAACAAGGGGGTGGACAAGTCCACCGAGGCGGTGGTGTTTTCAGCCGGGGCGATGGCGCTTTCAAACGGCGCCATGGCTTCATCAAACATCAAGTGTGCGGGGGTGATGGTGCGCCCGGTGCACAGCACCACAGCCCGTTGCACCACGTTTTCCAATTCGCGCACATTGCCAGGCCAGGGGTATTGCAGCAGCAGGCTTTGCGCTTCCGGTTCCACCGACAAGGCCACGCCGCCTTTGGCATGGCGCGTCAAGGATTGCATCACCAAGGGCAAGATGTCGCCCACGCGCTCGCGCAAGGGTTGGATGCGCAAGCGAAAGGTGCTGATGCGAAAGTACAGGTCTTCGCGAAATTCGCGGGCATCGATGGCCGCACGCAGGTCTTTGTTGGTGGCCGCCACCAAACGCACATCCAAATCGATGGTGGCTTCACCGCCCAAGCGGTTGAGTTTTTTCTCTTGCAGCACGCGCAACAGCTTGGCTTGCAAATGGATGGGCATTTCGCCAATTTCGTCCAGAAACACGGTGCCGCCGTGGGCTTGCTCGAACAAACCTTTGTGCTCTTTGTGGGCCCCCGTGAAAGCGCCCTTCTCGTGGCCAAAGAGCATGTCTTCGATCAAGTGCTCAGGCAAGGCTGCGCAGTTGAGGGCCACAAATGGGCCTTTGGCGCGGGGCGAGGCTTCGTGCAGCACCCGGGCCAACACCTCTTTGCCGGCGCCCGTGGGGCCGACCAACAAGGCGGTGACTTCGGTTTGGGCCACGCGCTGGGCCAAAGCCAACAATTGCTGGCTGACGGGGTCGACAAACACAAAACTTTTGGGGGCTTGGGCTTTGACGTTCAAAGCGGCGACCGCATCGGCCCACAAGGTGGAATTCCACTCATCGGCGGGCAGCACATGCAAAGCACCCAAGCGCATGGCGTCCACAGCCACTTCCATGCGACGGCGCTCGACACGGCAAATCACCGGCATGCGGTAGCCCAATTGGCCAATCAAGGTTTGCACTTCGCCCAGCAACTCGGCGTTGTCACCCAAGCGGATGATCAACACATGGGCACGGCGCAAGGCCACGTGCAGGTCGCCCAGGGTAGCGACGGTTTGCAAGCTGATACCAGCGGCATCGAGCTGCGCGCGATCGGCGTCGGCCAGTGGACTGAAGGGGTCCAACCAGACGGCTTGAATGGCGTTGACAGAAGAAGCATTCACTTTGAACAGCCCGTAATTGAGGTAAGGCTGTAATGCAAAGGGTGTGCCAGCTTCTAATGCAACCCTTTCAATCTCACTTATCGGACCAAATGAAACCTAATGTGTTGGTCTTTGGGTGTCTAGACGAAAACTCGACATCGGGGGTGTGTCGACAAAGCCCTCAGGCTTCCCACATTTGCGTCGAGGCCAGCTTGCGGCGCAGGCTGCTGGGCTTGGATAAGGCTTTGGTATCGACCGAAACCACCGCGCTTTTCGGACTCGGGCGCGCTTGCTTTTCGGTAAAGCCCAGGCAAGCCGTGCCATCGGTGCGCAGCACCTCCATGGCGGGCAATAGCCGGCTCTTAAAGCCCATGAGATTGCAGGCATACGGCTTGGTATGGTCCCAACTCACTGCGAAGTAATGACACTTCCAGCAATTGGGGCCCGTCACGTAGACGCCGACACCTGTCTCCAAGTTTTTTTCGGGCACGGTCATCCTCCAGGGTCAAATATGGGACCGATCAGAGGATACCGCGTTAACCTTGCAGCAGCTTCATGACCGACTGTTGGCTGGTGTTGGCTTGTGCCAGCACCGCGGTAGCAGCTTGTTGCATGATTTGCGTCTTGGCCAGTTCGGTACTGGCCGAGGCGTAATCGGCGTCCTCGATCTGGCTGCGTGAGCCCGACAAGTTCATCGACACATTGGTCAGGTTGTTGACCACGTGGTCCAGTCGGTTCATCACCGCACCCATGGTGGCGCGGGTCTGGTTGACCCTGTCCATGGCCACATCAAGCTTTTTGAGCACGTCTTGCGCGGCTTCGCTGGAGCTGATGAAGGTGCGCGTCAAAGGCTTGCCCATCAAATTGGGGCCACCTTGCACGGGGTCAGGAATGGCAGTGCCTGGGGGCAATGGATCCATATCCGCATCCCAGGTGATCTCACCGGTGATGGGGCCGCCCTTGCCAAAGTCGGCCAGGTCGATGGTGATCTTTTGGCCCTCGTTGGCACCAATTTGGAAAGCCAGGCGGCCAGTACGCGGGGGCGACATTTTGCTGGTGGCTTGGTCGACCTCACCACCAAAAGTGCCTTGTGAGAATCCCAGGTTGACAAAGTCGCCGTCACTGGTGAACCCGTTGTCACCCGGCTCTACTTTGATGGCCTTGGCGGACTCCAAAGCAATGGAAGCGTAGGCGGTGTAAGCCTCGGTTGACTCCACTGTGGCTTCTTTGATCCCGGTCACGCCCGGGGGCGTGTTGGTGGGTGTGCCATATCCCAGGCCAAAGCTGCCTGCATTGACTTGATCGCTGTCAAACCAAATGGACACGTTGCGCCCGTCCACCGCGGTGAGCGTGATGCCACCCGCGCCGTTGTCCACACCGTCAACACCGGTCAAACCAGCGTTTTGTTGAATGGCCTTGATCACGGCCTCACGGCGCTGAGAATCGGTTTGGGTGGTGGTCATGGCCACGGGCACATTTTGCCCGTTGATGAACAGGGAATAGGTGCCGCTTGCAATGGGATAGTCTCGACTGGTAACGCTGCCTTCCACCTTGACGGGGATGGCCTTGGCCGTGACCCCGGTGAGTTTTGTGCTGTCGTTGATGGCCGCAGCCGTGGCAATGGCACCACCCACGCGCGAGCTGGTCTTGGACGTCACGCTCGAGAGCGTATCGTCTGCCGGTGAAGCTGCGCGGATGGCCACGCCATTGATCTTCAAGTCGCCAATGCCCAGGGTTTTGATTTCAGAAACCTTGGTGACTTCTGCGCGAGTTTTGGTGTTGACCGTGCTCAGCATTTTGCTGTTGTAGTCGGCCAACTCCAAACCAGCGCGAGAAATATTTCCGTTGGTTGCCGTGGTGACAGTGATGGGTGTTTCCACGGCACTCTCTAAAGAGTAGGTGCCAGACTGAACGCCTTGCTTCAAACCCGTCAACCGTGAGAAGTCCGAATCAGAGTTTTGCGTGTTGAAAACAATCTCAACGTTGCGCCCGTCGTCGGCCACCAAGGTGATGCCCTTGTTGTCGGTCAGCGAGTCAATCGCCCGCACACCGGTTTGGGCCGAAATGAAGTTGATGGCGTTGACCACAGCGATGCGCGAGTCACGCGAGTTGTCCAGCTCGGTTTGGATCCAAGGCGTGGTGTAACCATTGATGTTGACCGTGCCTTTGACCGACCCAGTGCCCGACATGGCCGCACCGGTCATGATGGTGGGGTTGACAGTGGCGAAAACGCCGGTGGCATCGGTTTTGGAATTGATCGCTGCCGCCTTGGCAATGGCACTGGCAATTTGGTTGCCCGAGTTTTGTGGCGACAACTGGTCATCGACCAACCGCGATGCGCCGATGGGAATGCCATTGATGATGGCGTCACTGGCGTACATGGTCTCCAGTTTGCTGAGTTGGCGATTGATTTGCAAACCCACCACTTCGTCCTCGATCAAATCAGCCGCAGCGCCACCGCTATCGACTTGGTTGATGGTGACATTGTCTCCGCTGAGCAAGCTAAAGCCCGCACGCTCGAGTTTGGTTTTGTCCAGGGTGATGACGCCATTGTCAATGCTGACCAATCCCGTCACATTGTTGGCTTTGTCAAACAAGCGCAGAATCTGGCCGTCTTCCAAAGTAAAGGTGGCGCTCTTCACACCATCCGGGTAATTGGTGGTGTCAGTTGGATCGGCTGCGATCACTTTCAAGGTGCCGGCCTTGGCAAAGTTGCCTAAACCGCCGAGGGTCACACCGCCGCCAGCAGCCCCATCAACGATTTGAACCGTCGGCGCCAAGGCCGTACCGCTGTTGGTCAGATCAGCCACGTTGGCAAAATTGCTCGAGCTTTTAAAGTTCACCGTGCTGCCATTGGGGGCGCCAGTGCTGAACCCTGACAAAATACCCGAGAACTTGCCCTTGGTCCCTTTCAAAAGGGGGCTCTCAATGATCGAGTCTGCGGTCACGGATATATCTGTCACATTGACATTGGTCGCAATCGAGGTGAACGCCACATCATCGCCTGATGCAGCAGAGCTGGTGAAACCCACCAGTTGCCCACTGAAAGCGATTTCTGTGGTGTCGGGCAAAGGGTAATCCGCGGGATCATTGCTCAAACCGCCAAATGCCGCTGCGACATCTGAGGCCATCAAATCCGCTTTGGCCCTGACGGTCAAGCCACCCACGGTGATCGATTGACCCTTTTTCAAATCTTTGAATGTGATGGTTGACTCTTCATCGTTACCCGCACCACCTGTGTTGACAGTCACGACCGTTGGCGTTTCAGGCATCACTGAACCGGCAATACCCGGTACCGCTGTGGTGTCTGCGGCAATGGCCGTTGCCACCGCCAGCAATTTTGCGCCCTCGCCTGCCACTGTGCTCACAGCACCAGTGGTTCCATCCAATACGCCCGTGTAACTGCCAATGGAAGTCATGGGACCCGTGGTCGCTAAGTCGCTCAATGACTCAAAAGCATGTGCCACTTGGTCTGCCAGCAAATCCATGCTGGCCGTGAAAGACAAGCCATTCAGGGTCACCACTTGGCCGGCCTTCAAGGCTTGGAAAGTAACTTCACTGCCATCAATGATCGGCGCTTCCGGTAATTTGAGGTTGGCAAACGCTTCTGCCACTTCGCCCGCGCTGTTGGACACATCAGTGGTGTATTTCAACCCACCCATGATCACCGTTTCGCCTGGATTCATCGCATTGAATGTGACACGATTGGTCTCTGTTGTGCCAAGGGCGCCAATGCTGACAGATGTTGATGTGGGTTCACCAGCCACAACCGACAGTGCAGTCGTCACAGCAGGCTCAGAGGTGGTTTTGTACACCGGCCGAATGCCCACACGTTCACCCGTGGTGCCGTTCAACACGGGGAAGCCGTTCCACTCGGTGTTGTTGGCAATTTGAACGATTTGCTTTTTCAGCTGCTGGAACTCCAGGTCCAAGTAGCTGCGCTGCTCGTTGTTGTTGGTGTCGTTGGAGGCCTGGATCGCCAACTCACGCATGCGCTGCATCATGTCGGTGATTTCGCTGGTCGCGCCTTCCGCCGTTTGAATCAGCGTGATGGCGTCACCCGCATTGCGCACCGCTTGGTTCAAGCTGCGAATTTGCTGGGTCATGCGCGTGGCAATGGCCATACCTGCTGCATCGTCACGTGACGAGTTGATGCGCTTGCCGGTCGACAACTGCTGCATCGAGACTTGCTGGTTGCGCTCGGTCAATTTGAGCGCCGCCTGCGAGAACAATGCTTTAACGTTGGTATTGATCACTGCCATTTTGGTTTCTCCTGACTAACTTCAGTCAATCTTTCAAGGTGTTATGCAAGTCCTGTGCCTACTGCTAGCTTTTCGATTCGCATGCACCTGGACGATTTACTGGGTTCATTAAGTCTGATTTGGGTTTTCTGTGTAGCTTTGTGAAGAATGCTTTGGTTCTTAGCTGTGAAAACATTCAGCACTTCTGTCCACACTGGAAGATCCTGTCAATGTTCTGACGTTTCTTGAGCGCTGGACGCAGTGCTGAAATCTTTCAATATCAGCTTTTCTGCCGCCAGCTCGATTTGGTCTGGGTACTTGGCCAAGCCTTGGTTGACCACTTCCAGTGCACGCACCGGGTCCAGGTTGCAACGCAAAGCACGCACCAACATCACATAGGTAAAGGGGGGTGTTTTGTCTTGTTGGACATCGCGCAACTGGTCCATCAATTCAACGGCCAATGACCACTCTTGGCGCATCAGGGCCAATAAGCCGGTGATCGCCAAAATGTCTTCGCTGTCGGGGTACAAACTCAAACCAGCGTCGCCCAAGGCGATGGCCAAGCCGTCTTTGCCTTCGGTGACCAAGGTTTGAATGGCTTCGCGGATTTCCGCGGGCTTGAAACGAGAAACTTCGCGGTCGCTCAACATGCGGCCGACTTGAGCGCTGGTGATGATTTCCTGGGCCAATACAGTCATGGCTTACTCCTGATGAAAGTTAAGATTGCTTGCACACTGGCCTGGGGCCATGTACCCTACTAAGCAAACTCAATGCCAGGTTTCACCACTGAAAACAAATGTGTGTTGATGCCCCTTGATTCCTTTTATTTGAAATCTAAAAGGCTATATCTAATTTTTTAAGACTACTTTTCAATCAAATTCAATTTTCAGACCCAACTTCAGGTGAATGGACGGCCCATGTTTCATCGGAGAGATGGAAATGTCGACTCTTTGACAAATTGGCAATCTTTCACCTTGCCATGCGGCGCATATTTGCCTCTTTGCCGCTGCATTGCCGCCCTTGCCGCTGCTCCCAAGCGGCAAGGGAAGGTCATGGGCGGCCTGTTTTCAAGGAAAGATTGCCGCCAGCCCGTCTTTTGAATCCTTAAGCTCACCATTGGGTGCGGCAATGGGGCCATCCATTGCCGCCATCGGCTGGAATGCTAATTGCTTGATGCTTGGAAAGACCGGCATTTTGCTGGTCACCCGTTGGAGGAAACCATGTCTCTATATCAACAGATGCTTGACCAGAAGCTGGCCACCCAGTTTTTTCAACAAGGCTTGATCAAACGCTTTGAGCCCCAAGAGATTCGGGAAACCATCCAGGTTTTATTGGCCGACCCAGCCCACCACGACTTGGCCCATGCCTTGGGTGATGCGGGCATGTCCATCTATCCAGAAAGCGAAGACATGCTGGCCATTTGCGGCTTGTTGGCGGCCATCCGGGAAGATTGGGACATGGTCATCGAGCACCTGTTGATGCTGCTGGCCATCCGCGAGCAACGCACCGATGCCCTCACCTATCAAGTTTTGGTTCATGCCTTGAAGCAACGCATGGAATATGAAGCGGCCCTGAATGTTTTGACGCTGGGTCTGCAGCATCACCCAGATACCCCTGAGTTGATTGCTGAAGTCCATTCTTTGAATCAGATGGTCAGTGCGATGGCTGATCAAAAGCGTGCTCAATGACAAGGAAAACCATTGATGTCGAATTTTCCCGAACTCATCGATATCAGATCTTTTTATACGCCGGCTAGCATTTCAAAAGAAAATCCACCGCTGATACCACGGAATTTCTTTCAGACTTATAAAACATCATTGTTTGATCAACAGCACGCAGAATGGATGCGTGTTTATCGCTCTAAGCATCCTGAATTTGATTTTCACTTTCACGGTGACCAAGAGATGGATGACTTTATGCTGGAGAATTGGGGAAAGCATCCAATATATCCAATTTATAAAGGCGCACAGTTTGGCCCTTCTAAAGCCGATATTTGGCGCTATTGCATTCTTTATAAATATGGCGGAATTTATTTGGATATAGACTCGGCATTGCTTTTTAATTTAAACAGCATCCCCGCAGACATTGCGGAAATGATTTCATTTGAAGAAAATGAGCTTAAAAACTTTAGTTGGCACGAGGGATGGCCCAGCGCAATCTTTTTTATGAACAGGGAGCTTCCTTGCGACAAAATATTTACGCCAAAAAATATTGCTCTACAGTGGTTCCTGGCGTTTAGAGCTGAACACCCCATCTTAAAAGGCGTGATTGACTTGATCGTGGAGCATGCCCACTTCTATGCCAATCGTAAATTTGAAAATGTCCTGCATGCAGTGGTCTCATTCACTGGACCGATTGTTTACACGCAGGCTGTTTGGCAATACGTTCTAGATGGTGGGAACGTATCTCAATTCGGCCACGATGTAAACGGTTTGGCAGTTTTTAAGAATATTCCAAACCAAGAAGAGAGTGTTTATCTGAATGAACCTAATCACTATGAATTGCAAAAATCCAAATTCGTTCTTGTACTTGATACGTAATTGCGGATTTATTTGGAAAAATTAAATAAAGAAATATTCCAACCATTCTGGACTTAGAAGTTAATCTATCCAAATTGAATGCTTCTGCGCAAAGTAATACCAAGAATTGTCGGAGCTTCAGTTTTTACGATTCAGAATCTCTGGCAAATCGGAAAATATCCAATGCGCATGCAATAAATTATTTTAAATTAACGAAAATTGCGTCATTGGGGTATTTGTGTAACAAGCCAAATCCCAAACTCATCATCAAGGCATTGAGGGTCTCAAAGTTGATTTGGCCTTCATATTGCTCGTCATCATTGAATTCTGTGTAGAAATAATGCGTCCGGCGCAAGGTTTCTTGTGCGCCCAAAATCAAATCGCTTTCCGCACCTTGCACATCGGCCCAAATGAAGTCCACTTCGCCAATTTGATGCTCTTGGGTCCAGTCGTCCAATCGGATCAAAGGAACCGGAATTTGCTTTTCAAATTTAACGCCTGGAAAGGCTTGTAAATGGGTTTTGGGTTTGCGAATCGACCCTGAATGATCCCAGCCGGCGGGGTCAATGTGTTCTGCGCCAGAGCTTTGATTGAACATCACATAGCCAGAATTGGCACCCACTGCGGCTTCTATCAAATGGACATTGGGGTGTTGAACCATGGCCTTGAACTTGCCAATGGCCCGAGGGTCGGGTTCAAAGCAATGCACGGTGGCGTTGGGCATTTGTTCCATGAAGGTCACGGTGGATTGGCCGCAATTGGCGCCAATTTCCAAAATCATGGGGCTGTGCTTGCCGATCAAGTGGTACATGTGCAATGCGGTCAAGTCCTCTCCAAAGTCAAAATCTTGGAGCAAAGGGGCCGAATTCGGCGCATAAGTGCTGTTGTTCATAGGTCGCTTTCAATCGTCGAATTCAAATGGGCACGCGGGAACTTAAAAAGTCCATCAATGCTTGATCGGCATGACTTACATTCCCTTGATCACAAGCGGCAAAAGAACGCATGGATGCGCTGGCCTGGGGCAGGTCATTCACGAGCAGGTCTGCATAAGCCGCATGCAGCCAAGATGAGCTGCGATGGGGCTCTTGTGCCAAAACATGGCGCAGGTGAACCCGGGCTATTTGCGCCTGGCCTTGGTTCAAATGGAACACCGCCAAGGTGTGCAGCAATGTACACAGCTCGGTGCCTGAAAAAAACTTGGTGCCCTCTTGCAACAATTCAATGGCTTGGTCCACGCGCCCGCCAATTCCCACCGAATTGCAGACCTGTAACAAAGAATCCAAAGGCAGCACACGGGCTTCCAATTGCCTTTTGATCTCCTTGCTACTGACAAATGGCAAGGTGGCCGGTTTATCCCATGGCAGCAAAGGATGAATGTCGCCGATCAGTCTGGCCATGCGTTGAAAAGTAGAGCCCGAGAAACCCACAATTTGGGACTGCGCCAAGATCAACATGTCAATCGTGGCCTCCATCACCGACGCTCGCCCGCGCTGAATGTTGCCGTTGTAAATACGGCCATCGTCATCAGCACAGGTTTGAGTCCATGCGCCAGCGGTTTTCTTCTCAACGTGGTGTGTTTTCGGCCTGCTGTGCACATTCGGATGGGCGCTGGCCAGTGCTTCCGCCAATGGGTCGTCAGAGCAAACATAAAACCGGGCATCTTTGTGTTGACTGACCAGTTGATGGACCTCCAAGTCTGTCAATCCCACCGTCAAGTCAGTGCGGCGCAAATGAATGCCATGGAAAGGCCCCTGCAGCACGTCACGCATGAAATCCATGGCGGCAAGGCGAATCGGCTCGGAAAATTCCAAACTGCGCAGCACTTCATGGATGGACCCCATGGGCACCCAATCCGGCATCAAGGCTGGGTAAAAAAACACCGCCCGCCCTTGGCCAAGGGCCTTGGCCGCGAAATCTTCCATCGATGCATAGGCATAGGCCGATGCAAACCCACATCCCAAGGCTTTTGAGGCAATGTCATCGTGCAAGAGCATGACCGCATCACCCATTTGCCCCTGCAAATCCTTCAAGGACAACAGGCTGATGGGCTCTGGCTTGCTGAAAATATCTTCAAATGCAGCGGCACACCAATTGTTCACAGGCCAATGCACTTGGTAATCCAGCTTGAAATGCCTGGCCACCGCCAATCCTGACAACAATGCATTGATCCGGTTGCCAATACCGCCATCGCAATAAATCATCAAAGCGGACATGCCCATGGCTCAATAGATGGCCAGCAATTGGCGACACACATCGGCCCAACTCAAGCGCGGTTGCACCTGGGTCATGGCCTTTTTGCGGCTCAATTGGCTGAGCAAGGCGGTCAATTGATCGGCGCTGGGTTCCACATAGGCATTGAGGGTCAGGTGCTCTTTGAGCACTGCGTTTTCCATCAACACACCGTCGATGGGGTGATAACGCTCACCCGTCAAAAAATCATCTGTGGCGCCACCCCGCGTGGCCACCACTGGTGTGCCACAGGATTGGGCCTCCAGGGCCGGCAAATTAAAACCTTCTGCTCTATATGGGGTCACGTAGGCATCGGCGGCGTTGTACAAACAATTCAATTGGGCCAAATTCAAGTGGCCTGATATCAACCGAATGGATGGCATCAGATCGGCATCAGACATCCCGATGTCGTTCAAAATTTGGTGAACGTAGGACTCAGAGTTCATCAAATAGGTTGAGCGCTGATCTTTCAACACCAGCTTCAGGCGTTTATTGTGTTGCCGCGCCACTGCAAAAGATTTGAGCAATACGTCCAAGCCCTTGTTCCAATGGTGTGTGCCCACGTTGAGGAGCACCACATCGTCTTCATCCAGGCCCAGGTTCTGGCGGTTCAAGGCAATGCCTTGGGCATCCATCGGAAAAAAATATTGCTCATCCGCAGCATGCGGCACCACGTGGATGATGGATTCAGGAACACCGTTGGCCAGCAAACGTTGCTTGCTCCACTGGCTGGGCGTGTGGATACGCCCACCACGCGACGCGTATGCATCGGCGAAACCGTCCGGATGACGGTCGGTATCCAAACCAAATTCCGTGACCACAAAAGTCAGTGTGGGCAAACTGGCATGCGCCACCAGCTCCAGCGGGGCAAAAATCCGATACACCGCTTGGGCCATGACCGGTGTGGACTGGTCGGCCAACAGACTTTGATCGGCCTCGGTGAAACCAGCGGAGTTTTGACCAGCACCCCAATGGGCCATGATGAAGGGCATGTCCACATGTTGAACGCGGGCCAATCCATGCTTTTGAAACGCCAACAATTGAAATTGATTGACCAAGGCGTAGGAATGGCTGATGCCGCGCCACCCCTCAACCCGCAAAGACAGGGCTTTGTTTTGCAAGCTCATCGGATCTCCTTCACAGCTCACGCTCTTGGTTTTGTCGGTGGAACGCCAGCAAGCCTTTTTCAATGGAGCGGGTCAATCGCTTGGGCTGCTGGTGCGCATGGGCAATGCGCAAGCCCAGTTCTTTTTTGATCAAACCCAACTGATCGCCGTCGTTTGACAAGGCCACCACTTTGTCTTCGTAGGCTTGCAGGTCTTGCGCGATCCATTGCGACAGGTTCAAAGCCGTCAAGATGCTGCCACCCATGCGCGACACCATGGTTTTGCCACTCAGCGTCACCAGCGGCACACCGGCATTGAGCACGTCGCGGGTGGTTGAGCCACAGTTGTACGGGTAATTGTCCAAAAACACGTCAGACAAGGCCAGTTTGGCGCGGTATTGGCTGTGGGCGCTGCGGGTGGCAAAGACCAGGCGGTCCGCGGCCATGCCGTGCTTTTGGGCCTCGGCTTTGAGCGACTCGGTGGTGCGTGGGTTGTCGTCCATCAGCCACAAAATCGAATTCGGAATCCGTCGCAGCAGGCGCATCCAACAGGCAAACATATCTGGATTGATTTTGTACACATTGCCAAATGAGGTCATGACAAAGGCTTTGTCAGGCAAGCCAAATTCGGCACGCTGAACAGGCACCACAGGTTCCGGATCGGCATTGATAGGGATAAAGCTGCCGTCCACGTGCAAGGGTTTTTCGGTGAAATAGGGCTCCAATGCTGGCGGCAAGGCGTAAGCATCGGTGATCACAAAATCAAACCAAGGCATGCCTGTGGTGCCGATGAAGCCCAAATACGTTCCCTGGGTGGGCGCCGGGTGCAAGGCAAATATTCCAGGCCGGGCACCGGCACTCAAGCCATGCAGATCTATCAGGACGTCAATTTCATCGGCCATGACCAACTCAGCCACATCGCGGTCTTTCATGCTGTGGATGCTGCGCCAATGGGTGAAGGCGGTTTTCAAACGTTGGCGGTGCGCCGTGCCATCTTCTGGGCTGAAATCATAGGCATAGATGTCAAACTTGCTGCGGTCATGGTGCTCTAGCAACTCGGGCAACAACAAGCCCACCGCATGGACACACAGGTCACCAGACACGTAGCCGAGGCGCAAACGTTCATGCCGGTATTGACGGCCTTTGCTCAAATACTCTTGGCTGAAACTGTAAGTGCGCTCGACAAACGCATGGGCGGTCAGCAACTGCTGCACCGGGTCGTCGCTCATGGCCAGCATGGCCAAAGGGGATGTGGCCATCAGCATTTCATGCGGGGAAATCCCAGGCAAGTTTTTGAACACCGGCCATTTACAGGATTTCTGCCGAATATGTGCCCAATGTTGGATGACGCCCTTTTGCTTGGGGTTCAGCGCCAAACTTTGCGCCATGGCTTGCTCGGCCAAGACATATTGACGTTGGTCTTCATGCACCCGCCCAATGTGGTTGAGTGCCATCACCAACATGTCATTGGCTGGCGGATCTTTCAGCAAACGCATGCCCACCAAAGTGGACCAAGTTTCAACCGCCTGATCACGCAAGCCCTTTTTTTCATAAATCAAGCCCAGGTTGATATAGGCCTGACCGAAGCGAGGTGCCCATTCCACACATTGCTTGTAGGCTGAATGGGCTTGATCGGTCATGCCCATGCTCTGCAACATGGAGCCGTGGTTGAACGACGCCATGTGCTTGTTGGGGTCTTGGGTGTGGGCCAGCCAGACTTCATACAGTTGCAGCACCAGGGGCTGCTGTCCCGCCACTTGCAATTGCTCTGCACATTCAAACAACTGCCCCAAACCCATTTGGGCCTGCTGCGCTTGCGCCAGCCAGGCAGCAGCTTGAGCGTGAATATCAGGCTTTACTGGCGTGTCAGGCGCTTCAAAAACGGGATTTCGGGCATTCATGGGCTAATTTGAGGTGATTTATGGATTTTGGCAAGCAAGTTGCACACCAATCCAAAATCCCACCGCCCCAATCAACACCGGCAAGTCGCAATTGAATACTTAAACAATATTTTGTATTTTTTATTAACGCTAAAAATTTATTTTTAAAAACGAAGTCGCCCATGCCCCGTGGCACAAGCGGCAAATCCTGGCCGTTCCAGCAACAAAAACCCGACACCCTGGGGCCCAAAGGGCCTCAGGGTGGGGTCATCGCTTCAGCGATCAGCTGTTCAGGGCTGACAACTGCAAGGTGGACAGGCCCGCTTTTTGGGTTGCCGACAAAGCCGCCACTTGGGTGGTGGTCATCGCCTGCAGATCCAATGTGGTCATCGCTTTGAGCTGCGCCGAGGTCAAGGCCGCCAGTTGGGTGGTGGTCAAAGCCACCGCCTGATCTGAGGTCAGGGCGGCCATCTGGGCGGTCGTGATGGAAGGCACGGCCGCGGCTCTGAGCTTGGCTAAATCACGGGTCTCCATGGCCACCAATTGGTAGGTGGTCAGGGCCGCAATTTGTGTCCCACTGATCGTCGCCGCCTGGGTGGTGGTCAACGCCACCACCTGTTTCGTCGTCAATGCAGCGAGTTGCGCCGTGCTCAAGTTGCTCACTTGTGCTGTGCTCAATGCCACCACTTGATCCGTGGTCAAAGCCGCCGCTTGCGCCGTGGTCATGCCCTTGAGTGCCGTGGCCGTCAACACCGCCACATCACGGGTTTCCACCGCCACCAACTGTGCTGTGGTCAAGGCAGCAAGCTGGGTGGAGCCCAAACTGGCCACTTGCGTGGTGGTCAAGGCGATCAACTGGTCCGTGGTCATCTGTGCCGCTTGGGCTGCTCCCAAATTGCCCAACTGAGACGCGGTCAATGCCACAGCTTGATCCGTGGTCAGGGCGATCACCTGGTCAGAGGTCAAACCATTGATGGCCGCACTGCTCAACTTGGCCACATCAGCGGTTTCCATCTTGATCAGCTGATCGGTGGTGAGGGCCGCTATTTGCGTGCTGCCCAAACTGGCCACTTGCGCCGAGGTCAAGGCCACCACTTGGTCTGTGGAAAGGGCTGCGACTTGCGTGGTGCCCAAATTGGCCATCTGGGTGACCGACATGGCTTGGAACTGGTCGGTGGTGATGGCCACCACTTGCCCAGCGGTCAGCGCATTGACAGCGGCAGAGGTCAGTTTGGCCAAGTCACGGGTTTCCATGGCCACCAACTGGTCGGTGGTCAAGGCTTTCGCTTGGGCGGAAGTCAAACCTGCGGCCTGGCTTGTGGTGAGGGCCACGATTTGGTCGGTGCTCAAGGCCACCAATTGGGTGGTGCCCACTGCGCCGATCTGTGCGGCAGACAAGGCCACCAGTTGATCGGTCGTCATGGCCACCACTTGATCGGTGGTCAACCCGGCCAATGCCGCAGAAGTCAGTTTGGCCACATCCCGGGTTTCAACCGCCACCCATTGGGCTGTGCTCAAAGCTGCAATCTGCGTACTTCCCAATGCAGCCGCTTGTGCGGTTGTCAAAGCCACGATTTGATCGGTGGTCAAAACGGCCGCTTGCGTGGTGCCCAGGTTGGCCAACTGGCTCACGGACAAAGCCGTCACCTGGTCAGTGGTCAAGGCCACCACTTGGTCGGTGGTCATCGCATTGACAGCGTCCGAGCTGAGTTTGGACACGTCGCGGGTTTCCAGGGCCACCAATTGGCTGGTGGTCAAGGCACTCAGTTGCATACTGCTCAGGCTGGCTGCTTGCGCAGTGGAGATGGACACCAACTGATCGGTGGTCAAAGCCACCAACTGGTCGGTGGTCATGCCGGCCAATGCGGTGGTGCTAATGACCGCAACGTCCGTGGTTTCCAGGGCCGCCAATTGGCTGGTGGTCAAAGCCGCAAGCTGAGCACTGCTGAGTTTGGACACTTGGCTGCTGCTCAAGGCCACGACTTGGTCCGTGGTCAGGGCAGCCACTTGCGCCGTGCTCAGGTTGGTGACTTGACTGGATGTCAATGCCGCCAACTGGTCGGTGGTCAAGGCTGCCACTTGCGTGGTCGTCATGGCCGCCACACTGGCAGAGTTCAACCGGGCCACATCCGTGGTTTCCATCTTCACCAACTGATCGGTGGTGATGGCCGCCACTTGCGCGGTGGTCAAGTTGGCCACTTGCAGCGTGTTCAAAGCCACCACTTGATCGGTCGTCAAGGCCGCCACTTGGTCGGTGCTCATGGCCCGCACAGTGGCGCTGGTCAAGGCGTTCACATCTGCGGTTTCAATCGCCACCAATTGACTGGTGGTGATGGCCGACAACTGCGCTGTGGTGAGGCTGTTGATTTGTGTCGAAGTCAAGGCCACCACTTGGTCGGTGGTCAAGGCAGTCAACTGGTCGGTGGTCAGGGCACGCAACACACTGGAGCTGATCTCGGCCAAATCAGTGGTTTCAATCGCCACCAACTGGCTGGTTGCCAAACCAGAGACTTGGTACGTCGTCAAGCTGTTGAGCTGTGCAGATGTCAGCGCCACCACTTGGTCGGTGGTCATGGAGACCAACTGATCGGTGGTCAAGGCGCGCAACTGTGTGGAAGCCAAAACCGCGATGTCGGCGGTCTCGATGGTTTTGAGTTGGTCAACCGTCAGGGCAGCTGCTTGTGCGGTGCTCAAGTTGTTCAGCTGCGTCGATGTCAATGCCACCACTTGGTCGGTGCTCAAGGCGGCCACTTGGTCCACACTGAGTCTGCTCACCTGAGCCGTCGTCATCGCCACCACCTGGTCGGTGGTGAGAGATGCCAACTGATCGGTGGTCAAAGCACGCAAGGTGGTGGAAGTCAAGCCAGCCACGTCAGCCGTCTCAATGGCCACCAACTGGGCGGTGGTCAATGCCGACACTTGCGCCGTGGTCAAGCTGTTCATCTGCGCTGTGGTCAACGCAACCGCTTGGTCGGTGGTCAAGGCCGCCACCTGGTCGGTGGTCAGGGCACGCAAACCCGTGGAGCTCAAGCCAGCCACGTCAGCCGTCTCAATGGCAGTGAGTTGTGAGGTCAACATCGCGGCCGTTTGGGCCGTGGTCAAGCTGTTGAGCTGGGTCGAGGTCAAAGCCACGACTTGGTCCGTGCTCAACGCCACCACTTGATCGGTGGTCAAGGCGCGCAACTGTGTTGAAGCCAACACCGCCATGTCCGCGGTTTCAATGGCCGCCAATTGGTCGGTGGTCAAGGCCGTTGCCTGGGCGGTGCTCAAGCTGTTGAGCTGAGCCGATGTCAAAGCCACCACCTGATCCGTGCTCAACGCTGCCAACTGGCTGGTGAGGATGGATCTGACCTGCGTGGTTGTCAGCCCCACCAATTGGTCGGTGCTCAAGCCAGCCAGCTGATTGGTGGTCAACGACGTCAAGGCTGCGGTTGTCACTGCGGCCATGTCAGCGGTTTCGATGACGGCCAGTTGATCCGTGCTCAGTGCGGACACTTGGGCTGTGGTCAAGCTGTTGAGCTGGGCCGAGGTCAATGCCACCACCTGATCGGTGCTCAAGGCCACGATCTGGTCACTGGTCAGGGCACGCAACACGGTCGAGCTCAACACCGCCAAATCAGCGGTCTCCATCGCCACCAACTGGTCGGTGGTCAACACCGATATTTGGGCCGTGGTCAAGCTGTTGAGCTGGGTCGAGGTCAGTGCCACCACTTGGTCGGTGCTCAGGTACATCACCTGCTCAGTGGTCAGTGAACGCAATTCCGAGGAACTCAGCACTGCCAAATCAGCGGTTTCAATCGCAGCCAGTTGATCGCTGGTCAGTGCGGCAGTCTGCGCCGTGGTCAAGCTGTTGAGCTGGGTCGAGGTCAGTGCCACCACCTGGTCGGTGCTCAATGCGGCCACTTGGGCCGTTGACATCTTCTCCAGCTGCGCGGTGGTCAAACCGGTCAACTGGGCTGTGCTCAAAGCACCCACTTGGTCGGTCGTCAGGGCACGCAAGCTGCTGGAGCTCAGCGCATTCAGATCGCCCGTCTCGATCGCGCCCACCTGGTCGGTGGTCAAGGCCACCAATTGGTTGGTCGTCAAGTTTCGCACCTGTGCGGTGGTCAATGCCGCCACTTGGCCCGTGGTCAAGGCCACCACCTGATCGGTGCCCATGCCACTGACTTGGTTCGTGCCCATGGCCGCCAATTGCGTGGTCGTCAAGGCCACCACTTGGTCGGTGGTCAAAGACGCCACCCTGGCCGCGCTCAGCTTGACCAAGTCAGCCGTCTCC